>JBICHZ010000413.1:0-25437 GCA_043101355.1 Rhodopirellula sp. JB044
GACGTTTCCGCCGCGTCGTTTTCAATCGGAGGGTCGGAGATTTTGACCGAATACGTGGTCCCCATCGTCGCGCCACGGAAGGCGAGCATTCGGGGTGACGAGCCCTCTCCGGTTGCCGCGGCGACCTGCGGCACGACGGGCTGGTTGCTCGTCGCGATCACGGTGATAAGAAAAAACGCGACGGGCGAGAAACCACGTCGCGTCATGCGAGTTCGCTTGGTCATGGGTGATTTCGATCAGCCACCGAAGTCATCGTATGCGATGTTCTCTGGTTCGACGCCGAGGTCATCGAGCATCTTGAACACAGCCGCGTTCATCATCGGAGGACCACAGATGTAGTACTCGATGTCTTCCGGTGCCGGGTGCGTGCTGAGGTAGTTGTCGAGCAACACTTGGTGAATGAATCCGACGTATCCGTCCCAGTTATCTTCCGGAGCGGGTTCGGAAAGAGCGATGTTGAACTTGAAGTTCGGGAAGTCCTTTTCGATGTCGCGGAAGTGATCGACATAGAACAATTCACGAGCACTTCGTCCGCCGTACCAGTAGCTGACTTTGCGGTCGGTCTTTTGGCGTTTGAACAATTAAAAGATGTGACTCCGCAGAGGAGCCATCCCGGCACCACCACCGATGTAAACCATTTCGGCTTGGCTGTCTTTGATGAAGAACTCACCGTATGGACCGCTGATCGTGGCCTTGTCGCCCGGTTTGAGCGAGAAGATCCAACTGCTCATCTTCCCGGGAGGAGTTCCTTCGGGAGCACGTGGTGGTGGCGACGCGACACGGACGTTGAGCATGATGATGCCCTTTTCGCCCGGGTAGTTTGCCATCGAGTATGCTCGCACGACAGGCTCGTCGACCTTCGAAACGTAACGCCAGATTTTGTACTGGTCCCAATCGGGATGGAAACGCTCTTCGATGTCGAAGTCTTTGTAGTGGATCTCGTGGGGTGGGCATTCGATCTGGATGTAACCACCGGCACGGAAGTCGACTTCTTCGCCTTCGGGCAGTTCGAGGACGAACTCCTTAATGAACGTCGCAACGTTGTTGTTGCTGCGGACGGTGCATTCCCACTTCTTGGTGTCGAAGGCTTCTGGTGGAACCTCGACCTTCATGTCCTGTTTGACAGCGACCTGGCAACTGAGGCGTTCCCCTTCGGCGGCTTCCTTCTTCGTGATGTGTCCTTCCTCGGTTGGCAACAGTTCACCGCCGCCTTCTTGGACCTTCACGCGGCACTGGGCACACGTACCACCGCCACCACAGGCACTCGATACGAAGATGCCCGCATCGGCGAGAGCACCGAGGAGTTTCCCGCCGGCGGGAACCGAGATCTCTTTTTGGTCATTGATCAGGATTTTGACCGCACCGGAAGAAACGAGTTGTTTCTTTGCCGCGAGAATTAGCAAGACGAGCGCCAAAACGATGAGTGTGAACATCGCGACGCCGACGGCAACGATCGCACTCGGAGCGGCACCGATCAAAAGGGTAGACGTTAACATCAGGAAAGACTCACTGCCATGAATGGTTGGCGGGCTTGAATGGTGTGGCGGGCGGTTCAGCCGGCCAATGGTTTTTTCGTTTGAAGGGGTGCCACCTCGGGCGGCGGTGCCACGCTCGCTCGAGCAAGCGTGGCGACGACTGACTGCTCGCGACGAGCGTCACCGTCTCTACAGTTGGATACCGCTGAACGACATGAACGCGAGCGACATCAAACCAACCGTAATGAACGTGATTCCCAAACCGCGGAGTGGCGGTGGAACGTCCGAATATTTCAGTTTTTCACGGATTCCCGCGAGTGCCATGATCGCGAGAGCCCAACCGACGCCGCATCCGAATCCGTACGTGACCGATTCGGGGAAACTGTAGTTGCGTTCTTGCATGAACAGCGATGCACCGAGGATCGCACAGTTCACCGTGATCAACGGCAAGAAAATACCGAGAGCGTTGTAGAGCGACGGCAGGAACTTATCCAAGAACATCTCCAGGATTTGAACCAACGCCGCGATCACGCCGATGAAGCTGATGAAGCCGAGGAAGGTCAAGTCAACTTCGCTGAAGTTGATCGTCGATTCGGGGATGAACCCGTTGGCCCAGGTCAGGGCACCCTTCTTGAGCAACAGCGAGTAAATCAACTGGTTCGCGGGAACCGTGATGGTTTCGATCACGACCACGGCGATGCCGAGACCGATCGCAACCTTCACGTTCTTACTAACGGCCAGGAACGTGCACATCCCGAGGAAGAAGGCCAGGGCCAAGTTCTCGACGAAGACGGCCTGCAGGAAAATGCTGAGGTGAGTTTCAAATGTAGCCATGGTTCTCTCAGGCCTCTTCGATTTGTTCAGGTTTGTTGAGTCGGATCACCCAAATCATGATTCCGATGATGAAGAACGCACTCGGTGGCAAGAGCATCAAGCCGTTGGGAGCGTACCAACCGCCGTTGCGGTCGAGTTCCATCAACGTGATGCCGAACAGCGAGCCGCTGCCGAAGAGTTCACGGAAGAATGCGACCACGACGAGCACGAATCCGTAACCGAGACCGTTGCCGATCCCGTCGAGGAAACTGATCCCGGCGGAGTTCTTCATGGCAAAGCCTTCGGCACGTCCCATCACGATACAGTTCGTGATGATCAGTCCGACGAACACCGACAGTTGTTTGCTGATGTCGAACAGGAAGGCCTTGAGGAATTGGTCGACGACGATCACGAGCGACGCAATCACGGTCATCTGCACGATGATCCGGATGCTGCTCGGGATGTAGGACCGGATGGCACTCACGGCGAGGTTACTGCATGCCGTCACCGACACCACGGCGAGTGCCATGACGAGCGACGTTTCCATCTTGGTCGTCACCGCGAGTGCCGAACAGATCCCAAGGATCTGCAGAGCGATCGGGTTGTTGTTGACAATCGGGTCGACGAGCACGTCGACTGGTTTTTGAGACATAATTAAGCTCCAACCTTCATCGTCGAGGTAATGGGCAGTGTGTCGATGTGGTTTGCGTCCGACAGCAGTTCTTCGCTGCGGACGGCTTCTGCGGAAAGGTCGCTCGCGGGAGCAGTCACCGACGCGGTGTCGGCATCGGCGGCTTCCTGTTTGATCTTCTCGCCGAGTTTTTCAAGGAACGGGCCATAACCCTGTTCGCTCGCCCAGTACTGAACCAGGGCGGTCACACCACGACTCGTGATGGTGGCGCCCGACAGACCGTCAACGCTGTACGGGTCGGCGTCCGGTGCCGGTCCTTTGAAGACCTGTGCGGCGGGTTCGCCTTTCTCGTTGTACAGTTTCAGACCGTTCCACTGCGCTTTCCAGGCCGGGTTATCGACTTCACCGCCGAGGCCGGGCGTTTCTTTATGCTGGTAGAACGTGATCCCTTGGATCGTCTCGAGGTCGCTCTTGAGTGCGAGGTAACCGTAGAGCGTTCCCCACAGTCCCTTGCCGTAGATCGGCAAGACGACTTGGCGGATCGGGCCTTCGCCGTTTTTGCGGACGAAGTAAACCTTCATCGTTTTCGGGCGACGGTCTTCGCCGGGGTCGTACGGATCGGGAACGATCTCGGTCGACAAGGTTGGGTCCGTTGCCGATTCGACCAAGTCGAATTTGGTCGGATCCATTTCGTTGTTTTCCTCGCCGGTGTCGAGGTCAACCATTTGTTCGCTGATCCAAGTGTAGAGGTTATCGATCTCTTTCTTGGACAACTCCGATGCGGGTTTACCGAACTCGTCGGTTGGCAAGCCTGCGGCGTCGAGGATGTTCTTTTGTTGGTCGAGGACCTCGTTGGCGATCTGGTATGGACGCAGTGCTACCGCGGCGGCACTCACCGCGAGCGAACAGACGACACACAACAGCGCCGCGATCAGGATCGTTCCTGGAACCGAATCTTTAGCTGGCATAGCGGGCGACCCTCCGGCGGACGTTTGCTTGGACGACGAAATAATCAATCAATGGGGCGAACACGTTGCCGAACAGAATCGCCAACATGATCCCCTCGGGGAATGCGGGGTTGATGACTCGGATCAGGACGGTCATGAAGCCGATCAGTCCGCCGTAGATCCATTTGCCTTTCTCGGTCATCGAGGCGCTGACCGGGTCGGTTGCCATGAAGACGAGCCCAAAGGCGAGTCCGCCAATGACGAGGTGCCAGTAAAACGGAACTTCGAACATCGCGTTGGTTTCACTGCCGACGAAATTGAGCAGCAAACTGGTGCCGATCACGCCGAGGACAACCCCCGACATGATCCGCCACGAACCGATGCCGGTCGCGATCAAGATCAACGCACCGACGAAGCAGAGCAACGCACTGGTCTCGCCGACGCATCCCTGGATCGTTCCCAGGAAGGCACTCATCCAACTGATCTCGCCGGTCTCGCCCCACACGTATTGGACTTGGCTGAGCGACTCGATCGCTCCCTTTTCGACAACCGCCATTTGGCCCAGTGCGGTCGCACCGCTGAACCCGTCGACCGCTGTCCAGACCTTGTCACCGCTGATGTCACCGGCGTAAGAGAAATACAGGAACGCCCGAGCGGTCAGTGCGATGTTGAGGAAGTTCCGCCCCGTCCCACCGAACACTTCCTTCGCCACGATTACGCCGAACGCAATCCCCACGGCAACCTGCCACAAAGGAATCGACGCCGGAAGAGTCAACGGAAACAGCAACCCGGTCACCAGGAAGCCTTCGTTGATCTCGTGGCCTCGCAGCACCGAGAAAACCATCTCGACGTGACCACCGACAAACATGCAAACGATGTAAATCGGCAGGAAGTAAATCGCCCCGTACACAAAGTTGTCGAGGAAGTTACCCGGATCGTGTCCCAGACCGATCGCGGTGTGAACCGTGTTGTGCCAGTCGTACTCGATCGGCACGTCGGCTTCGGTCATCTGCACGATGGCCGTGTTGGCTTGATAGCCCGTGTTCCACATACCGAACAGGGTCACCGGGATCAACGCAACGACGACCATGATCATCATGCGTTTGAGGTCGATGCCGTCGCGAACGTGTGTCCGACCCTCGGCGGTCTCACCGGGAGTGAACAGGAACGTGTCGGTCGCTTCGTAGACAGGGTAGGCTTTCTCTAAGATCCCCCCCTTTGCGAATAAGGGGTGAACGCGGTCGAAAGCGTCACGCAGTGGTTTCATATTGATTTAGCCTTCACGTTCGATCGTGGTCAAATTTTGTCGCAATAGCGAACCGTATTCGTACTTGCCTGGGCACACAAACGTGCACAACGCGAGATCTTCTTCTTCGAGTTCCAACGCACCGAGTGCTTGAGCGGAATCCGTGTCACGGACAATCAACGCTCGCAACAACTGGGTCGCCAAGATGTCCAGTGGCATCACCTTCTCGTAAGTGCCCAGGGGCACCATGGCTCGTTCGCTGCCGCCGGTTGATGACGTGAATGCGAACTTCTGAGACGGGTTGATCGCCGATGCGAAAACGCGAGTGACCGAGAATTTGTCAAACCCGGGTTTCTGCCAACCCAGGAATTCGCGGTGGTCACCTTCCTCGATCACCGAAACCTGTCGGTGATAGCGTCCGAGGTAATTGTGCGGAGCCTTGGCGGTGTGACCGTCGAGCACCGAGCCCGAAATCGGACGCAGTTTGCACTCGGTATCGACCGCGCCTTCGAGCAGCTCGTCGATGCAGGCGCCGAGCCGGGTTTCGATCAACCGTGGTTGGTTGACCTTCGGTCCCGCCAATGAAATGACGCGTCGCGGATCGAGCTTTCCGGTTTGGAACAGCGAACCGATCGCGATGACATCTTGATAACCGATGTGCCAAACCGTTTTGGTTGGCCCGACCGGATCAAGGAAATGAATGTGCGTGCCGGGAAGTCCTGCGGGGTGAGGTCCGGCGAACTCGGCGAACGTGACCCCCGCGACCTCTTCGCCGGGTACCGAGGCCCCGTCGGCTTTGCAAACGTAAACGTTGCCGGCACCGAGCTGCGTGAGGGCTTGAAGCCCGAGAACGAATTGGTCCTTGCGTTCGCTGACAACCACCGATGGGTCGGCGGCCAAGGGGTTGGTGTCGATCGCGGTGACGAAGATCGAACTCGGCGTCGAATCGATCGCGGGCACCTTGCCGTACGGACGGGTGCGGAGCGAGGTCCAGAGGCCGCTTTCGACGAGCACCGACCGAACGGCGTCACCACCGATCGCGACGGGGTCTTTCTCGCGGGCGTTTTCGAATTCGATCGCGTCGTCACCATCGACGTTGATCGTGATCGCTTCGAACTTTCGCTTGTTGCCGCGGATGACTTCGCCGACGGTTCCTGACGCTGGCGATGTATAGACAACGCCGGGGGTCTTCTTGTCTTCAAAGAGTGGCTGGCCGAGCGAAACACGGTCGCCCGCGGCCACCAACATGGTTGGCTTCATGCCGACGTAATCGTCGCCCAACAAAGCCACCGTGCGAACCAAAGGACCGGCTTCGACTCGCTGCTCGGGACAACCGAGAATGGGAAGATCAAGGCCTTGTTTTATGACCGTGCGGTGTTGAGTAGCGGGCATGAACGCGAACACTTTGTGAAAAATGTAACAAAGTCAGATTTGGGGAAAGCTCACCGGAGTGAGCTTTGTGCGACACTATTACACAGCGGCGTTATTTTGACAACGGCATATCAGAGCGCGCGGGAAAGTGAGTTTGTGTTCATCAGCGTTGAATTGTCATGCGTAAATCACGTCGTTTTTCACGCATGCCGATGACGTTCGGCGCACGTTTCGAACAATGCCAGCAAAGATAAATTTCCGGTGTGATTTTCTCGCTCGACGACCTATCCCAACTGACCGTTATAAATTCCGCAGGCCAACCGTTTGAGTCGCAATAAATCGGCGAACTCGCCTAACGATGCGGCTCGGATGGATTCGCATCAGCAGACGTTTCGAGCAAGCCCGCGATCCGTGTCGCGGCACGCACGGCGGCGACTCGCGTATCCGGTTCAGCGGGCGGCAACACGGTTTGCCCACCGGTCATCACGAGGAGTTTATTAATCGCGCTCGCAAGATCGCCATCACGTCGCAGGTAAACTCCAAAGCCCAACCGTTCGACTCGCGCGGCGTTGTCGAATTGGTCGAACGCCATCGGGCGGATCAGTTGAGGCGTTCCCGCGTGAATGGCTCGGCTCGTCGTTCCGATCCCGCCGTGATGAATGATCGCGCAGCAATGCGGCAACCATTGCCCCAACGGGATGTAGCCGACGCCGCGAATATTCGGATGGGTCACGCCACCGGGATTCGATGGGCAACACCAAGCGACGCTGACACCGGACGCAGACGCGATCTCGGCGACGCGTGTCACAAACGATGCGTTACCGTGATGCGCCGATCCGGTGGTGACCAGCAGCGGTTTGTCTCGCGGTAGCGGCTCGGCGGCAGCGCGGCGATCGATTGCGGTTTCGTGCCGGTTCGTTTCCTGCGAATTCGCTTCTTCAACGCCAACACCATCATCGAGCGGGAAGCCGACAAATTGCATCGCCGGTGCATCGCCTCGCGGTCGTGCATACTGTTCCGCAATTTCCGGTGCGTACCAACGCGGATACAACGCGAGAATCTGGTCCGGCGAGTGCCACCACTGGTTGAGCAGACGGCGCACCGAGGCGAGGTCGGCTCTGAACTTTCTCTCGTTGTTAATCACCGGTGCGAGCGCGGGATCGAGAAACGCGACGTCGGCGAGATAATACGTCAGTCGGTTCAGCCGCGGCCACCCCTCGGGCAACACCGCCCGCGTCCATCCGCGATCAGGCAGCAGACGCGGCGGCGACTCGGGACATCGCATCATCGCCGGCGCCAAATGCACACTCGACAACCGGCACTCGGGCGTGACGTCACGAAACACGCGGGCGGCAAAGTCCAGCGGGTGGGCGACGACGGCCGTCGATCCGGGAACAAAAAGTCGATCGAGCAAACTCAAGTGCGGTTTGAAAAACTTCTCGGCGACTTCCGTGAGCACCCGTCTCGCTCCCGTCCATGGCCGCCAAAACTGCGACTGCGAGACCACGCGATCGAACGTCTCGCGATCGATCACCACGTTCGCGGTCAGTCCCGCGTTCTCGACGATTTCGGCATACGGTTCGGCGACACTGACGTGACATTCGAAACCCATCCGAGAGAGTTCGCGGCCGATCGCGACGATCGGATTGACGTCGCCACGCGACCCCGGTGCCGACAAGATGGCTCGGCGGTGCACGCCCGGCTCGCCGCGTGCGGCACTCACGTGCGGTCGATGTCGTATTCGCTGATTTTGCGATACGCGGTCGCTCGGCTGATGCCCAGCAACTTCGCCGCTTCGGGCACCCCGCCGCTGGTCCGGTTAAGAGCTTTTTCGATCAGCCTTCGTTCCCAAACGTCGATCCGCAGCGTGTCAATATTCGACAGCCCGGCGTCACGCAGCCCGAGGTCTTCGGCCACGATCTCCGGTTCATCGGCCATCACGACGGCGCTGTCGATCACGTTTCGCAGTTGACGCACGTTGCCCGGCCACGCGTAGGTCAGCAGGCGTTCACGGGCGTCGTCGGACAACGCGAGTTGTGGCCGGCCGTGTTGTTTGAGGAAGTGCGCGAGAAAGTGGTCAACCAACGTATTAATGTCCTCGCCACGATCACGCAGCGGCGGCACCGGCAATTCAAAAACGCTCAACCGGTAGTAGAGGTCTTCGCGGAAACGACCGTCGCGGACAAAGTCCGTCAGGTCCCGGTTGGTCGCCGCAATCACCCGCACATCGACGCTGACCTGCTTGCTCGCACCGACCGGAAGGAACGGATGCCCTTCCAGGATCCGCAACAGCTTGGCTTGGCCTTCGAGAGTCATCTCGCCGATCTCGTCGAGGAACAGCGTGCCCTGGTCGGCTTGTTCGAACAGACCCGCGTGATCGCTGTCGGCACCGGTGAACGATCCCTTCTTGTGCCCAAACAGTTGGCTTTCGAGCAGGTCGCGAGGTATCGCCGCGCAGTTCACGGTCAGCATCGGACGATCGTTGCGATTGCTGGCGCGGTGCACCGCACGGGCGACGAGTTCCTTCCCCGAACCACTTTCGCCGCGGATCAGAACCGATCCGTTGGCCCGCCCTACACGAGCGATTCGTTCTTTCAGTTTCCGCATCACTTTGCTGTCGCCGACCAACTCGCCCTGGTCCGCGTTGCGATCCGCGATGCGTTGGTTTTCGACACGCAGGTTTTCTGTAACGGTCGACTGCGTCAGGCCCATCGCGAGCAACCCCGCGGCGCCGACGGCGAGATCCACAATCGAATCAGAAAATGTGTGTCCCTTTTGATGAAAAATCAACACGCCGAGCGACTTGTCTTCTTCGATGATCGGCACGATCAGGCAATGTATCGCCTTGCCGCCGCTCTCGACGGTGCCCGGGTGTTCGCTGATGAACACCTCGCCTCCCTTGGCGACGCGTTTGAGTTGGGCCCGATCGAACTTCAGAGGTGTGCTTTTCTGCGGGTACTGCCGGCGGACTTTCCAACGCCCGTCACCGCCGTCGACCGCTAACGCGATCAAATCCACGCCGGTCCGATCGAGCAGCAATTCCAACGTCGTGTCGATCACCTCGCTCGGCTTCTGGCCATTGAGCAGCGAAAGGCTCAGTTGATACAGGTCGAGCAAATGTTCCGGCTGGGCGACGAGTTCACCGGCCTCGCGCACCACATCCGACTCGCGAGCCTTCCAATGATCGATGTCGTGGTAAAGCGTTTGCGAGAGCGCATCGGCGCCGGCCGGATCGTCGTCGGTGCTGACCAATTGCAACGAGGTCTTGCCGATCACGATTTTGGTTTGATCGACTAACCGAGCGTCGTCGACGCGTTGACCGTTGACGAGAGTGCCGTTGCGACTGTTCGTGTCCCGCAAATGCCAGGAGTGGTCTTCGTAATAAACGACCGCGTGGAAACGACTGCTGTTGGGGTCAGACAACATAATGTCGCACCCGATCGCGCGGCCGATGTGCATCGGGCGTTCGGGGTCGAGCGGATACTGAATCCCCTTCTCTTGACCGGTTTGGACGGCGAGGTAGGCGGCCATCATCGTCCTTTCATGTCGGTCGGGGAGGCAAGCATTTTGGCGAGCTGTTTGAGCGCGATCGGAAACGCCGTGGCGTCGCGACCGTGTTCGTCCCACCAACGGGCCAGCACATTGGCGGTTTCAGGGACGCTGCGGTCCAAAGCGATTTCACTCGATGACGTCGCGAGCGATGACTGCATGAAGGTTTCCTCGGATTGCCACCAGAGGTCGAGTGTTTGTTCAATCGGCAGCGAATCACCGGAGAGCAGCCCCGCCTCGGCCGCTTGGTGCAACACGACCGGTATGCTGCCGAGAGCCCACGGTAACTCCGTTCCCGGTTTACTGTCGCCGCCCGACGTACCGTCGCTCGCACCGGCCCCCTGCGATACGTCGGCGGAGGACACCGGGTTCGCATTTGACGGTTTCCCGGTGGGGGCCGGGTTCGTTGAGATCGGTTTGCCCGAGATCGGCTTGGCCGATTTGCTTTTCAGAACTCCGCCCGTTCCCAACACCGCGGTCGTCCCGGACCCGCCCGTGAGATGCGTTCGGGTGTGACCGTCCACGGCAATCTGCGTGAGCTGATAGACCAACCGCAACCACTCCGGAACGTTCGGCGAAATGTCCGTCAGGACCGCTTCGATCCACACGCAGGCCTGGTAACTGCTGCGTCCGGCGGCGCCACTGTGCAGGGGCGTGACCGCGTGGACGGTAACCCGTTTGGGCCACCAATTGGCCGGCGGCGAGCCGCTCCAAATTTGTTTGCCGATCGAACGAACAATGCCCGGGCCGTATGCCTCGTAGGCTTGTTTGAGAGGCGCGTAACGCAAACGCAGTTGATCGGCAAACCGTGGCGAGTCGGTCACGAGCAGCCGACGACAATTGTCAATCGAACGGTGGATCGCCGCGGCGGTCTGATCCGACTGCAACTGCGAGTGGCCCGAACGCAGCAACGCGACCTCGCAGAGCTGCGGAGTGATGGCCGTGTCGTTCCCCGCGGAAATCAATTCGTCGCTGAGGTGATCCCAAAACTCGCGTTCGGATACCGATGCGGAAATCAACCGCTCGCTGACACGCTCGGAATCCGTGATGAACTGCGACATCGCACCGGCGTCTTTGAGCGCAAATCCGCCCATCGACTTTTTCACACCCGCGTTGGTTTTCGGACCGTGAAAGTGCGGCGCCGCACAGGTCTGAACCGCCCGCACGAGGCTCAATGATGTGGATGCGATCCAGTGCAGTTTCAAAGGTCGTCTCGCAAGTGTTCTTGAATCCATTGCTCGAGTTCCTCGAAATCAACCGAGGGCAATTGACTCAAATCGGGACGAAGTTTGACGGCCTCACGAATATAGATGTGATGAATTTCCGATTGGCTGCGATCGGTGTTCCAGTGCAACAGGATACGAATGCAACGAGGCAGCGACCGTTCGACGGACACCTCGTAACTGCACAACAGCGGCACTTCGAGCAACCCGAGTTGCCGGGCCGCGAGGGCAGGAAATTCGCTCTGCAGATCCTTGGTCACGGTAAAGATCGCACTGGCCAGGTCGGCGGTTTGGATGTCGTTGCGACGAATCATCAGCGCGAGCAGTTGCGTCGTCGCCTTCAAAATCTCGTCTCGGTTATCGGTGTCGACTGTTGTCGCACCTCGAACACCCCGGCAAACCGTCATCGTTAATGCAAGCCTTCAAGAATCAACGCAGAAGCATGGCTGGACGCCCCGATTCCGGCCCGTCACCAACAATCCGCTCGCAATGACGTGCGTTTTGGCTGGTTCCGCCACCTCGAACCGCCCCAAGACGAGCGGGAAAAAGCGAGATGGAACAAGACAGAGGCGAAATAGAGGTGAATCCTTTTGGGCCCCGTCAGTGGTGCTCCGGTGGAGACGCCATGGTCGGCAAAAAGACCGACATCGCCAGAATAGCCGCAATCTCAAATTGCGACTAGCGGTGTTTTCTCATTTTGCGACTGGCATTTCGCACCCATCGTCGATAGTGTCAACGATCCTGCTGCCGATCGCGGCATGCCCGAGCACGTGTGGGCCCCACCAGCCGATCGGCGCTAGCCGCGGTTCTCACGGACCAACCGGTGCGAACACACACCGGCTAATTAATTCGCATCGTTCTGCAAGCCGGACCCAACGCAGCGCCGTTGCGGCAATCCCACGCCAACGGTGCTCAATCCATTTTCCCGTCGGTTTCGTTCTCGCGTTGCCTCATTCCGTGGTTGGACGAAACAATTGCTTCAACCGGCTGAGGTCCTCGTTGGACCATCCTTCCGGTTGGGTCACCGCGTTCCAGGCGTCGATGTAGTTCGCCGGCGCGTAGTTATGCCCGTAGCCGATCGGGACGCTGGTTGCCATCGGCAGGTCGAACGCAATCTGCAGGAACGTGACGATCGGGTACCAACGCAGCCCCGGTGAAACGTCAGGGCCTCGCGGCGAGGTCAGCCATTCGGGTCGATGCCAAGCCAACGATGGAGAAAACCAAACCATCGGGTCGCTCGCGTATTGGATGTAAACGTTGCGGATCGGCCCCCAAGCTTTGCCGCTGTTGAGCGTGTTGATTTGCGATGTGAATCGCACCATCGATTGATTCCGGAACGTCGGCAACCAAACCGGTGAATCCGGGTTCCGGCCGGCGACCAACGATTGCCACTGGTGGCTCGGGAAGGGCGGCCCGCTCAGTACCGAACCGTTGATCGGGTCCTGGAACGTTTCGAGCAAATCCGCCGCGTCCTCACAACCGAACGATCCCAAACTCAGCCCGAACAAATACAACCGGGGCCGTTCCTCTTTGGGCAACGTCGTCCAGTAAGCATAAACTTTATCGAACAACGCCGATGCCGATCGGCGCGACCGGGATGGGTCAACCAGGATCGTGATCCAACTCGGCAGATACGAATACTGCGCACTGACGATCGCCGTATCACCGCGGTGCAGATACTCGACCGTATCCACCGCACCCTCGTCGAGCCAACCGGTTCCGGTCGGTGTCGCCACGATCAAAACCTCGCGATCAAAACCGCCGACTCGTTTGAGTTCTTCAAACGCGAGTTCCGCCCGAGCGTCTTCCCCGTCGACCGATCGCATCCCCACGCAAACGCGGATCGGGTGCATCGCCTCCTCTCCCGTGAACGCGGCAATCTCTTCCCGCGTCGGACCTCCCGCGATGAAGTCTTTCCCACGTCGGCCGATCAACTCCCAATCGACCAACGAGTCTTCGCTGCCGCACGCGAGGCTACGACTCGGCTGCTCGATTTGGTCGTCGATCAGCAGATCTGCTTTCAAGAAAAAACCGTCTGCGACATTCAACAGCCCCCGCGCGACGACACCGTTGGCAATCATCGTCGCCACGATCAACACCACCACGGTGCTCACCGAAATCGCGATCCGGCGTGGAACAAATCGTTCGAGACCTCGCGACAGTTTGCGTCCACCAAAGATCATCAAGCGAACAATCGTGACCAACACGCAGGCGACCAGAATCGCGATCACGCAAAACCAGAACGGCGCGGCCGACTCAACCGGCGGCAATTCCATTCGCTCTCGGATTGAGTTTTGCCACTCCGTTGCCCGCCACGTCGATCCCAAAAACACCAGACTCGTTCCGATCACCGAAGCCTGCTTGAACCGGATCGCCAACTTCTCAGCCGGATGCGGCAGTTCGAGAAACGCCCAACACCATAGTAGAAAAACACCGACGCCATAGCCGATCGCCAACGAGAAACCGGACAGGACACCTTGCACAAAATAGGGTCGTGGCAACAACGACGGCGTGACCGAACCGCAAAAGAACAGCGTCGCGAACACAAGCCCCACGAATGAAAACGAATCCCAGTACGAATGTGATCGCGACTTCAACTGGGCGATAAGTCGATGCAACACGCTCATTTTCCTGTGCCTTGAAAATCCGATGGAGGGTCAGATAGTAGAACATCGGCGATGGAAAATTTCGAGGTAAGGTACTCAATGATCACAAACCGTGATGCTGCAACCTCGCAACCCTGTTCGACATAGACAACCAACCGCGAGTGCGAACGGTCACGCAAGAGGAAGACATCACCAGATCGAGAATGGGGGCTTAAGAGCGTAGCGCAAGTCGCCAATACATTCGGTGATTCGCAATGCCGGTTGGAACGCTTGGCAAACTTACCTACCCTTCAATTCGCTCACCTGATCCACCCACTCGGCCGCAGGTAAAAAAATGCCATCCATGGCTGGTTGTTCCTTCCGTGGCGAGCCAGGTCGTGAGCTAACCAGGTCGGCTCCGAGCCGTTTGGTGAGGTTCGTCATCGACTCGCACCGTTGCCGCGTCAGCACCGTTCTGAAGTGCTCAGGGTTTGAGTAGTATTGGGTGGGCGACCGGGGTAATCTATGAGTCGATCACCTCATCTCGTCGACTTTTGTTCACAATTCTCTTTTCTTGAACACGTCCCCGACATGCCTGACCCTCCCCCACGTCAAACGTCGCCTGGCTCTACGGATCGTGGCACGCCGGAACGCGTCGCTCCCACTCGCCACGATCGCATCGACCCGCCCCAAATCGATCCGATGTCGTTATGGGCGGCGGTGACGAAAACGGCAGGCGTCGGCGTGAGCATCACGGATGCCGAAGGACGACTTCTGTTCGTCAACGACACCGCGATGTTGTTATTTTCGGAGTGCACCGACATCGACTACTCGGGCAAGAAGATCAGTGATTTTCACTCGGCCGAATACACCGCCGAACGCATGGCGATGATTGCCCGTGTGATTGAAGAAAACAAACCTCTCTCGATCACACACGTTTATCACGGCAAACGAATATGCTCGAACGTGTGGCCGATCGGAGACACGTCGCCACCATTCAATCGAGTGATCGTGATCACACGGACCAGCGGCGGGCACGACGAGATTGATACGCGAGAACCGATCGAAGAGGTACACACAAATTTCATCGGCCTCGGACCGCTCGATGTCCTGACGCGACGCGAACTCGAGGTCGCCATCCTGCTCGGCCACGGCATGAGCGTTCCTCGCGTAGCCAAACTTCTGTTCCGCAGTCCGAAGACGATCGAACGTCACAAATCATCGATCACCCAGAAGCTCAAACTGCGTGGGCAGTCAGAGTTGGTCGCCATGATCACCGAAATGGGTCTCGACCTGGACGCCACCAAACTCCGCCGCCTGCCCAACTGCTGAAACACATTCGGCCAACTGGTTCACGCCGTTTTGTTCCCTCCTCGTAGTTCCGCATGCCGGACCCGGCGAAGTTCTGCATGCCGGCCCCAGGGAAGCCCAATTCCGGCAATCCCCACCACCGAGTCGCCGAAAGGCTTCACTCCAACCGGGCCACCCCGCCCCGAAAACACCCTCTCCCCTCATTCGATTCGCCCCAAAACACCATCCCGCAGCCGCAAATGGCACTTTAGGTAATTTGTGCGGGGGGCGGTTGATGCGTTCGGTGCTGCTTACGCCGATTGTGTGCATCACAGCGATCGTTGCAGCCGAAACCGTTAGTGACGCAGACCCGCGATCGAAGAATCGCGTCACTAGACAACACAACTGACCGCAAGGTAGAGGGATTCGAGAATGAATCGTTGGCTTTTAATCGGATCGATGCTCGGCGTGATGGCCCTGAGCACCGGATGTCTCCACCACAACACACGCGGCGGATGTTCGACTTGTGCCGCCCCGGCTGGCGATTGCAGCAGTTGCAGCACCGGGACTTGCTCGACAGGTACTTGCGGTAGCGGGGCCTGCAGCACCGGGCAGTGTGCATCCTGCAACGGCGATTGCGGATCCTGCAACGACGGACGTTGTGGCGGACTGCTTGGCAAAACTCGGGGCAAGATCCTGGGTTGCCATACCGGATGCGGTCGTACCGGTTGCCAAGCCGGACCACTCGGATGGCAACAAGGCGGACTCGACTACAGCTCGCACCTGAACCCTGGTTGCCTCGGCCACCAAGCCGGTGCGGCGGTTGCGAGCCAACCGTTCACCCCGGGTGCCCCGACCGCGCAAGTCGCGTACCCGTACTACACCCACCGCGGTCCTCGGGACTTCTTGATGGCCAACCCGCCATCGATCGGCCCCTGAGCCGACGCGGCGAAAAATACGGCGAACCGGTCTCACGGAGATCGGTCCCTAAGGAAAGCACACTGGCAGGGTGTGCTTCCGCCATAGAATGATCGCTGGCAAAAAATGCCGGCGACGAAGAAACGGTGCACAACCACCGGAGTCGTCGCAGCGATCGTGGGGTTGGTCCCAACTGTTCTTCTTGATTCGATGTTCATTGAGGTGAGTTTCCGATGGCCTCCGATTTCCGACTGAAGGAATCACTGCCCGAATTGACCGAACAGATCGTCGCGACCTACACCGCGGACGATTCGATCAACCACCTCGGCCACTGTCCACTGCCCAGTTACGAAGCCGTCGTCAACATTCTCGTTGACCTCAAGGACATCTTGTATCCCGGCTATCGTCGCCACACCAATCTGCATGCCGGCAACATTCGCTATCACGTCGGCGGCTTGGTCGATTCCTTGCACGATCAACTTACCGTGCAGATCGGACGTGCGCTGCAGCACGAACATCGCGTCAAACAAAAGCACGATGACTGCGTCGACCAGATCGATTTCGAGGCCAAAGGGCAAGCGATGACGATCGAGCTGCTCAAGCGGATCGTCAAACTCCGCAAGACACTCGCCACCGACGTCGAAGCCGCATTCGCGGGCGACCCAGCCTGCCAAACGACCGACGAGATTGTCTTCTGCTATCCCGGTTTCGAAGCGATCACGGTTTACCGCATCGCTCACGAACTCGTTCAACTCGATGTTCCGTTCATTCCACGGATGATGACCGAGTGGGCACACCAACAAACCGGGATCGATATCCACCCCGGTGCAACGATTGGTGACTACTTTTTCATCGATCACGGGACCGGTGTGGTTATCGGAGAAACCTGCGAAATCGGCCGCCACGTCAAACTGTATCAAGGCGTCACGCTCGGTGCGTTGAGCTTCCCGACCGATGCGGACGGTCAACTCATCCGAGGCCAGAAACGACACCCAACGATCGAAGACAACGTCGTCGTCTACGCCAACGCCACCATCCTCGGCGGACGAACCGTAGTGGGGCGTGATTCGGTAATCGGATCGAGCGTTTGGATCACCCGCAGTGTCTCGCCGGGCACAACCGTTGTCCTCGAAAAACCACAACTCCGGGTACGCGGCAGTGAAGAATCCAAAGGCGACTCCCACCCCGAACTCAACTACCAAATCTAATCACGCCCACCCCACGTAGGCGTGTCTTCCCGGGGCTCGCACCCGCCGCAACGAGCCCCACCTACCCGATCTCGTTCGACGCACGTAAAACAGCACCCCACTCACGCGCCGCAGTTCGGTCGCACGCGGGGGCGAGAAACGCCGGTACAACGTGTTTCCATCTCACCGCTTCACCCCGCGGCGCCTCCGTTCGACTCACATGAAAGCGAACCTGATCGGTGCTCAAAGCTGAACGAGCCGCGGTCGTTCTCGAGCGACTCGAAGAACTCTACCCGGACCCTCCGATTCCACTCGACCATCGCGACGAATTCACACTGCTCGTCGCGGTACTGCTCAGTGCGCAGTGCACCGACAAGAAGGTCAACGAGGTCACGCCGGCCCTTTTTGAAGTCGCCGGCACGCCACAACAAATGATGGAACTCGGCGAAGCCGCCATTTTGGATATCATCCGGCCACTCGGACTGTCCAAACAAAAAGCTAAATCGCTCGCGGGGCTTTCGACGATTCTTGTCAACGAACACGGCAGCGCGGTTCCACAGACGTTCGAGCAGCTCGAGGCGCTACCAGGCGTTGGACATAAAACCGCGAGCGTCGTGATGTCCCAAGCCTTCGGTCACCCCGCTTTTCCCGTCGACACGCACATCCATCGTCTCGCCCAACGCTGGGGTTTGTCATCCGGTAAGAGCGTTGTGCAAACCGAACGAGATCTCAAACGCCTCTTTCCCGAATCCAGTTGGAACCGCCTGCACCTGCAGATCATCTTCTACGGTCGCGAACACTGCACCGCGAGAGGATGCGACGGGACCAAATGCGGCCTCTGCACGGAACTATACCCACGACGCCGCAAACCGGTCGAATGGAAAAAACCATAATCGCAACGCCGCTCCCCGAACCACCGCCATCGGCCAACCCGCGTTAGCCACGGTTCTCAACTCACAACCGTGCCAACGCACACCGGCCAATCCTTTCGCATCATTTTGCAGGCCGGACCAAGCGCACCACCGTTCCGACAATCCCGCTCCAACTGGTCTCCTTTGCGGTTTGGCATACAACGTGCTCCCCTCTTCTTTAGCAAGCAATCCAGCCTGCTAAACCTTTGAAATGGAGCCCACTATGGACACGCAAGAAAAACCCGTTCGCGAAAAAATTACTGACTCGGTGCAATCGAGAGACGAACCTCTCGGCGAGCAAACCCCCGAAGCACCTTTCGCGGTCGTCGGCCTCACCTACCCGATCGTCTTGATCGCCATCCTAGGCGCGATCGCTTTCTACTTCTACGTGCTGCGTTAATCCGCGCACCCTCCGTCTGCCCAAAGGCAGGCTGAACGATCAGCACTCAACTCGCTCGCTCACCCATCAGTCCGACGCGGCACCGCGGTCGCACCGCTCCCCGGCCAACACCCAACCCTCAAACGCTCTCATGCAACGCTTCACTCAACGCATCGTGCTCCTCGCCATGCCACTCGCATTCTCGTTTTGCATTTTATCGCCGCTACGCGCCGACGACGGTCTGTTCGACGACGGAGCCTCTACCGCGGCGGGTGACATTCTCGAAGCCAGCGGCGACTATGCCCGAGGTCTCGGCAAGGGAGCGTACCTGCGATCGCTCTCCGCCGTGCAACTTCAAGAGGCCCTCAACCGGCGCCTTGAAAACCGCAAAGAACGCGTCGAGCAATATTACGAACTTCGGCAACTACGCGCAGACGAAAACTCGCAGCAAACCGAAGACCGCGTCGCCGCCTACAAACGAGTGATGGAGCGTTCGCGTTATGAGAGGCTGAGCAAGTCACAAATCAACATGCAAACCGGCGAGTTGTACTGGCCTAAACCGCTAGACCACGAAGCCCTCAAACCGTTTCGCAAACCGATCGAAGAATCGCTCGCCAAACGATCCAGCCCCGGCGAAACATACGACCGCTTCGACTACCTCAAGGTTGCCCGCATGCTGGGCTTGATCACCGAAGCGGTCGACTCGATCGAAGATCAACTCGAACCCCGCGAAGTCGTCGCACTCAAAGAGTACCTCGAACAGATCGACTTCGACGCACGCTTCGACGCTGCCGGTGAACGGATCGACTACTAAAGAATTCCAAGACGCCTCGCGCAGTCTCCGCTTGGTTGAAATCGCCAGACTTCACGCACATAAACCTGCGGCCTCTGCGATTGGCCTCACCGTGCCTGTGCGAACTGTCAATCGACTAACCGATCAACCGATTAAACATGTTGAACGGCTCGCAGTCGCACGTAGGCGATCGGGCAGACCACCAACAGCGGCAACCACGCCGCGATGCCAGGAGCGAACAGCGTCCCGCTTCCGCCCAGCGCGCTCGCCAGCGTTTTCAACGCGAAGAACGCGAGCACCATTCCGACCGCCGCTCCGATCAGCACGAACAGTTTGCGACCTCGCGTGTTCACGACCAACGGCAAAATCAACATGACGAGTCCAAAGTCCAACGGCGCACGAACGATTCGTTCATGCACCTGGGTCTGCAACGCCAAACTGCTGTGCACCGCCGGGTTGCGAACACGTCCGCTTAATTCCAACACCGAGGCGAGGCGCGTCGCGGTGTCCTCGGTGTGCAACATGTTCGGATGCACCGAAGTGACCAGGAAACATTCTCCCGGATGCAACCAAGAATGATCCGCCGGCGTCATCAACACCGGTTGTTCTCCACGTCCCGCCGACGCGATGCGGTGAATGCCTTCGGGCTCTTTCACATTGCGGAGCAAGTACCCAGCCACAGGCGGCCCCGATGCTCGAGTGACGGCACTCTCGCCGATCCCGGTTCGCGTCTGCCCCGGTTCCATCCAGACCGCTTCGTCCGCGATCAACAGATCACCAAATCCCTCGTATTCCGTGTCGATGCGAAAGTTCGGGTGTTCGATCGTTTGAGCCTTCGTGCGAAGGGTCGCACCTTCGATCAAGATACCCGCAAATTGGTCGAATGTCGGACGCACCGCCTGCTCGATTTCGCCGTCAAGGTCTTCCGCCTTCATCGTCAGCGAACTGCGGAAATGCGGAATCACCATCTCACGGCAACACAACTGCGAAACGATGATCACCCCCGACGCGATCACCATCGGACGGAATATTCGGCCATGGGAAACACCGGCGGACAACGTCGCGGTCAACTCACCGGTCCGCCGCAGCCAACCGACCGTGAACAGAAACGCCAGCAACGAGATGATCGCCCCGGTCATGTCGAACAACATGATCAGGTACGGCCCATAAAAACGAAACGCGACCCACGGCAGGCTGTCCCCGTTTCGCGTTTGAGCGACCAAGTCATCGAACGCCGTAAACGCGTGGAAGACGATAAAGATCCCCGCGAGCGACAGGAAACACACCAACACCGTGCGCAAAAAGAGGATCAGAATGTAGCGATCGATTCTGGTCACGATGGTCGAGCGAAAATGGCGGTAAATCAGGCAACGGAAGCAAACACATCCCGCTTTGCACAGACGAGTCGTTCCTCAAGAACGATCCGGCCCAAGAAAGCATCCTCCCTTACCTACCCCGGCAACCCCACCGACCGCAAGATCACCCGCGCGAGCCAACGTAGGTCCCGCAGGCCCCGCAGATCCCGCAGGCCCCGACCTCCGAGACGGACAAACCGAGATCGATCTCGTGATCCGTTCAAAACACCTCGGCGCATCCCAACCGGTGCGAACGCACACCAGCCAATCACTTCACATCATTTTGTACGCCGGACCGCGTGATTTTGTACGCCGGACCGCATGCAGCGTCGTTCCGGCAATTCCGTCGCAACTCCTTCTCGCCCGCCGGCTCACTTCCACCGATTGGTTGGCGGGATGAACGCGTCCAGCCCTGCGAGCGAATTCGGATCCGTCTCGGCTGCGAAACGATACCCCAGCGTCGCGATGGCTTCCGCCGCACGCGTCAACTCCGCCTCGTTGTTCAGACGCAGCTTCACGCTGCCGAACACGTTCAAAATTTCATCAATGATCGGGGAAGACACCTTTTGCGAAACGCTCTTGAGACGCTTGCCCGCTCGGTCGGTTCGTTGTGCCGCCGTGATCCCGTACTTCGCTTTCTCTGTCGCCACCGCCGTCGCCCGCAGTCCTGCTTCCAACTCCGCGATCATTCCCGAAACGAACATCAAACGCAGCCGCCCCAGCGAACTCGGGTCGTTCTGCCGGCCATCGGTACGAACAAAGTTGTGTCGAATCGTTCCTTGGCTCCACGAGACAAACTCAAACTCGAGGCTTCCTGGTGAGTGACCGCCGACATTCACCAACTCCTCGTCCGCCGTCGTGTGGCACCGCAGGCAACTTTGGGCGACCAAATAAACGTTTACCGGATTACGCATCCCCAACGCGATGCTGCGGCGCAGCCGTTCGCTGCGGTGCTGTGGGCTTTCCATCGCCCGCGTGACATGTTCGCCGCCATAGTCGTGGTGCACGTCCAGGTACCGAGCCGCCGCACCGTGGCATGACTCGCACGAGACACCCTCGATCGCGTGAACGTTCCCGCTGCCGGCATCGACTTGTTGTGTGTAATGACAATTCACGCAGCGACCGTCGTGCTTGATCGACCGGATCCCCAACCGCGACGCGATCTCTTTGGCCTCCGGGCGGCGGTGCAATTCATCGAACGTGCGATGGTGGGGCGTCGATCGCCAAACCTTCACCTCGTTCTCGTGGCACTTCACACACGTTTCGCTGCCGATCACCAGATGCGGGTCCACCGGAGCCGCCGCGGCACCCGCAGCCGAAACCGGCGACGCCGCCACGCCGACGAGTGTTTCCTGGACTTCCGGTTGAGTCTCACGGACCGGTTCGACGTGATCCAACGTCGGCCGCGCCTCGGGCAAATCATGGCCTCGCGAAGCGTCCGGCACCGGCCGAATCCCCAGCGGCTCGATCGTCCCCGAGTCGGCCCACGCGATCAGAAGCATCCCCATAATCATCCCAGCCACCACGGCAGAGGGCTGAAGATTGCGAGAAAGGGCGGCCTGCAAATTCATCGGAGTGAACCATCAAAAGCGTCAGAAACAGGAGACTCTGTTAAACGCTAGGTCACGAAACGGCACGCGGCATTTCCACCACCCAAAATTCCCCCGCATTCCCGCTAAAACGCAGGCTTTTGCGGCTCCCGCCCCGTAGGCCGGTCCGAGCGCAGCGCCGTTCCGGCACCCCCACCACGGAATCGCCTAAAGGCTTCACTCCAACGGGGCTCCGTTTCAGCCAAAAAAAATCCCCGGACTTACCCTCCGGGGATCACGCGATTCAATTTGAGACGTTCGCTCCGGTCGCGAGGAACTAGTTCAGCATTTCGCCGACTTGGTTCATCACAGCGGCCTCGTCAATGTTGTCGGCCGAGAAATCATGGCGAGCGACGACTTGCGAGTGATTCACCAAGACAACCGTCACGGCAGTCTTGTCGTCCAGCTTGTAGCTCGCAGGTCCATTATCCGTGTCCTTGGCGACCACGATCGGCACATGCTTCGCGTCGACCTTGCCCGCGATTTCTTTGGCTTGGTCGGTCAACTGACTCGACTCACCGCCGATCAAAGTCACCAAACCCTTGAGCTGATCGTCGGAGTGTTTCGCGACCGTCGAATCGAGCTTCTTGACGAAATTTGCGACTTCGCCATCGGTCGAACGCGTAAAGACCATCACCATCGGACGCTGACCGTACTTGCAGCGATAGCAAGTCGTCGCACCGGTTTCCACGCCATCGTCCTCCGCCCCGGCGACCTTGGTCACCAGGAACATGCTGATGTTGTCACCGGCGCAAAGCCCCTTGGACGCGTCGTCGGCGGTCACGGTGGTGGCGGTGAACAAGCACAAAGCGGCGAGGGAAAACAGAATTCGAGTCATACTGGGCTTCTCCATGAAGCGGGGGGCAAAGAGTGGGAAACAAATCTTCGGGTCGAGTCATCACGGCGAACCGTAGTGTCCAGGCAAGTCACCTCACCGGATCGCACGGGTGAGTAACCGACCCAGAACGCAAATGCCTGGCGAGCGGATTCGTCCGCCAAAGGAATTTTCGCCGACGACCACCGGTTGTCCAGCCGAGCACCTCCCGACCGGTCCACGTCGTTCCCGATTCCCCACCCGCCGATCACAGCACGCCCCGCTTTCGACAGCGAAACACGATGTCAACGCGCGACACCTCATTCCTTTCAATCATTTTCGCATCTTCACCCAAACCGCAGGCCCGACCAAGCGAAGCGACGTTCCGGCAATTCCAAAACAGCCAACCAACGCCAATTCCCGGTCTCGAATCCCGGTCTCGAAAAGCCCGAACGGAGTCATTGAAAAGCCCGAACCTCGTCATTCACCATGCCGACTCGCGACGGTTCGTTCGCCCGGTCCGTTTAACTGCGAACCTTTCTCAAAACCAAATGTCCAGCTCAAAGCAGGATTCTCGTCCCGCCCAACGAACGCCGCATCCGCTCCACCACCGCAAAAATCAAATCGTAGACAACGCCCCCCTCTTGCGAACGGATCGCACGGGGCAGCAGATCGTGCGGAATCATTGTGAATTTCCAACATCACGTTGATTTGGCGTTTGGTTTGCTGGCAATTCGCGATTTGCAGGGCTTCCCCGGTGACAACGATGCACAATGGCCGTGCCCCTCGCGTGGCAAAAACGGAAAGAAAGTCGAGCGGCCTAGGGAGTCAGGTTGACCACAAGCGAACGGTTGCGAGGGCGTTTACGGCGGAAATCACCGCCATCGGCGGTCCGCAACGAGAAGAATCAGTTGCAATTTGAACCCTGATCGATCTATAATCAGGACCGAAAATCAATCGACAGGGGTGTCTGCACGTACAGGACGCGGCCGGTCATTTGTGAGTCTTTCGAGATCCTCTCGTGAGCCACAGGAGATCGTGCGTTATATTCCATCCTGGCAAATCACCTCTCCCCCCTTTTCCTTCTTCTCCCAGACGCATCGGATCCACCACAGATGAAATCAAACCGTTCCGGATTCACGCTCGTCGAATTGTTGGTGGTCATCACGATCATCGGCATCCTGATGGGCCTCCTCATCCCCGCCGTCAACGCCGCTCGGGAAGCCGCGCGTCGTAACCAGTGCTCAACCCAGTTGAAGAACTTCGCTTTGGCAGCTGTCCAGCACGAAAACGCCAAAGGCGAATTGCCTGGATGGCTAAACGATTTCGGAACGTTCGCGACCGGAACTGACCCGTCGGCAGAAACTGCTGCTACGGTTACCGGTCACCGAAAGATTGGTACCTGGGCTGTCTCGCTCATGCCTTGGCTGGATGCTCAACCGACTTACGAGCAATGGACCGAAGATCGCTACCCAGTGATCACCGGGTCTTCCGCAGGTTCGTATGAATGGAACGTCAACGCTGCTCCGAACATCGCGATCTTCCAATGTCCTAGCAATCCCAATGCAGACGACGACGCTGGTCGAAACAGTTACATATCGAATAACGGAACTCCATTTATACCTGCTGCGAGTTCCAGTACGACACCGCAGCTAACCTTCGCTGATTCACAAGATAGGGCCAATGGAGCATTCAACAACAAGTACCCAGCTTTAGAGGGTTACACCCCTGGCAAAGCAGTTCGACTGGACGATTTTAAAGACGGCCAGGGGAATACCATGCTGTTCTCCGAAAACGTCCAAGCCAGAGGCTGGCACCTCCCTGGGTTTGAGGATGCGGAAACGATGATTCCAACCGGAACAAACGTTGAGATTGCTTACCCCGAGAATTCACGGTACTTCCAGGGCATGGTTTGGCACTACGAAGACCCGAATTACGGCACTGCTCCCGGTAGCGGGTGGAATCACCTGAGCACTGCGGCTGCAGTCACCCCAGGCGACGTCGATCCTCTGCACAAAATCAACGGCGGTGGAACGGCAACAGGACAGGACATTTTCACGCTGCAGATGAACTCCGGCAATGCGGAAGACTTGGCTCGACCTTCATCGGCACACGTTGATGGGGTGAATGCGGGCATGGCGGATGGCGGTACACGGTTTATTGCTGAAAGCATCGACTACCGTGTCTATCAAGCGCTGTTGACCCCTCGTGGCAAGAGCAGCAATGTCCCTTGGACTGAGTTCGTGCTCGACGACGAAGCATTCTAAGCACTGCTTCGCAGCTTAAACTCAACATCGGGCGGCATCCTTTGGGTGCCGCCTTTTTTCGTTGACTCCTCGGATTTTGCAGCTTCCTGTGGCC
>JBICHZ010000414.1:0-7332 GCA_043101355.1 Rhodopirellula sp. JB044
ATTCACTCGCCGAGGCGCGACGGCCTGCGGCGAAGGTGAATGCACCGGCAAACAAGAGTTTGTTGGCAAGCGACGGTGGGTCAGCGACAGAAGGCAGGCGCGGCGTTGAGAAGCCTCAGCCGATGGCGATGGATATGGAGCCAATGTCGACCAGTGCTGCCACTGCGGAACGTCGAGTGGTCGAGGCGGATTCCATGTCGATGATGGAAATGGGTATGGAAGCGGATGCGGATATGGCGATGGCCATGGATGCTGACATGATGATGAGCGACGATGCAATGGACATGTCGATGGGCATGGATATGGGCATGGGCATGGAAATGGAGCGGGCCTCCGGTATGGCTGAGTCCAAGAGCCTCTCTGCTTCGAAGCAGTCCGAGAGTTCGCGAGGGCGAGCTGAGCGTGCGAAATCGAAAGCCGCTGAATTGGGGCAGAGCCGATCGGGGCCGGTGCTTTCGAAGGAGCCTTTTGTGAAGCCACAGCCTTCGTCGGCATCCCAGGGTGTTTTACCGGGCAGGTATGGGCTGCCGACCGACGTGACAGTTGCTCGCGAACGAAAGAGATCAAGTGACCAGGGGAGGCCCGTTGGAGAAGCGATAACCGACCTTTTGGATGTCCTCGAAGGACCGTCTTCCGCCGATCGTGTTCTGGGACTTGGGACAGGCCCCGGTATGTCGGGCGACAAGTTTTCACCGATTCGAGAGAACGAATTCAAACGCGTCACCGAACATCCGCTCAGCACTTTGTCGATCGACGTCGATACGGCGAGTTACGCGAAAGTACGCAGCTATCTGCAACGCAACCAACTGCCGCGTCCTGACTCCGTTCGAATCGAAGAGATGGTCAACTACTTTGACTATGACTACACCGGTCCGATCTCGATCGATGGCGAGTCGACCGATCCGTTCGCGGCCGCGATGACTGCGACGGTGTGCCCGTGGGAACCGAAGCACCGTCTCGTTCGTGTGGGTTTGCAAGCCAAAACGTTGACCGACACCGAACGTCCCCGGTGCAACCTCGTGTTCTTGATCGACACGAGCGGTTCGATGAGTTCGGCTAACAAACTGCCGCTGGTAGTCGACGGCATGAAAGTGTTGCTCGATGAACTCGACGAGGAAGACCAGGTTGCGATTGTCGTCTATGCCGGTTCGGCAGGGCTCGTTCTCGATTCCACTCCGGTGAAGGATCGACGGAAGATCCGCCGTGCGTTGACTCAGCTACGGTCCGGCGGCAGCACCAACGGCGGTGCCGGGTTGCAGCTCGCCTACGATACCGCCCGAGAACACTTCCTCAAGGATGGGGTGAATCGTGTGATCCTGTGCAGCGATGGTGATTTCAATGTCGGCATGACGGGGACGGATCAATTGGTCCGGGAAGCCCGTCGGCAGGCAAAGTCGGGTATCGATTTGACGGTTCTCGGTTTCGGCATGGGGAACCATAACGACGCCATGATGGAGAAAATCTCCAACGACGCCGAAGGGAACTACGCGTTCGTCGACACGATCGCCGAAGCCCGCAAGGTGTTGTCGGATCAGCTCGCCGGGACGCTGGTGACGGTAGCCAAAGACGTCAAAATTCAGATCGAGTTCAACCCCGCGGCGGTTTCGTCCTACCGGTTGATCGGCTACGAAAATCGTTTGCTCGCGAAAGAGGATTTTAACGACGACACTAAGGACGCCGGTGAGATCGGGGCAGGGCACCGCGTGACGGCGTTTTATGAAGTCGTGCCGGCGGGAAGGTTGCCTGATGCGGTGGCGCCGGCGGTTGACCCGTTGAAGTATCAACCGGAAAAGAATCAGGCTGTCGACGAGGCACCTGAATCGGATGCCGGTGCGGAACAAGATTCCGATGAAGTGGCGACCGATGAAGTGGCGACGGCCAACGAAATGTTGACGTTGAAACTGCGTTATAAACCGCCTCAAGGGGACACCAGTCGTTTAATGACGCGGGTGCTCGAGGATTCGAAGGTTCCCTTTAGCGAGTCGGATGAAGACTTTCGCTTTGCCGCATCCGTCGCCGCGTTCGGCATGTTGCTGCGAGGCAGCGAGTTTTCGGGAGCGTGGACGTACGACGATGTTCTGCGTGCGGCGGAGAATGCGACCGGAGAAGACCCGCACGGGCTGCGAAGCGAATTGCTTGAGTTGGTGCAAACGGCTCGGCGGTTAACCGTACGGGAGTAGATTCGCCGGTGCCCCACCACCGGCCAAACGAAACGGTTCGACGTCCGGGATAGGGCATCCAACGAAGAAAGCCGCGGTTCTATGAAAACCACGGCTTTCTGGTGTTGGATCGTCTTCCGGTTGATGCCGGGGCATGACTAACGGATGAGCGTTTCCTCGGAGATTTCGCTGGCGTCCGCGATTTCAATCTCGGCTTCGATGTCGTTATCGTCGATCTGCTCGGCGGAATCGATGACGTCGACCGATTCGTCAGCAACGGCCGGTTCGGTGATGTCTGAGGCGTCGGCGAGTTCGACGATTGCGGTCGACTCTTCATTCGGTTCGAGATCAGCAAGGATTTGTGCGATCGTGCGGTTCTGCCACTGGTTGATTGCCGCGACGATCGCCGAGAGCGACATCGCTCGTTGGAAATTCTCCGAGTCCTTTTGATCGGCGACGACGGTGTCGGCGTTGTCATCCGGTTTCGCCGAATCGTTCATCGCGATCTGCTCGAGCGTTTCGGTCTCCGCGGTCGCGTCGGCGATTTCGACAACTTCGCGGGCGTCCGTGGCGTCACTCACCTGAAGGTCTTCGGCGGTTTCGACGCTGACGATCTCGGCGACCGCAACGTCGTCGGACGAAGGCTGTTCGTTATCCTCAACCGCAAGTGCATCCTCGGGAGCCGCGTTGGGAGCGTCGTCGGCGACAGGAGCAGGCACCTTTTCGCCGTCGATGTCCATCATCACGATTTCGTCCGCAGCGAGTGCGTCCGAAGCGGGAGCGACAGCGTCTGCGACCGCGAAGGAATCCTCGGTGACCGCGTTGGGGGCTTCGTCCGCAACGGGGGCAGGAATCTTTTCACCGTGGACATCCATCATCACGATTTCCAGCGAATCAGAGGAGTCCGACGGTTCGTTGTCAGCAACTTCGGCAACCGTTTCGTCCGAGGTGGCTTCGTCGGAGACAGCGGCGATGTCTTCCGCGGGTGCGTCGGTGGCGTCGGCCGCGACCATTTCGACGGCGGCTTCGGCTGCAGGAGCCGCATCGGGTGCTGCGTCAGGAACGGGTGCCGGGATCGTTTCGTTATCAACGATCATCATCGGGACTTCTTCGGCGACGCTTGCTTCGGCTGGGATCGCGAAGTTGGCAAACCAAGTACCAACCGATTCGCCGATCGCGGTCACGCTCACGTCAGCGGTGCGTACGTTTTCGGTCCAGTTTGAGGCGGTGTGAATCCATTCGTCGAGTAGGCAGTCTGGCGAAACCGCGACAGCATCGGTTGTTTCCAACTCTTCGGATGCGAACTCTTCTGCGATCTCTACCGTTTGCGAATCTTCGAGTGCGAGTGCGTCTTCGGCAGGCAGCGAGACATAGTTCTTCGGATGAATCGGTTGTACCGTTGTCAGGTCGAGGTATTCCAATTCGAGGTCACGTTTGGCGATGTCGTAAGGCGAATAAGCCTCTTGGATCGTGACGATCACGGGAGCCGAACCGACGAACTTGTCTTCGGTTTCGTTGGCGACGAGTGCGTCCGCGAGGTCCGTCGTGCTTTCTTCGATAACGTTCGTCTCGATTTCCGTCTGGACGATCTCGTTGAGGATTTCGTCATCGGCTTCGTCGATCGTTTCGTCGAGCCACCATCGGTTCAACGCGACCGCTTCGGCGAGTTGCTGCGCGGACGGAACCGATTCAGTCAAAACAGACTGAACCGGTTCATCGGCGATCGGGTTGGCGGGTTTGGTGGTGACGGCGATTGCCGATTCTTCGACAGCGTCAACGGGAATCTCGGTGGTCGCTTCTGCATCGTTTGCCGGCTTTTGAGCCAGCGGTGTCGTTGCTAACGGTTTCGATGCGAGTGGTCCCACCATTGCGAAAGGTTCGAGGAATTGTTCCACCGAGATTCCCACCTTGGCCGCCGTAGCGGATACGGCGGCAGCGATCATTTCATTGAATTGGCTCGACGTGCGGTGTGCGGTTGGAGTCGACGTTGTCTCATCGGCGATGATGACGGGAACGCTGTCGTGTGTTCCGACGGCCGCGAGGATGTTTGTCGTGTCGTCGTTGGGCTCTGTCTCTAGCGATGCCTTCCCGGCCGATGCCATCGGTTCGGCGGCTTCCGATTTGGGCGGCGTCGGATGAAACTCGTGAACGAGAATCGAGATCCCGCCGCGTTTGTCAAACGGCAGTTCGGCGGCAACCGAAGGGGATGACGTCGACCAAAGAGAAGCACCGCCGATGAGGGCGGCGAGTAAGAGTCGTCGGATGCGTCCGCGAGATTGAGGTGAACGCGACGATAGTTGGTAATGGGTACAAGAACGTTTGTATGATAGCTGAGTTTTCATCTGAATAATCCTTTTGATGAACCCTTGGGCGTCAGCCGGTGTTGAGGCTTTTCTGTCGAAAATCTCATTGGAATGATTGGCGTCTGCGAACAAAGGTCAGCGGACAAATAATGGGCGTCCGCCATGGGTGGGAACGTTGAGGTGGGAAGCGGCAATTCCGGACAGGCAAGAAACTTTCTGCGAGATCCGGCTAATGATAAGGAACCGGATCGGTCGTCCACTTGCCTCCCTGCGTGATCGCTGCAGTGCACGTTATCGACGTTGGTGACGGCTAGGAAAAAAAGATCAACGAGGGAAATCTCTCATTCTGTTGAAATCATTCGGGTTGTGCGGGTTAGGAAAGCATCGGGACAGCAGATTGCGTGTTGGGCGGGGAGGTCGAAAAGTTTGGTGCGTTATGGGCGGGTGTTTCGCACGGAGGCGCTGAGGCACGGAGGTGGGGTTTTGGGTTGAGGGTATTGAGCGTGTTGTCAATGAGCGAGCTCTGTGCCTTTGTGCCTCCGTGAGAGTCTTGACCGCATCGCTCGTATCTTCCCCCGTCCGTCGAGTGTCTCACAAATGGTGCGAGTATTGGCTGGCCTATCGAAAATGATTGGAAGTCGACACAATTGGTGGTTTGACGACTGAACTAGATTTCCCGGCGGCAATTTGAGCGGCGATTTGAGCATGGCAAAGGATTCACAACTCGTTGACCCAACGATCCTGTTCCGATTCGAGGTGCGGTTGTTGCGGCATGAGTTGAAGTGGAGTACCCGTGGGCTCACGCTGCCCGAGGCGTGCCGATTGCCGTCCTTTGGTGCGTTGTCGGGCGGGCCGATCTTTGCCGATTTGCGAGTCGCGTGGGCGCCCGAGGGAATTGGTTTCACGGTCAAGGTTGCCGGCAAGCGGGCGATGCCCTGGTGTCGCGACACGAGGCTCGATGAGAGCGACGGCGTTCACCTTTGGTTTGATACTCGCAACAGTCCGAATATTCACCGAGCGACTCAGCACTGTCATCGCTTTCTATGGTTGCCCGCGGGAGGTGGTCCCCAACGGGAGCGACCGGTGGCTCGATTGGTACCGATCAACCGGGCTCGTGGGAATCCGAAACCGATCGCCGACAAAGTGCTGCAGATCCACGCCGCGCCGAAACACGATGGCTACGAGATGTCCGGTTTGATTCCGGCTGCCGCGATGACGGGGTACGACCCGATCGATCAACCTCGGATGGGGTTCTACTACGCAGTGGCCGATCGTGAACTCGGGTACCAATCGTTGACCCTGAGCGACGCGTTTCCGGTCGCCGAGGATCCTTCGCTGTGGGGCGAGGCGGCGTTGATTTCGCCGTGATCGTGTCGACCGGGAAGCCGATCGAATGATCGCGTTATGCGCGACGGATTGCTGGTTCGAAAAACCGTTCCTAGGCCATTTTTATTGTCCGCGAAGTGGCCTGTTGGCGTGTGAAATTTCTTGAATTCTCGCGTGTGTCTTTGGAGGATGTCGTTCACGCTACACGCGTGTTTTGGTCATCTCGTGCCCATACTCTTGTATCGGTTCGATGATCGTCGTCGGGTTGCTTGGCGATCATTTTCGAGATGGCTAGAGTCTATCGAGTTGCCGAGCGTGCGGTCTTCGACCGTGCGAACCGGTGGCTCCCTCTTTCAGTTGCGATCACGCGACGTTCTCACGGTCGAGTGGGAACGCGATCGCAATCTGTCCGACCGAACGACCCCCGCCTTACAGGAAACGCAAATGCCGCGTGCACGATTCGCAGTTCTAGGTTCGTTAATCGTAGGACTCTCGGTCATGGGGACGAATGTCTGCTATGCCGTCGGTCCGTTTCGCGTCGAGAACCCGAGCGGCGCGCTGCCCACGGAGGAATCGTCGTGGTACCAGGAAGCCCAATCGCGTCTTCGCGACGTCTACGAACGACGCGTCTACCGGCCGGCGCCTTTCAACGCGACTTGGTTTCCTGACAGTTCCGGTTACCTCGTCAAACCGAGCGGGGAAAAGTCGAGGGATCAGAAAGCGGTCGTCCATGATGTTCAAACGGACCAAACACGCGTTGCGACCGATGTTGAACTGTTGCGGGCGAGCGACCGAAACGTTTCTCCTGACGGTGGCCGGGCGATCGAGAGTCGTCGCGGCGATTTGGTGATCGTGGATATCGAAAGCGATCAAAAGACGACGCTCGTGAAACGGCCCAAAGACCGTGACGTGCGTTACCGCGATGCGGCGTGGAGTCCGGACGGATCGAAGGTTGTTTTCGTGGAATACGATTCGACAAACGTTCGCCAACGACCGGTACTGCAAACCGACGACCCGTCGTATCCGAGTGTTGAACAGCATCGCTTCGCACGCGTTGGCGAGAAAATCACTTCGCTGCGTGTGGGCGTGGTGAAGGCTTCCGCGAGTGATGATCAATCCGAACCGGAGGTGACTTGGTTGCCGATCGAAGAGCCCGAAGAGGGAATGTACTTCGGCGAGATTGGATGGGCGGGAAATTCGACCGAGGTGTTGGTTGAGAAGCTGAGCCGTTCGCGGGATGAACGTTGGTTCTTGCTCGTTGATCTCGATGGGAATGTCAAAACAATCTTTCACGAGAAAGACTACGCCTGGGCCGTCGGCAGCCAGGGAAAGAACATCGGCCTGGCATGGATCCGCGACTATACCCAGTTCATCGTTGTCAGCGAAAAGGATGGATGGCGTCACGCGTTCTTGTACTCGCGTGATGGCGACGAGTTGTCAACGCTTACGGCGGGCGAGTACGACCTGATCGAAAAAGGGACTGTCGATGAGGAAAGCGGTTGGTACTACTTCTACGCGTCGCCGGAAAATGGGACACAGGTGTA
>JBICHZ010000415.1:0-6147 GCA_043101355.1 Rhodopirellula sp. JB044
AATGGATAGCATTGCCCAACGTCGACAAGTCCCTAATCGGAAGGGCAAGCTATTGGAACAATCACGTAGTGCCGCAGCTCAATCGCGATCCGCAGCAGAGCTGGCTTCGCAGTGAGGAGGTCCGCAAACGTCTTGGATGGACGACTTGCGAGCTTGCGCACCAACGAGACGCAGGGACCATTCCCTTCAAAAAAGTCGGCAACGCGTTCCTCTATCGCATCGATGACGAGAATGCCTCCGAATGAAGATTTGGTTTATCTCGGACACCCACAACGAACATTCTGGGCTGCAAATACCCGACGTCGACTTGGTCATCCATTGCGGAGACGAAGCGACGCACGGTAACGCTTGGATGAATGAACCCGAAGTGACTCTTTCACGACGCTCCGTCACTTCGATCCTCGAAACATCTCCAGAAAGGAATCCTGTTTGGCAAAGAAGTCATCGTGTGCATCCCGAGTGGACTTTTTCTCGTCAAACGGCTGCCACAGTACGAAAGTGTCGCGGCCCGAGCCTCCCGACAACTCGTCGACAACTGAGTCGTTGCCGCCATCCAAAAGATCGTCTCCATCGCCACCGAAGAGCTGATCGAAACCCATCCCACCAGTGAGTTCATCATTGCCCTGGCCACCTTCCAAAATCGATGGAAGGGAAGTTTCGTTGTGAATGGTATCGTCGCCCCTACCGCCGGTCACTTTGATCGACGTGACGCCGACAAAGACTTGCTTGTGGACCACGTTGCCCTTGCGGTCCATGGTCAGCAAGTACACGCCTTTCGAGCCTTCCCTCAAACGGACTGACTGTCCCGTGTCGTTCAGGCGAACACTCAGCGCACCTTGCGAGACCGACGCTCGGATTTCAGATTTTTCGTCTTGTCCAGTTTGATCCGGATCGGGATCGTTTGTAGGGGATCCACTCTCTTCCGAATCACTCTCGGGCGAAGTGCTGTTGCCTTGGAGGTTGGTGGTCATGGCGATCAACAACTCCCCGGGGCTTTGGAAGGGACCGTTGCGATTTTCGAACCAGACGATGCTGGGATTGATACCGTCCTGATAAAGCGCCGCGACCGCTTCTTGGAGCTCGTTCTCGTCCTGTAATTGTCCCGAACCGTAGCCGTAGTCGAGTCCTTCGTCACCCGTGGCGATCACGGACGCATGGACTTTCAACCAATCGTCTCCGTTGCCGCCGTGTATTTCCGCAGCTTCGTGCTGACTGGTAAGCATGTCATGACCATCGCCACCGAAGAGCAAGTCCAGCCCAGTCTCCGATCCGTCTGCAAGGCCCGTATCGAGAATGTCGTGTCCGGCGCCCCCGTGCAGTTCGTCGGAACCACCGCCACCGAGCAAGAGATCGTTGCCGCCTAGGCCATCCAAACGATCGTTGCCAGCATCGCCGTGCAGCTCGTCGTGCCCAGAACCTCCATAAATCCAGTCGTCCCCGGCACCGCCGTAAGCCGTATTGTCGTACAGGACGTCCTCGTTTGCCGGATCGGATCCGGTCGAGAAAATGCCATCGACGAACATCAAATCGGTATCGTCACCGCCGAAAAGGTTATCCCGTCCACCAAGTCCGGAGATCAAGTCCGATCCGCTTCCGCCGTACAAGCTGTCATTGCCTGCACCACCCTCGATCCTCTCCATCTGTTCGAGAACCTCTTCGGGGGTGCTTCCTGTTGAGGGCAGATAGACGAAAGGATTGTCTCCGCCGTGAATTACGTCATTGCCTGCCCCGCCTAATAAGACGTCGGTTCCGTCTCGACCATACATCGTGTCGTTGCCCAGCCCCCCTTCGATGTGATCCGAAGCGTCACCGCCGATCAACAAGTCTCGACCATCCCCACCAAAGATTTGGGCCGGAATGTCGGTTTGATTCAAGAACCAATCCACTCCCTCGTTTCCGTGGAATACGATTTCCTCGACTCCAACGAAAGTCGTTTCATAAAATACCCCGTCCCATGTTTCGTCGCTGATTTCTCCCGGTGCCGACATGAATCCCGAGTAAATACTTTGCCGCAGCACGACGTTGCCTTCAGCATCGAGTGTCGTGAAGACAGCGTCTCCGATTGCGGAACCATTGACCGTAAGAGTCTCGTCTGTCAGCTGAGCGTCAACCAACGCGAAAACCCATTCAGCGTTATCCGAGATGTCTGCCATCTCGGCACCATCCATCCAGATGTCCTGCTCCATCAGGAATCGGTCTTCGCTTTGACTGAACGCCGGATTGCCATTCAACCGGTCGCTACCTTCACCAGAGTAATAGGTGTCGGAACCGAGCCCTCCACCCAAGTTGTCATTCAGCGGGCCGCCAATCAACAAATCGTCTCCGGTGTTTCCGAACAGCGTCACGGATGTGTAATCCAATACGAATGGCCCTAAGATGTCGTCATCTTCTCCGCCATCGGCGTTGTCTTTCCAATCGCCTGCCAGCACAATGTCTTGGCCCGCTTCCCCACGCAAATAATCGTGTTCCCAGTCTTGTGCCGCGACCAGCACATCGGCTCCCTGCTGTGCCTCGACAAACATCAGAAGCTCGAATGGTGTCGTCGGCAGTTCTCGGTCGGCAACCATCTCGGGGTTGTCGCCTCCTTGCAGAAAGTCCATGCCGTCACCGGCGATCAGAATGTCGGAACCTTGTTCACCGAGCAAATAGTCGTTGCCGTCGCCACCCTCCATGAAGTCGTTGCCGGCCCCACCGCGAATGACATCCTCGATCCTTACATCAATGGTTCTCGCGAAGAGGTCCGGTAGACTGTCCAGAAATTCGTTGATCCCGTACTCTGCCGTGTACTCTTGCATGGCCTCAGCCGTGTACTCAGGAAACTGTTCGAGTAGCCATTCAACGTCCGCTTCTGCGGAGCTGTCCAAACCTGCAAAGAACGATTCGTCGAGCGCATGGATCGCAAATTGTCCATCCACATCACCGTCATAGTTGCTTCCATGCCATTCTGCATCCGCAGTACTTTGGAACAGTTCGTCGATCACTCGGTTGCCGTTGCCGTTATCCCCGTACAAGGCATCGTTCCCATCGCCACCATCGATTTCATCTGGACCCCGTCCACCAACCGCGATGTCATTGCCACTACCACCGAGTAGCTCATCCGCATCGCCCTGACCTAACAGGTAGTCTGCATCGTCGCCGCCCACAAGGCGGTCTTGGCCATCACCGCCGAACATGATTTGTGTACCATCGTCACCAAGGAGTTCATCATCTCCTGAACCGCCAATGAGAATGTCTCCGGGCAAATTCATGGCCACGATGGTCGAGATGGAATTCAAAGCATTGGCCGCAATCAAACTCTCATTCGCGATAGACGGATCATCAAACGAAGTCTCCACGGAGCTGTTGCCAGACTCGATGATGTCGTCTCCCGCCCCGCCTACGATAACGTCATTTCCGTCGCCACCCCGAGCGGTCGTTGGGATGGAAGTTCGATTGACGATCACGTCGTCACCGCCGCGAGCGTCGACATCTATGGTGGTCACTTGATCAAAGTTGTGAGTCTGAATCGGGGTGTCGTTCGCGTCGAATTCTGTGACCAGAGTTTGTCCATTTTGAGACTCGATGACGACATACTCCGCGGCATTGGTACCGTCGATTTCGAGTTCGCCAGACGCGAGGTCAAAGGAAACGGTCGTCAAGAGATTGCGACGCTCCAGCGGCTGCAACCCCTGCAGCCGTCTGACGCGACTGCTAGTGCGACGTTGAGATTTTTTTGTGAGTTTGGAAGAACGTAAGCGAAACATTTGGTCTCCCCCAAGCGAATGGTGTCGCTGGAAAGCAAGTAGGCGTGCTCAAGACTAGCTCGCTTGTGCAAGCGAATTTGCGGGTAGAACGTTACCTCCGTTTCGTCAAAAACCTACTCCGCCCTGCATCGGTTGCAAAGACAAAGCTTGCTTGGTGGTTTGCCCGGTCGAGTGCTTTTACACGAACGAAGACGAGCCAATGGTCTACATCGCCCCCGATGAATGCATCGATTGTGGTGCCTGCGTTCCCGAATGCCCAACCGAAGCGATTTTCTATGAAGACGACGTTCCCGAGCAATGGCATCGGTTCATTGAACTGAACGCGACAAAGGCCAAGGAATGCCCTTCGGCGGAGTGAGGATTGCAAATTGCAAAATGAACAATGCAAATTGATTATTGAGCAGCGTGACTACGAGATCGGGTTGCAATCGTCGATTGGTGGAAAACTCAATGGGGGTGGTGAAGTTCAGCCTTGATTCCTTCCGCAATTTGCCTTTTGAAATGATCAATTTGCAATTTGCAATCACCCCCTTCCTAGCCCAGCAGTTTGCGCATCGCGGATGCGACGCCGAGGGTGACTTCGGTCATCCTGGGAAAGTCGAGCGTTTCTGGCGTGTCGGTGGCTTGGTGTTAGGAGAGATTGCAAATTGCGAAATGATTATTGCAAATTGGGAATTGCCATTGCTCATTTGGGGATTGGTCTAACGCGTTGGGCTTTTGCTCGCGCTTCGTTCTTCCGAGCAGTAACCAGCGACTGCCCCAGTATTTTGCAGAGTTCGTCGGCTTCGTTCGCAAGTTCGCTCATTCTTGCTTCGGGGAGCAATTCGGAACGCATGATGAGCTTGATCCAGCAGCGAGTTTCTCGGAGCTCTTTAAGTGCAATCCGCACCTTGTGGATGAAATCTCGGCGGCTTTCCGCGGCACAGGCCTCTTCGTAGTTGGGTGCGGGAGCCGTTCCGCTGCGAACCAGTTGCCCCGCAATATGCTTGCCCAACCGGGTATCCGGCAACGCATCAACCACTTTTCCAACCCGCACCGCCAGCTCTAGCAATCGCTCTGACAAATCATCCGGTTTCATGGTTCGCCTCCCGTCTTCGTGTTTAATTGCAACGTTCAGATCAATTTAACTTTTGCAACGTTCATTTTGCAATTTGCAATCCACCGATCATTCCCCGACTATTACATCGACGTCTTGGTCGAGAAGATCACCTTGGACAACCTCAACGTTCGCCATCAGCCAATCATCCTGGAAAAGTCAGGTAGGTTGGCGGGACGGCGTCGACGAGCCAGACGCCGTTGGCGGAAAGGTAGAATTGATGGCCGTCACGATGCATGGTTTCGGCAGCCACTCTCAAGATGACGGGCTTGCCTCGCCGCGAGCCGACTTTGGTCGCGGTTTCTTCATCGGGTGAGAGATGGACGTGATGTCGTGATCGCTTTTGCAGACCGGTGGCTCGAATGCTGTCGAGAAAGGCGGCAACCGTTCCATGATAGAGAATCTCTGGAGGTGTTTTCTGTTCGAGGTTGAGTTCGACGCCTGATACCGAGTGACCCTGGCTGGCACGGATCCGCAAGCCATCGTCGCTCAAGGCGAAACGCTTCTTGGCGTTCGTCGCAACCACTTCGTGAAGCAGTTCCAGCGTTAGTGCCTTTCCATGGGAGTTTGCTTGGGCAATCAATTCGTCGATGCAGAGCCAACCTTCAGGGTCTAGCTTCGCACCAATCACTTCGGGGCGATGACGAAGGACCAAGCTGAGGAACTTGCTGGTGGAGACGAGTTTGCTGTTTGACTTCATGACTCAAATTGTACCGCAAACGATAAAACGCCCGCGACAGAGATTTCCGTCACGGGCGTTTCGATATTTAGCCTCTAGTCTTAAAGCTCAACGGCTTCGACCTCGCGGACGAAGCGGCCTGAGTCGGACTCTAGGAAGTTACTAACGACGTTGAAGACCGCGTCGCTGAAGCCTCCGATGTTCAGGATGTCCTGTCGATCGGGTGCTTGCGTGTTGCCGTATGGGGCGATGTCGATGCAGACCAACTTTGGATCGGCGATGCCGTGTCCGCGCTGAGTCTTCTTGAACTTCTCCCATTCGGTCATGACGCCCGTCGAACCGCCTCGGCCGTATCCGTAGACACGTCCCGAGTTGATCCAGCTTTCGTTGTCGCTGACCAGGACGATTCCAGCAAACGTGCGCTTTGCGTAACGCTTGTTGGCCTCGACCAAAGGCAACGACACATCCGTTCCGCCACCACCGTACTTCGACAGTCGTGCCGACAGGCTTAGGATCGAATCGCTTGGATCGATCTTCGCCGTGTAGGCTTGCGTGTCGAACGGGATGACGACGCTGTCCGGGTTGCGACGCAGGATCGCTGCGGCGAACAACGCGGCGACGTCAACGCA
>JBICHZ010000416.1:0-4143 GCA_043101355.1 Rhodopirellula sp. JB044
TTCATCAGGCTCGCAATATCCGAGTCAGCAGCGATGATGTCGTTAGGGCGGTAGTCTTTCTTCGTTTCCATCACCTCTTGGGCATCAAGACCAAAGAGGAAGAAATTCTCTTCGCCCGCGTTTTCGCGAATTTCGATGTTGGCACCATCGAGAGTTCCGATCGTCAACGCACCGTTCATCATGAACTTCATGTTCCCCGTTCCGGATGCTTCTTTTCCGGCGGTCGAGATCTGCTCGGACAACTCGGTCGCGGGGCAGATTACTTCCATGGATGAAACGCGGTAGTTCGGGAAGAATACCACGCGAAGCAGATCCTTGCACTTCGGATCCGAGTTCACGACCGAGGCGACGTCGTTGATCAATTTGACGATCAATTTAGCGACGTGATATCCCGGGGCCGCTTTGCCGCCGATCAACACGCAACGCGGAACCATGCCGGTGGTTTCGCCACGTTGGATCTTATCGTAGAGATGGATCACGTGAAGCACGTTGAGCAGTTGTCGCTTGTACTCGTGGATCCGTTTGACTTGGACGTCGAACAGGAACGACGTGTCAAATTGGACATCGGTATTCTTGGCAACAAGTTCGGTCAAACGTTTTTTGTTCTCTGCCTTGATTGCAATCCAACGTTCTTGGAACGACGAATCTTTGGCGTGAGGAGCCAGATCGCTGATCTTGCTGAGGTCGGTTTGCCAGCCATCGCCGATTGTTTCATTGAGCAGACTACGCAGGCCGGGATTGCAATGCGAGAGCCAGCGACGCTGCGTCACACCGTTCGTTTTGTTGTTGAACTTGCGAGGCCACAGTTCGCTGAAGTGTTTGAACAAGCCGCTTTCGAGCAACTGAGTGTGCAATCCGGCAACACCATTGACCGAGAAACTGCCGACGATGGCGAGGTACGCCATGCGGATGTGTGGGTTGTCACCTTCTTCGATCAGCGACATTTCACGACGCATCGCGATGTCACCTGGCCATTGCTGGTCGACGAGTTTCAAGAACCTCGCGTTGATTTCGTAGATGATCTCGAGCAGACGTGGCAGCAGGTGACTGAACAGTCCGACCGACCAACGTTCCAACGCCTCGGGAAGAAGAGTGTGGTTGGTGTATGCCATGCAGCGCGTGGTAACTTCCCAAGCGTCGTCCCAGGTCATTCCATGTTCGTCCATCAACAAACGCATCAACTCGGGCACGGCACACGCGGGGTGCGTGTCATTGAGTTGGAAGCAGTTCTTGAGGCCGAACTCGGTGAAGTCCTCGCCGTGCTTTTCAACCCAACGCTCGATGACGTCTTGCAGCGAAGCGGATACGAGGAAGTACTGCTGCTTCAGACGCAGTTCCTTGCCGTTTTCGCTCGCGTCGTTCGGGTAGAGCACCATTGAGATTTGTTCGGCATCGTTCTTCGCGGCGACCGCTTCGGGGTAACTGCCCGCGTTGAACTCGGCGAGATCGAAGACGTCGGTCGTCGATGCCTTCCACAATCGCAGTGTGTTGACGGTCTCATTGCGGTATCCGGGAATCGGCATATCGAAGGGCACCGCGAGCACGTCACGCGTTTCGACCAACCGTTTGCGTTGAGTACCGTCTTCGGCGAGGTAAGTTTCGGCACGTCCGTAGAAGCGGATCCGGCGGGTGTGTTCGGCCCGTTTGATCTCCCAAGGATTTCCGTCACGGAGCCAGTGATCGGGATCTTCGACTTGGCGTCCGTCCTCAATGTGTTGGTGGAACATGCCGTATTCGTAACGGATGCCGTAACCGACCACGGGCAGTTGCAGGTTCGCACAACTGTCGAGGAAACACGCAGCGAGGCGACCGAGACCGCCGTTCCCGAGACCGGCATCGAGTTCATTGTCGGCGATCTGTTCGAGTTCCATTCCGTAGAAGTGCAACGCCTTGCGGGCTTCCTCATCGAGATCGAGGTTTTGGATCGCGTTGGTCAACGAGCGACCGATGAGGAATTCGAGCGAAAGGTAGTAGACCATCCGGTCGTTGCTAGCCTTGGTCCGATTCCAAGTTTTTCGCCAGGTCGGAACCAAACGGTCACGAACGGCGATCGCAAGTGCACGATACAAATACCCCTGTTCCGATTCGCTGCTGGCAGGTGCCTTGGGTTCAGCGTGACCGAGCGTGATCGTCAGGTGACGACGCAAATCCTCAGGCAAATCAATCGTCGCCAGGGTCGGAGCAGGCTTCGACGAATCTTGCGGATCGGATGAAGGGGTGTCGGTCAGTGTATTGGACATGAACTTAGGTCTTTCGAAGAGAAAGTAGCGTAACCGTCGTATAGAAATTCGAACCGTCTAAGACGATGCAGCAACCGGTGCACGAATGTGAATCGATCGAACCGCCGAAGTATAAGGTTTCGTGTTTTTTAGGCCAATCTGAATTGGTGATCGGAGCGTGCCTTGTCGCAAACCGTATGTCGCGAATGCCAGACGGATTTGAGTCGTTTTCTTGACTCGAAGTCGATATTGCTTAACGGACGACGATTTTCGAGGTGGCCAACGACAAACCCGTTTTGGTGGAATCTGGTCAGAGAATCAATCATTGCACCAGAATTTTTCTTCTGCACCGCAGGGTTTCCCCCTCAATCGCCAGTGAAGGCCGGTTCCGTGCCGTTGTTTGTTGGTTAGTCGACCGCAGTCGTCGCGAGATTGATCCAAAATTCATTCAGACGCCGAGATCAGCCCGAGAAACTCGTCCTCCGATACGATTCGAACGTCCGCTCCCTCGGCGATCAACCCTCGCGCTTTCTCTTCCTTCGTGCTCAACGTTCGGCCGGAGCGTGCCGTGCGTGGATCGGTCTGACCGACGACGAGTAGGTTCGTGCGGCGCGACACACTGCTGAGGCATTTCCCGCCGCTGCAAAGCGTCAGTTGCTCGGCGTCCTCGCGTGCGATCCGAGTCAATGTCCCGGTGAAAACCACGCGCTGACCGGCGAGCGGCCGAATGAACTCGGCACGGACGAACAATCGCTGCAGATCCAGACCGGCTTGGCTCGTCAGAATCTCTGTCCCGGAGGAATCAACCGACGGGGAAATCCGCGGTGCCGAACGACGTTGGGATTTCCGCGCAGCAGAGGGTCCCTTCTTGCCCCATTCGCCTGCCTTTCCACGCGAAAGTTTTAGTTTTGTCTCGAGTTCTTCCAGCGAGGACGCGCCCGACTCTTCGGCAGCCGCAATTGCGATCTTCGCGCACGCGATGGAATCTTCCAACGCGTCGTGGTGTTTGAAACGAACTCCTAACCAGTCCGAAATGGGTTTCAAGCCGAACCGCGGAAGCGTTGGCCAAGTTCGTCGGGCAATCGCTCGGGTGCAACTGTAGTCCATCTCCGGAACCGGATGACCGTGTGTCTGCAAGCAAGCGATCAGAACACCGAGATCAAAACTCGCGTTGTGAGCGATCAAACAGTCATCACCCAACGTCTCCGCGATCGCCGGCCACAGGTCGCCGAATTCGGGTTGGTCACGAACCATCGCGGGCGTGATTCCATGAATTTGAATGTTCTGCGGGCTGATGTAAAACGGCCGCGGTCGGATCAGCCAGCAGTCGCTGTCGACAATCTCGCCGCCACGCACCCGGACCGCGGCGAGTTGACACGCACTGTCGCTTCGCCGTGTTGCAGTTTCGAAGTCAATCGCGGTGAAGTCCACCGACCACTCCTCCTTGAATTTTCAAAATAGGTAGACGCCCTCGCGCGTCGATTTGATCGAGAATCGCAGGCGGTGTGTTGTCGATCGGGCGTTCCCTTTCGTGAGGCGGCTTCTCCGGTGCAACGAAGTGTGAACCTTGCCGCGTGCCACGTCGCTGGAACTCCTCATCGATCTCGATACGAATCGCTGCTTTCTCGAGACACCACTGCGGCGCGATCAAGTACTTCGGCGGCGCATCTCCGCTGACTCGTTCGACGATCACCTCGGGCGGGATACGTTCGAGAAAGTCGACCACGGTTTGAATGTAGGGTTCACGCTCCATCATTTGAACCTTGCCCGATTCGACTTCATCACCGAGCGGGGTCCCGCGAACGCAGTAAAGATTATGCAGTTTGATCGAGTCGAACCCGAGGATGCCGATCTCTTTGGCGGTTTGCATCATCATGGCATGGTCTTCACCGGGGACACCAAGAATGACGTGGGCACAGCATTC
>JBICHZ010000417.1:0-3554 GCA_043101355.1 Rhodopirellula sp. JB044
CACAACAACGCGATGCACCGGGGCGATGGTGGTCACCACTCCAGCCATCGCTGCAAGTTTTCTAGCCACTGCCCGATGATAGCCAGCGTCGTGCGTCTACCCGATTCTACGGCCGGCGTCTGATAAGGTCAGTTGATTGAAGGGTCTTCGCGGAAAGTGTATTTGGCTTTGAACGAACCGTCACAGACGCTGGACATTAGCGCATTCAAGCATGTGATCGTCCCGATCGGTGTCGTTATCGGTCTCGGCGTCGCCCGGATCGTCGTTTCGGTATCGCAGTACGTCAGCCGCTGGGAACGGGTCCGTTTTTCGTCAGTCCATGCCCTCTGGTCCTTCTCTCTTTTCCTGATGTTGGTCGGCTTGTGGTGGATCATTTGGGGGCTGCGTTTCGTCGATGCCGAGCGGTGGTCTTTCTTCACGCTCATCTACCTACTGGCCGGCCCTGTTCTACTGTTTTTGCCCAGCATCATACTGCTGCCTGATGTGCCGCAAGACGGCGAGCTCGACCTCGGAAGCGTCGTCGAAGAAGCCGCCCGCACTCTCTTTTTGTGCCTCGCAGCTTTCTTGCTGTGGCTCGCCTTCACCCAGATTTACCTAATCCGGGAATCCTTTCTCGTTCCGCACCGGGTTGGCCAAGCCATGGCGTTGGTGGTTTTATTGATCGGGGCGATGTTCCCATCGCGGCGAATGGCCGCCGTCGTCGGCGTCATGTTGTTGGCGCTACTCGTGGCGACCCTTGCCACAGTTCGCGCCTCGCTCTACTAAGCGGAGCCGGCATACCCCAGCTCCTCGCTGTTCCTGCAAGCTTTCGCCCCCGCGATGCCGCACAACACCTCGGCACACCGAAGTTGGGCCCTCTTGTAGTTATACAACGTCGCTCACTCCCTTCACAACACTCTGCGTGTCAAGGTCAACTCCGTTGGCCCACCAACCAGGTTACCTCGGACGCTACCCGACTGAAGCAATGAAAGCCTTCTCAGAAATCACGCCCGATGATCTACGTCGTTACCCCGTAACAATGCAATGACAAGGAAAAGCACTGTCATGGCCGAACTTAGTTTTGCTCGGGTTCGCACGCGGTGCGCGAACCGGTAGCGGCATTACCTCACGGTAACTTTTTTGCGACTCAAGGTCCAATGGCTTGTGCGCTTCCGAGCACGTCTCGGTCAGCATGGATGGTTCAGTCTCGCCACCCTGGTAGATATCCGAAGCTTAGGAGCCTCACACTGTCTTATCCGGCGTTTGAACCGCTGACAGAGCACCACGCTTTTTCCACGGGCTTTTTGACTGCAGCTTCGAAAAGCCGCGCCTGCCCTCGGTGTCCGACGGTGTTATCAGTGTGCCGCAAGCAGCACAACAAGCCAAACGGAGGCCCTAAGCTTCAGACGTTTCTGATTCTACTTCACGGGGTTGGCCGACTCCAAGACGAACCAACAACGGGATCAATAAATCACCGATCGGCGCAGTCTTTCCACGGCGTTTCTTTGAGAGCTTCGCTAGCGGTTTGGCTTCATCGGCATAGGTTGACTTTGGCAGCCACTTGAATGCCCTATTCATGTCCGCGACGGTTGCCTCAAGCGTTGTGCCATGCCGGCGGTGGAACTCACGCAGTTTTGCCAGCAGGTACTCTCGATCGATCCCTTTGCCACGCCAGACTTGCCGACCACTGACGATTTGAAATATCATTCGATTAGCGCGATTCGCCATACGGCATTGTCGGTCCACCGTAACGATGTTCCTCTTGGCCCAAACCGCCGCGAGACCACGATAGTAGGGATGGCACTTGATCAAGTTCTTTGCAACAAGGATGCAAGCAGCGCGTAGTTTTCGATTGCCGTGTCGCGCGATCGAGTCACTGCGATCGACTTCGTCGCTTTGGTAGCGAGATGGATAGAGCAACGCCCGACCATTGAGCGCTGTCGCGGAACCGTAGTGCTCAATAGGGCCTGCTTCACCAGCGAGCTCACCGGCAGAAACAACATTGATTCCTGTCACGGATAACAGGAGGACATATGGCGTTTGAACTAGGAAATGAGCTGTTTTCTGCTCAATGTCGATAATCTGGCTTGTCATCAACGAATGGTTTTCGGCGAGCTGTTTCCATTGTTCGGTGAGCAACTTCTGCAGGGGCGGTGCGTCAGCGGCTTGTAAGCTCCAGGCATGTATCTTGTCGAGCGTGCGCTGCTGAAACCGAACCTTGATGCTACGCAAGTACTTAACCATGCCGGTTTGCTTTGCCTTCTTAACGGCTTCGGCCGACGAGAAGTGTTTTGCAATCGGCATCGCAATCGACTTGTTGAATAGCTTGTCCTCTTCCCAGAGATCTGCGTAGCCAGGCATCGATTGATGCATCAATGCCCTGATCTGAACTTGCAGCCTCGCTCGTTGCTTGACGAGGTTGCGACGGTGTCGTGAAAGTCGTTGCAGCGACAGATAGGTTTCGCTGACCGGCAATGAAGCCAATCCGTATCCGTTGATCGCCGCGTGGAAAATTGCTTCCAGGTCGGTGTCGTCAGTCTTGTTGTCTGGATGCAATGGCTTGCGATAATGCGAAGACGCAAATGGATGCACGACACGCGTGTCAAACCCAGCTCGACGCAATGCCGCTTGGACCGGTCTATGGTACACGCCGGTCATCTCCACTGCGGCGATTGAATCGACGATGCCCTCTGCTTGGCAAGCCGCCATGGCAGAGTTCACCATTGCCTTGAACGCTCCGGAATTGTGCTCGACGTTCGTTGGCTCAATGATGACGCGACCAAAATAGTCACACAGCATCCATTTGGATCGACGCTTTGCACAGTCGACGGAGATGACAGCGAATCGTTCGGGCGCGGCGTTTGATTAGCAGTTGCTGAGATGCTTGTTGGGCGCGCAAAGAACCGTGCCACACGTCACACTCGTTAGCTTCCCTTGAAAACAATCTCTGCCCCTTTTTTGCCGCCCTTGGTCTTGCCGTGCCTCCGTTTGAACGGATTTGGCTTCTCGCGGTGCCAGGTAAAACCGAGTTGCGATTCACGCGAGAGAACGCTCATTCTGAGCATGGCGTGTCGGCATTGCAAGACGGGGGAGGGGGCTTTACTTCTTGCTGCTCCCGTACCAGTTTCGGACGGTTGATCGGGTGACTTGCAGCGGGCCGTCGTGGTGCCAGGGCAGTTCTTTCCATTCGCCTTGGTAGTGGATTTGCCAGTGGTCGCCTTGGGTATTGAGCCGGCCGGGACGGTTGTTTACCAACGGGCCGTAACGGATCCGGTCCGGGGAAATGCCCAGATTCTTGGCGATCTGATGACGCGTCTGGTCCATTAACGTCGCCACGTCTTCAGCGGATAAGCGGCGGCGACGGCCTCGTCCGTGATTCATGCCGTGAGCATGGCTGGCGGAGTGGACACGTCTGGTCAACGTGTTTCCATGTAGCTGGATTCGCCAAGAATTCAGGGGTTGGCTCCGATGGATCGCGTCCGAAGTCTTGGCGATTTCGGCTACGGGAGCGTGGTGGGGAGGGGGCTTTTGGGTAGCTGGATTCGCCAAGAATTCAGGGGTTGGCTCCGATGGAT
>JBICHZ010000418.1:0-6476 GCA_043101355.1 Rhodopirellula sp. JB044
CCGAATCACGAAAACTCAAAAGACCTCACCGATGAACCATTCACCCCGGATCGCTCACGTGGCCAAACGACTCAAAACAATCACGTGGATCTTGTGTGCGTTGGCGCTGCTGATTTGGCAACTCGCCTTTGCCAGCCCCACATCGGCCCAAGAGGTCGCCGACCCCGCTCTGCCGACCGCCGAAGGCCCAGCCGACGAAACAGAAGCCCCCGCCGAAACGGAAGAACTCGCCGAAACGAAAGAACTCTACGAAACGGAAGAACTCTACGTCCGCATCCAACGCGACGAGGACAACGACCCGCTCGCGATGCAAACCGCAACGGTCCGCTACGTCGGCAAACCTGGCACCAAGTACGCGGGGAAGATTGTCGACCTCGTCGGCGTGGTCCACATCGGACAAGCCGAATACTACGCAGCCCTCAAGACCCAACTCGCCGGATACGACAAGGTCCTCTACGAACTCGTCGCCCCCGACGGAACCCGCATCCGACCGGAAGACCTTCAGAAACGCCGCTCGCTCTTGGCGTCGATGCAAACGGGCATGAAAGACATGCTCAATCTCGAATACCAACTCGAGAAGATCGACTACATGGCGGAGAACTTCCGTCACGCCGACATGAGCCCGGATGAGTTCGCCGAAGACCTCGCACGTCGAGGCGACAGCGTCTGGAAAATGGTCGCACGGATGATGGGCGCCGGACTCGCCTCCCAATCCGCCAACTCGGAAGCCGGCCTACTGCTGGCACTATTCAGCAAAGACCGCTCGAAGATGCTCAAACGCGCCATGGCCGGACAATTGATCGACATCGAAATGGTTTCCGCCGGCCTCGACGACTCCAACGGGGAAAACACCTTGATCAAAGGACGCAACCGCAAAGCGTTTGAAATCCTCAAAGAAGAACTCGACGCCGACACGCAAACCGCAGCGGTCTTCTACGGCGCCGGCCACCTGCCCGACATGGCCGACCGCCTGATCAACGAGTTCGAAATGGAGCCAACCCAAACGACATGGCTCGACGCCTGGGACCTGACGCGAAACTAAAAAACAGCCACTGAATCCCAACCACTGAACCACAGCCACTGAACATCGCCCACTCATGCCTGGCGATACCGGCTGCGTCTTTTTGCTAACGCTCTAAACCTTCCCCATCGCGACTCGCAAATTCTCGATACTCTCTCGCGCGAGCGCATCAGCGCCGGGTGAATAGTCGAAAACCTCGACGCTCACCCAACCGTCGTAATCGACGTCGCGCAGCGCCGCCATGATCGGCTCGAACTCCACGTCGCCCATCCCCGGACCGAGCCGGTTGGGATCGTTCGCATGGAAGTGAATCATCCGATCCGCGTGACGGCGAATGATTTTATCAATCGCTTCGCCCTCGGTGCTCATCGCCTTGACGTCCAAGTGCAAACCGATGTGGTCGTCGCCAATCGCGTCAATCAGTTCGCAACCTTCCTCCGCCGTGTTGAGAAAATCACCTTCCTCAGGACCGAGCGGTTCGATTGCGATCCGCACACCACGCTCGTGCAACACCGGCACCACTCCCCGAAGAACCTCTGCGGCATTGGCCAACGCCTCCTCGGCCGACTGCCCTTCCGTACGATTCCGCTGCACCGGAGAACCGAGCACCATCAAATGCCCGCCCAAGTCGCCGCACAAATGCGTCAGCTTTTGAAAGTACTCCGTCGTCCGCTCACGCGTCGCCTTGTCGCGAGTGGTTAAGTGCAAACCTTCCGTCCCGGCGAGCAACCAGTGCAAACCGATAATCTCCAGCCCCGCGTTCTCGACCGTCTTTCGATAGGCAGCCCGATCCTCCGCAGAGATCTTATCCACGTGATCGGCCAGCATGAACGGCGCCACCTCCCAACCGGTGTAGCCCAATTCCGCCGTCAGTCGCAGCGCATCTTCGAGGCTCGTTTCACGAAAGGTTTCATTACAAAGTGCAAAACGCATCAATCAATCGCCGGATATCGCTCGCGTCGTATCACGCAAACCCTGGTAAAAAAATGAAAACCACCCGAACCACGTCACGGGCGTCGGCCGATGGCAGGCCGAACCAAACAAAACCGTTGCCGCCGAAAGGACAATCGACGTCGCCCGAGCACGCCGAAACGTATCCGCATCGAACGATCGCGATGGTTCGCAGGCTCAGCGGCAAATCCTAGTGGCGCCCGCCGACTTTGACAAACGTCACGCACCGATGCGTTCACGCCGTGCTCGCCTTTCGATTACGGTGACACGCAATCACGATTCGTATCTCTTCGTACGAAACGTCATCCTGAACCGATCCGTCAGCCGCGATCGCTTCGTAGATCGGCTTTAGTCGCCCGTCTTCGCTCGCACCCACTGCCGACTCGATCACAGGAATCTTCTCCGGCGCGACCCATGCTGCCGCGTTGGTCACGGTCGCGTCCTCGATATACCGGATCAGGTAACCGCTCACCGTGGACGTCGCGCGGTCCATCCTCTTGGCCACTTCGGCAACCGACTTGCCCTGCGAGAATAAACCGAACGCCTCCTTCTCAGTCGCCGTCCCTTTCAAACTTTTCGGCTTGGGCGGCCCGCTCACCGCGCTCGAACTTCGCACCACGATCGTTTCGTCGCGTGACAACCCATGCTCGCCACAGTACGCATTGATTTCCTCGAGAAACACTTCACCGAAATCTGCCAACTTACGCTCACCGATCCCTTTGACGTTCGATAATTTCTCGAGAGTACTCGGCCGGCACCGCGCCAGATCGCGCAGCACCGCGTCGCCGAAGATGACATACGCGGGCACCTTCCGCTGCGACGCCAAATCACTGCGGATCGATCGCAACCGATCAAACAAGCCGCGATCGACGCCTTCCCAAGAATCCGTCGACGACGATCGAGCCGAGCGACCGCCCGACGACTTGGCAGGCTGAGTAAGTGTCACCGTCCCCTTTCTCTTGAGCAACTCGCGGCCCGAATCCGTCATTCGCAACACGTTGTACTCGCCGTACCGCTCGAGAAAGCCCTGCGAAATCAATTGATCGATCCACGTCCGCACCGCAGCCACCGAGTGCTCGCCGAGTAACCCGTACGTGCTCAGTTGATCGTGCCCCGCCTCGAGGATCTTCGCATCACGCGATCCGGTTAAAACTTTTACTGTGTACGAAACTCCATAACGCTCTTTCAAACGAATCACACAGGAAAGAATCTTCTGCGACAACGTCAACGGATCGTCGACCAGGTTCAACTCACCCAAGCAAACATCACACGCGTTGCAGTTATCGGCATCGAATTCTTGACCGAAGTAATTGACGATCGCCGCATGCCGACATTGGACTCCCGTGCATAGATCCGCCATCGCACGCACGTTCTGCATCGCCTCGTCCACGTTCGACGGATCACCGAGTTCGAGAATCCGTTTCCACGTCATCAAATCGCCGCCGCTGTAAAGCAGCACGCACTGCGATGCCAAGCCGTCTCGTCCCGCCCGACCGCTTTCCTGTTGGTAGTGCTCAATCGACTTGGGCATTCCCGCGTGGATAACAAAGCGAACGTTCGATTTGTCGATCCCCATTCCAAACGCGACCGTCGCGACGATCACGTTGACTTGTTCGCGAATGAACGCATCCTGATTCTGCTGACGCGTCGCGTCATCCAAACCGGCGTGATAGGGAAGCGCAGAAATCCCTTCGGCCGACAACGCCGCGGCCGTCTGCTCGACCTCTTTCCGAGTAATGCAATACACCACGCCGGACTCGCCGCGATGCTGGTCGATGACGCTCATGATTTGCAGCAGTGCATTGGCGCGACGAATCATACGATACGTCAAATTGGGACGATCAAAATTCCCAACCAATATACTTGGGGACACCAAATCGAGTTGCTCTGCGATGTCATCACGCACTCGCTGCGACGCGGTAGCAGTGAACGCATGCACGGATGCGCCTGGAAACCTTTGTTTCAAAATTCGCAGTCCGCGATACTCCGGACGAAAATCATGCCCCCAATTGCTCACGCAGTGCGCTTCATCAATCGCAAAAAACGAAATCGGAATCGTTGCTAAAAAATCGAGTGTTCGGTTGGTCAGCAATCGTTCCGGCGCGAGGTACAACAGATCGATTTCGCCTCTGCGTATTCTCGCAGCGGTTTCCCGCTTTTGCTCGTCGGACTGAGTACTGTTCACTAGTGCCGCCGAAACGCCATTGCTGACAAGCCCATCGACTTGGTCTTTCATCAACGAAATCAGGGGTGAAACGACAACGGCCATTCCCTCGCGCACCAACGCGGGCACCTGGTAGCACAATGATTTTCCGCCGCCGGTCGGCAACACAACAACACTGTCGCGTCCTTGGATGACATCCACGACGGCTTCTTCTTGCAACGGACGGAACTCATCAAAGCCCCAGACCTTCGCCAAGATTCGCTTTGCCGAACCGATCGGATCATTTTTTTCCGTTTCTGTCCCCTTGTTAGCACTCACGGGCGTTCGTTTTACGTTAATCTGTGAAGCCGGGCCTTCGTTTTCGGGGTTCGCGTGCGTGGAAATTGATTCCGAATCGGATCGTTTCCCATTGGTTGACTGGTCATCGTTCACGACACTCTCCATCGCACGCGAAATTATTGACGTTCTTCGAATCGATGATTGTACGGGCAAGAAACGTCAACGCGAAGTGAGCGAGAAGGCCTCGATTATAGTGCTCCCTACTCTTCTCTATCGCACAAATTTATCGCTGTTGAATTATGGCCAAAAAGAAACGCTCATCGACCTCGAAGAAGAAATCGAAAAAGCCGGTGACCAAGAAGGCTGTCAAGAAGAAAGCCGTCAAGAAAAAGACCGCTAAGAAAGCAACCAAGAAAACCGTCAAGAAAAAGAAGTCGGTCAAGAAAAAGAAAACCGCCACCAAACGCGCCAAAGCCGCGACACGCGGTGGCAAGAAAGCGACGAAGAAAACGGCCGTCAAACGCTCGGCGAAAAAGACCAGCCGCGCCGCCGGAAAAACTTCACTGCCTCGCGCCGTCTCCGCAGCCCTCGGAAAGAAGAGCGACCAGGAACTCGCCGACGCACACGGCCTGCCCGTCGCAACGGTCCGCGCCGAACGACAACGCCGGGGAATCAAACCACTGCACTGGAACAATTGGACCGACAAGGCCGATGCTCTCTTAGGAACAATGCCCGACGCCGAAGTCGCAAAGAAGGTCGGCTTGACCGTCAACGCCGTCAGTGCCCGACGACGCCGAAACGGGATCGAATCCTACACCCCATCGACCAAACTCAATCCACATAACTGGACCGCCAAAGAGCTGAAATGGCTCGGCAAACTGTCCGATGTGGAGGTCGCCCGCCGCGTCGGGCTGGACTCGTCCACCGTCGGTGCCAAACGCACCTCCCTCGGCATCGCACCGCACCGCAAAGGCCGACAAAGCCGCGCGTGGAGCAAGAAAGAACTCTCGCTACTGGGCAAAGTCCCCGACACACAAATCGCGAAGAAGTTCGGCATCCCACGCCGCAAAGTCATCGCGATGCGTCAATCACTCGGGATTCAATCTCCAGTCGTCGCGGCCAACGAAGCTCGCTGGACTCCCAAGGTCGTCGCGATGCTCGGCAAACTGTCCGACACCGAAGTCAGCAAACGGACCGGCATCTCGGTCGCTTCGGTTCGCGGGTATCGTGTCCGGCACGGCATCCCATCACGCACCACTCAGTTTCGTTGGACAGATGAAGCGGTCAGCCGCCTCGGCCAAGAACCCGACGCGGACATCGCCGAATCTCTCGGCATCGATGTGGTGAAGGTGGCCAGCAAACGGCAATACCTCAAAATCCCTGCCTACCGCGAAGCCTAGAACGTTCTGAAAGATGATTTAACGATGCCGCTAGGATTCGCGAATGTGAATCCTGGCGAACCCAACTCCGGGTATCGCACACGTCAAATTCCGCACACGTCAAATTTCACAATGCCAACGCGTTTGCTTCAACGCCTGCCGCGTCACGCAAATGCGTTTCATCCTTACCGCAGGTACGCCGGCGTTGGATACCTCGCGTTAACCCGCGCCGGATCGTAACGCCCGCCTTCGTCTTTGAAGAACTTGCGAAACACCTTCGCGCGGTAGAAGTCTTTCTTCGGAGGATGCGGCCGGAACGCATCCTGCTGCAAACCGATCTGCTCAAACGGAATCGGCTTGAACCCCGACATCGGCTGGAACCCACGCTTGAATCGAAAGTCCAACTTCGGCACGCTGACAAACGCACCAAGGTCGATCTCCTCAGGCAGCTTAAACACACCGCTACGGGGCAAGTCCTTGAACCGACCGGTTGTGTTGTCCTCCATGCCCTCGACGGTTCCGTCGCCACCGTGGATATGAAACGGCTCACGCACCTGATGGATATAGTTCAGGTTGACCTGTCCAAACGTCTGAGCAAACGGGTTGGTATCGATCGCCTTCGACAACAAAGGGAACTCGTCAATCCACGGGCTTTTCTTCCACCCCTCTTCGCCCAGCATTT
>JBICHZ010000419.1:0-23830 GCA_043101355.1 Rhodopirellula sp. JB044
ATCGAGGTGAGTGGCAGGAGGCATTGCGAGCCATGAATTTACGCGATACCGAATCGTTGGCAATCAACCTCGCCGCGACGCATGTTTCTCGCGTAGGCAGAAACTGCTCGCGCACGCCGGACCACTGGTGCAGGCCGACCAAGCGCAACGCCGTTCCGGCGCAACCAACACCGAGTCGCCTCACCCTCGCGTCACCCTCCCGTCCGAATCACTGCCGGTCCAACTCAAGCCGCCGCGACGGCGGATTCGACACCTCGGAACGCGATGATCGATACGCCCAAGCGATCGGCCAACGCGACCGTTTCTTCTTGGTCGAGCAAGATGGTTCGGTCGGCTTCGATGGCGATCGCGACCCCGCCGGCATCGGCCACATTCTGAACCGTTTGGGCACCGATGGTGGGCACGTCGAAACGCATGTCTTGGTTCGGTTTGCTGACCTTGACCAACGTCCAACCGCCGCGACGACACAACTCGCCGCTGCGCCGGATGCATGCGTCGGTTCCTTCGATCGCTTCGACCGCGATCACCGTGGCGTCTTTAATCGCGACGGCTTGACCGATGTCCAGTCCGCCCATCGTCTTGGCGATGGACCATCCGAATTCGGCGTCACGCATCGCCGATGAGGAGAGCGATTTGCGTGTCAGGAGTCCTTCTTTCACCAGTAGCTCCGGGGCGAGTCGTGTGGCCGAACAGATGTCGATGCGGTGGCGATGGTAAGTGTCGATGACGGCGGTCAGTAAACGGTCGTCTCGTGCGTCGCGTCCCTTGCCCAGCAGCAACGGGCCGAACGTTCGCAGGCAAGTCAGGTCGGGCATGTGTCGCAACCACAACGATCCGCCGTATAGCAGGTCCGACTTGAACAGCTTGCCCGCCATGGTGACTTTGGTGACGTTCTGCTTTTTGAAGAAACGCAGATGTCGGCCGAAACGTCCCACACCGGACCAAAGGACTTCATCGCAGGCGTCTTCGATTTCCGGTCCGGCGTGTCCGCTGATCGCAACGCAAACGACCGGGTTACCAGCCTCGCGGATTCGGTTGGCTACCGAGATCGGAAACCGTCCCCATCCCGCCACCAATCCGACCGGTTCGCCGGGCGAGAGCCTGACGTCGACGTCGTTGCTGACAACGTCTTGAGCAACAGACGGATCCGCCGCGTGAGGAAAAGACGCCGCGTGCGATTGCAAAACGTTTGACATCGGTAACGTGCTTTAACGAGATCAGAGCCGAGGGCGGACCAGGCCTTAGGCGGCTTTGGACGATGAGTCGTTCATGGGCGGTTGGGTCGCGGACGTGTCATCCTGTCGTGCCAACGCGGCGACTTGGGTTTGGACGTCTTTGATATCGCGACGCAGTTCCGGCAGTTTTCGCTGGACCGCCAACATTCGTAGCTGATCCTTTTGTGGCGTCGCCGGTGAACCCAGATAAACGCCCTTGGTCAGGTTATCCATCACGCCGGCTTGCGCGCCGACGATGACGTGGTCGTCGAGATGGATATGGTCACGCAGCCCGACTTGTCCGGCGAGCACGACGTAGTCGCCGGTCGAGCAACTGCCGGCGATGCCCACTTGGCTGCACAGCAGGTTGTGTTTGCCGATGCGGCAGTTGTGACCGATCATGACTTGGTTATCGATCTTGGTGCCTTCACCGATGCGGGTCGCCCCGTAGGTGCCACGGTCGATGGTGACCGACGCACCGAGTTCCACGTCGTTGTCGATTTGGACGTAACCGAGTTGACCGGTCGGAATGTGCTTGCCGTCGACGTTTCGGTAGCCGAAGCCGTGGGCACCGAGAACCGAACCGGCGTGGATCACGACGCGGTCGCCGAGTCGACTGTACGAGTACAACGTGACGTTCGGATACAGAACGCAGTTGGCTCCGATGGTGCATCCGGCTGCGATGCTGACGCCGGCGTGAATCTTGCAATCCGGCCCGATCGTGACGCCGGCACCGATCGATGCCGATGCACTGATTTGCGAGGAAGGGTGAACCTTGGCGGTCGAATGAACGCCGGTCCCCGGTACTTCATCGCCGAAGGGTGGGCGGAAGTGCAGGATGATTTGCGTGAACGCCGCGTGCACGTCCTCGACGACGATCTGCCACGCGGGAGCGTCTTGATCGCTGTCTTGGTTGCCGTTTCCGCAGAGCGTTTCGGCGGCGAGCGCGGCAGGAGTGATCAACACGTCGGCGTTGCAACCACGGATCGCGGCGGCATTTTGAGCTTGATCGACCATGGTGATTTCGCCCTTCTGTGCCTCCGGTGGAGGCGCAGCACCGGTCAACCGCAACGTTTCGCGCGAGTCGTCGGCGTGGGATGGGGCGATGGCGAGCGGCATCAGTTTTCCGCCCGTCATTTCAACGATTTTCGCGAGTGAAAGCGGTGCGGGCGTGTCGCTGTCGGCGGAGTGAATCACGGTGGTCATGGATCGTAACTCCTGTCAAACGATCTTTTGGGTCAAATACATCTTCTTATGTAGCAGCGTGGTCGACGTGGTCGCAACGGCGATTCGGTGATGACGCCATCCGCATCACGAAGCTACAGACCGTCAATATTCCCTGGGATCGCGGCACGAATGAGGTGAACGCATTTCAGCCTTCGCGCCGGACCGCGAACTTTAGTAGAAGTCAAAAAAGAATCGAAAAAAGTTGCCTCAGCCGTCGAACCGTTTCGTCACCCGAGACCGCTGGCGTTCGTCGATCGCTCGGCCGCTTGTTCTCGATTGGTTTGCCTCCCCTGTAAAACTCGATACCCGTGAACTCCACCGCATCCACCGCCGAAAACGAAGCTCGACGTGCCGCGTCGCTGCGGCGGATCGCGATCGTATTGCAGGATCTGCCGCAGGCGGTGGCGAAACGTTTGCTCGCGGATCTCTCTCCGGACGCGCGGCAGCGGGTTCGCCAGGAACTCGCGAGCCTCGTCGATGTCGACCCGATGGAGCGACGCCGCGCGTTGGAATCGTTCACCGGATCGATGCGTCGCGGGGCAGCCCGCCAGACCGATCAAGGCAACCTCAACACAACCGATGAAGTCACGTTTACACACGCGGCTCATTCCGCTCCCGCGAACCGGCCGCACTCGGCGGGGATGTCGTCGCCGGCGAATTCCCACAACGCCCAATCGCAGTCACCTTTGCCGACCGGCGCCCCCGAGTCGCCCGCGCCTGACTCGCTCGCATTTCTCGGCCAGGTCGGTGATGACGACTTGCTGAACTTGCTCAAAGACGAACACCCGCAAACGAAAGCCGTCGTGCTGGCGCAGATCGAGCCGGCCCGAGCCGCTGCCTTGTTGCCACGTCTCGGCGGTGCCCAACGCCAAGATTTGCTGACCCGGATCGGCCGGCTGCACACGTTGCCCGAAGAGATGTTGTCAGAACTCGCCGACAGTTTCCGCAGCCGGGTGGATCGGATTCTCGAATCGAAAACCGCCAATCCTTTGCAAAGCCTGATCGACGCGCACGGGGGCGGCCAACCGGCAGACCCTGCTACCGCGGCCGCACATGTTCCCGCCTCAGCCGCCGCCGTATCGCCGCGATTGCAAGCGATTCTCGCGGAAATGCCGGCCTCGGCGCATAGCAATCGACCGCAAACGAACACCGCCTCGCCGCATCCGCCGGTCGCCTCCGCCGGCCCCACGCCGGACGCCGCGAATATCGAGAACGAAAAAGCAGCAGCCGAACGACTGCGGCGAATCACCCGCGCAGAGCCTACCGAATCGGCCGATCATCCGGCCAACGTGGACTCGCGATCCGAAACCGCTTCGCTCGGCATGTCGACCGACGTAATCCACAAAGAACTCGTCAAACTGCCTGCTCGAAAATTGTGCGAGGCACTCGGCCGGGTCGACACCCGAACGGCGATCTTGGCGTTGTGTGGGTTGCCTAACAAGACTGCCGACGCGGCAATCGCGTGCTTGCCGAGGGCGCAGGCGAACCAGGTTCGTCAACGTTTGCTGTCGGTCGGGTCGCTCGAAATTCGCGAGATTGACCGGGCAAAGGAGGCTGTCGCCGGCGCACTTCGTATCGGCGCGCAAATCAGCACAGCGTCTACAACGCCCAACGCCGCCCCGTCGGGGCGTGTTGCGGTCGCGATGTAGCCGCCATGGTTGAGCCGGCGAGCTGAACTTGCGTCAGAGCGTTTATTGTCCCTGTTCCCTTTTTAGATTTCCTTCATGGCTACGATTGTCAAACCGGGGGACGCTACCGCGAGAACGGCGGCCTCGGCCAACCCCGCCAACGCCACCAACCCCGCTGATCCGGCAGGCTCTGCCGACCCGAATGTCGCCGGCAACGGTTCGGGAGCGGTGACCGTGCCCGCCGGCCAAACAGGCCGCGTGATCAAAACCGTCTCGGCCGCGAAGGAAGAAGGCGACGCGAAAATCGACGAGACGCCGCTCGCTCCCGCACGACCACCCGGCACGTCGGGGCGAATCTCCGGTGCAACACTTGGTGAGCATGCGAAGGGAAAAACGGGGCTCGCCGATTTCAACCTATCGGATTTGGCTGCCGAGGGGCAGGAACAGATTAAGCGATGCCAACAGCAAGTCGAGGCGATGTTGGCCGAAGCGACCAAGCAGGCCGAGCAGATGCGGCAGCAGGCTCGGGCGCAGGGACACAGCGAGGGAACGCAAGCGGCGATCAAGGAGATCGACCAACGCGTCAATCGCGAAGCCGAATCGAAAGCACGCAACCAAGTCCAATCGTTGCATCAAGCCGTCGAGCAGATGAAACAGCAGTACGACGCGTGGATGCGTCAGTACGCGGAGGTGCTGACGACGACCGCGATCGCGGCTGCCGAACGTTTGACGCGCTCGCAATTGGTCCTGCCGAACGCCGAAGAAGGCTACGCGGTTGTGGATCCGACACCGGCGAAAACGACGGGCGAAGATCATGCCGAACCCGCCGAACACCTGCTCGTGCGTTGGGCTCGCGAGGCGTTGCACAGCACCCGGTCGGCATCACGCCTGACTCTCGCGGTGCACCCGGACACGCTCGCACAGCTAGGCAAACCGCTCGACGAGTTACTCGCTCACCCCGATCTGCCCGAACAGTCGGTCGTGATTCCCGATGAAACGTTGAAGGTCGGCGACGTCGTCGTCCGGCAAGACGGCGGGGAAATTTCCGCTGGCATTGACGCTCAACTCGATCGATTGCGGGAGGAACTCCTATGAGCAGCGTTCCCACTCTCGATCCGCCCCGTCTGCCGGACCCCACGGCCACGGCGGCTTCGCTGCGGAAAACGGTTTTGTTCCAAGTCCGCGGTCGGGTCGCGTCGCTGACCGGCGATGCGGTGACCGTGCAAGGCATGACCGCGCCGCTCGGTGCGATCTGCGAACTGTTACCACCCGATGCACCGGCAACACTCGCACGAGTGATCGGATTCGACGACACTCGTCCGATTCTCGCACCGATGGAACCGATCACTCGCTTGGCCGCGGGCGATCGTGTTAGGTTGCTCTCCCACGCGTTGACGCTCCGGGTGGGCCAATCGTTGTGCGGACGGATCGTCGACGCGTTCGGACGGCCGATCGATGGTCGACCGCTGAGCGAAGACTTGATGCGGGTCGATGTATCGCACTCGGCCCCCGATTCGCTCGCCCGTCCGCCGATCGATCAGCCGCTGCAAACCGGCGTGCGAGCCATCGACGCGATGCTGACCTGCGGCGTCGGACAACGACTCGGTATCTTCGCCGGTTCCGGGGTCGGTAAGAGTACGTTGCTGGGGATGATCACCCGCGGCACGAACGCCGACCGCGTTGTGATCGCGATGGTGGGCGAGCGGGGACGCGAAGTCGGCGAGTTCATTCAACGAACACTCGGTGAAGAAGGTTTGAAAAAGAGTGTCGTCGTGGTCGCGACGAGTGACAAACCGGCCGCCCAACGATTGTCGGCTGCCTACACCGCGACCAGCATCGCCGAACAGTTCCGCGACGAAGGACACAACGTTTTGCTGCTGGTGGACAGTGTCACGCGGTTCGCGATGGCTCAGCGTGAGCTCGGTCTCGCCGCCGGTGAACCACCGACAACACGTGGTTATCCGCCGAGCGTGTTCAACCTCCTGCCGCAGCTCGTCGAACGTGCCGGACGAACCGACAAAGGATCGATCACGGCGTTCTATACCGTGTTGGTCGAAGGCGATGACAACAACGAACCGATCGCCGACACCGTTCGCGGTTTGCTCGACGGTCACATCGTGTTGAACCGCAAACTCGCACACCGGGGGCACTTCCCGCCGATCGACATCCCCGAGAGCGTTAGCCGCCTGCAGAACCATCTCGTGACACCGGAGATTGCCACCGCGGTGCTGAAGATCCGTGAGCACATGGTCCAGTATGACAGCAGCGAAGATTTGATCTCGATCGGGGCGTACCGGCAAGGCAGCGACCCACGAATCGACGCGGCGATCGCGATGCGAGATCCGATCAACATTTTGCTGCGTCAACACAGCGACGATCAAACGCCGATGGAGATGTCTCATCAAATGGTGATGAAATTAGCCGCGGCACAAACCGGCCCGGCAATCCCAGGCGGCCAGGCCGCGAACGTCGCCAACAACCCCGCAGAACAAGCTGCTGCACAACAAGCTGCTGCACAACAAGCCGCTGCACAACATGCCGCCGCACAACAGCAAGCCGCCGCGAAGCAAACTGCCGCAGGATAATCGTCGATGGCCCCATTCCGATTTCGTTTTGATTCATTGCTCGCCCTGCGTCAACGTCGGCGTGACGAGGTTGGTGCGGAGGTCGGTAAGGCGACCGAGGCGATTGAGCGTGTTGATGAACAGATCGAACTGTTGCAGACGCAGCGGGATGGGGTACGCAACGATGCCGCGGCGCGCCTGGCAAACTCAGGTGCCGACGGTGCGACTCGCGTGGCCGTCGATCGCGTGATTCAAGAAGGACGATACGACATGCAGCTTTCGGCCGAGCAGGTTGCCCTGCGTGACACGCGGGCAAAGCTCGAGGTGGAACTGAATCGACGACGCGGACTTCTCGTCGAAGCCGAAGCCGAGGTGAAACAGCTCGAACGGTTGCGTGAAACTCAAATGGCCGAGCATCGACAATTGCAGTTGCAAGTCGAACAGGCCGAAGCCGATGATCTGACTACCGCGCGGATGGTGATCGCCCAACGTCGAGCACTCAAAAAGAATTAGACGCTAGCAAAACAACGCCACGAAACGCGTTACATAAGAAGGAGGACGGTGAGAGATGAGATTCTTGATGCGAACGATCGCCATGGTATGCGTCGCGACCTGTCTGACCCAATTGATCCTGCTCGGCTATTTTGTGGTGCAGGGAACGCTCGACGCTTCCTCGGCGACCAAGGTGCTCGCGTTGGTCAACGGAATTGATATTTCAGGCAACCGGCTCCGCCAAATCATGCGTGAAGGCGAAGACCGCGAGCAGCCCGACTTTGACGAAATTCTCGAGGCTCGGCAGCGTCAAAGCCTCGATATCGACATGCGGCTGCGAAGTCAACGGGAATTCAAAGACGAATTGTCGGTGATGTTGGCGAGTCTGCGATCCGAACGCGAACGATTTGACGAACGGCGTGAATCGTTCGATCGTCGACTTGAGGAAATCCGCCAAGGTGCCCAAGAAGAAGGGCTCCGCGAGGTGCAACGTACGCTTCAGGCGCTCGAAGCGGAACAGTCAAAAGAGCTACTGCTGAGAATGTTTGACGATAAAAGAATTGATGATGTCGTTAATATCATTCAAGCTATGCCAATCGATAAACGAAAAGATATCTTAGCGGAGTTCGCATCAGTTGAAGAACAGGACAAACTTCACGAGATCCTACGCCGCATCGGTGACGGAATGCCCACGACGACGGTAATCGACGAAGCCCAGGGGAGATAACCCGCAGCGGCGAAAGTCGATTTCGCCCTCGCCCGCCGGCATCCCAACCAGGACATACGAGAAGGGCCCCGATGAGGGACTCTGATCACGGCTGGGGGGCCGCTGATGACATCGAATCAAACATCGAGCGTGAGCCAATCGAGCTCGCGCACGTCGGGCACGCTAGCGCCGACAAGAAACGACTCGGCTATTAGTAGCCTTCGCCGCCGCTTTGCCGCTGCGAACTTGGGCGAGGATGAGTCCGCGGCAGGGTTGGGTGACCCGTTCGCCGAGATTTTTGCGTCCATCGCGGCCGCCGAAACGCCGGTACCCGAGCCGACTCAAACGGTCGATCCCCAGGAAACGGACGAATCCACCGTCGAGACGCAAAACGAGTCAGAGGCTTACACCGACGACGATGCGCAGCGAACCGATGAAGGGCAAACCATCGTCGCGGCGAAAGATCCGTTGTTGGTCGAAGACGTGGAAAACGCCGACTCCGAGGAATCGGAAGCGGTCGCGCTCGTTGAATCGGAAACCATCGACGAGGCCCTGGGAGATGCCGAAGGCGAGACCGAAGTGAGCCAGGAAATCGATCTCTCGCAGGACGAGGCCGAGAGCGAATCGGACGCTCCCGTCGTCGTGGCCGAAGATCAAACCCACGAAGCCGAAGCCGTCGTCGACTCCGAGTGGGCCTCCGCATCGACCGACGATCAGTCTCGACGAAGATCGGACACCAACACCGCGGAAGATGTCGAGCTCGAGAGCGAAACGGTCGCCGCTGACGAGTTGGAACCGGTGGCCGCGAAGTCCACGCGAGAGACCGAATCCGCAGACGCCGAAACCGAAGGCGACACCGAATCGGCGGTCGATCACGGCGAACCGGTCGAATCGAAAGTCGAGCGGCGTCGATATACGAAACGGTCCGAACAACCGGCCAACCAAGATCCACAGCAGGAAGCCGCGTCCGAGGAACCGTCATTGGCAGGCGAATCGGCGAAGCGTAATGCGGCGCCGGAGACCTCTCGGACGGGACCGTCGTCGCGAAGTGGCGGCATTGACATCACCGGGATGACGCCGACCGCCACCGGTGGCGGTTCACAGGCGGCGGCCGCTGCTGCGGCCGTGAGCGCTGCCGCGTCCGGCGCCGGTGTGGCGAGCGCCGGACGTGCGGCGGGCACGGCGTCGTCGATTCAGTCGGTCGGGGGCGCGATCCCCGGTGCAGCAGATGGTTCTGCGTCCGCGATTGGATCCACACCGACCGCAGGAACGAATGATGCGTCGCAGCGAAGTGGGCGGGAAGGATCGTCCGCGACCGCTGCGAAAGGCAATGCGGGGACCGACACCGGTTCGGCGGTGCAGCGTGCGAAGTTGGTGCAGCGGGTCAGTCGCGGGTTCCAACATCTCGGCAGCGGCGGAGGGCAAATTCGGATGAAGCTCGCTCCCGAGCATCTCGGGTCGGTGCAGTTGCAGATGAAAGTTCAAAACGGCGAACTCAGCGGGACGATGGTGACGCAGTCCGACGCGGCATCACAAATGCTACGTGAACAGTTGCCCGATTTGCGTGCGGCGTTGGAGAACCAGGGGATCAAGCTGCAGCGAATTGATATCGAAACCGATACGTCAGCCGACGCGATGAAACGCGAATCCGACGGCCAGTCGGGCGATCAACCAAGCGGTCAGGGGAGCCAACAATTCGCCGACGGCCAAGCCTTCACCGGAGGCCGCCATCGCAGCGGATGGTCCGACGTGACGGCGACGCCAAGAAACACACCGTCGGAAAAGAACACCCCCAAATTACCCGCCCTCGCAAGAGTCGCATCCGCCACACCAGGCCGAGTCGATTTGCAGGTTTAGCATGTGGGAGTGCGCGCCACCGATTCACCATACCCGAACCCGCCCGCAAACCGAGTGCCTCCAATACCCGGCAGCTTCCGTCCGGCCTCGCCCCGGCGGAGCAAACAAGTGACCGCTACCCGACACCACGCCCAAAACCCGAGTGCTCACGCACTTCGGCTCACTTAGAACGACCGAGCGACGTGGGACTTCATCCGGGTGATGTAAAAATGTGCGTCATCCTGGCGGGCGGTTGTGCCGATAAGAATGAAAGAATTGATCTTTCGCCATTGGGCAATTTTTCTATGATCGGTTCGCCGGATCGGGCCAAATTGGGGCTCGTTTCGTTTTTTCCTATGATCGCGTACTCAAGGATGGGCCATGCGGACTCTGCTTTTACTCGGACTAGCCGTCGGCGGTGCTTTCATGGCCGGTTGGTTCACGATCGAACGAGACGGTGACAAAACCCGGATCGAGATCAACAAGAACGAAATCCGCCAAGACACTCGACAAGCGATCGACAAAGGTCGCGATATGCTGGAAAAACGCGAGCAAGAGCGTTTGGCTCGCGAGCAACAACAGCAGCAGCAAATGGGTTACCCCAACAACCAGGGGGCCTGGCCGCCGCAAGCCGCACCGATCCAAGACGCGGGGTACGCCGGTTATCCGCCTCAGAATCCGTACGGCAACCAGAACGGCTACAACGCTCAGCAGCCTTACCCAAACCAACCGGCCCCAGGCGGATACAATCCGGCTTACCCGATGCCCGATGGCTCGCAGCAACCTGCACCGAACCAACAACCACGTTGGACGGAAATGCCACCTCCATGGCAGCAGCAAACTCGCTAAGACGAGAATGTTGTCGACGCAAGTCGAACCACAGCTTGTCTCGACGTAGCTGGACTCGCCAAGAGTTCAGTGTGCGTACGCGAAGACGACGTGATCGGTTGATTTAACGATCTCCGAAGTCTGGCGACTCCGGCTACGTTTATCGACTCCGGCTACGTTTATGTCGGCCTCGAATCAGGGGCCGGTCGCTGTGCCGGGAACGACGGACCGGTGTCGTCCGTCGTTGTGGAGAAAAAGGTCGCGGCTACCAAAAGCTGCCGGACGGGACTAGCGGTTTACTCGTCGTCGGCACGCATGAACGGCACGAGGTTCAGGGTGTAGTCGCAGAACTCTTCCGGTTTGAAGTAGAGGGCGAGTTCACGTTTGGCAGACTCTTCCGAATCGCTCGCGTGGACGAGGTTCATTTGGCGGCTGCTGCTGAAGTCGCCTCGCAGGGTTCCCGGAGCGGCCTTGAGTCCGTTGGTGGCGCCGAGCATTTCGCGGACAACGCCGATGGCGTCGAGGCCTTCGAGGGCGATCGCGACAACCGGTGCCGAGGTGATGAAATCCTCGAGCGACTTGTAGAACGGTTTCTCAACGTGTTCGGCATAGTGTTGCTGGGAAAGTTCTGGGGTGACTTGCAACATTTTCAGGCCAACGATTTGAAGCCCTTTGGCCTCGAATCGTGAAATCACTTCGCCGATCAGGCGACGTTGGACACAGTCAGGTTTGAGCAAGATGAGGGAGCGTTGCATGGATCTCGTACTTTGATCGTTGTCAGGGGACGGTTGGGAAAGGGCAAACTCAATCGGTTGGTTTCGAAAACCGCTGTTGGTTTGTTTTGAAAACTCAGCGGGGAAAATACTCAAGTGTTGGCTTCTTTTGAAGTCCGGGCATCGAGCCACCATAACAACGCGCCGCCGAGGAAAGTCGAACTGCTCTCGCCGTACGTCCACCACGCTGGCATCCCCGCCATGGAATCGGCGACCCACTGCATCACGCCAAACGACATTGTGCCGAACGCCGTGCAGCGGACGAGCGGGCGGTATCGGTCCAGGTCCGCGGCCATAATCATCAGCAGAACGCCGACATAGCCATAGAGCAGAGACAGATTCCGAGCGAGATAAAACGTCAGCGGCGAATCGGGAAACGGATCGATACCGAGTTCGCCGGCGATCACCATCATCCAACGTGCGGGCATGATGGCGGCGGCAAAGGCGAGCAATGCCGCGGCACCAACCGTTCGCAGGAAAATGCGAATCCACATCAGATCCGTTGAACGGGAATTTTCGCGTCGTGTCATTCGTCGCTGAAACTTTCGAATTGAGACCGTTGGCGGGATGTGGCTTTCATCAGCCGCACCGCGTTAGCGACGGTTGACCAGGAGCCCGGTAATCCAGGAGCCCGGTTATCCAGGAGCCAACCGGGGATAACGCCCATCGGCTGAATGTTGTCATGCGGTAGTGCGACTAAATCAACGAACCGTTGGCGAGTCTCGCGGCCCCAGTCGATTCGGGAGCGGGCACACCACGCAGCTTCGTTTTTTGCCAACGTTCTATTTTGACAATCATCTAGGACTCGAGGTCGGCGAGTTTCTTTTCGAGGGCTTCGAGGCGGGCGGTGACGTCGTCGAGGCGTTGTTGGATCTTATCGATCTTGCCTTCGTTGGCGACTGATCCCGGAGCGGTTGCGGCGGCGGTCGAGCCGGCTGCGTCCGCTTGCTTTTCCACTTTCGCCGCGATGTGTTGACGCTCGGTAGGCGTGTAGAGCGTGTGGGCGAACGTTTGGCCGCGGCCCGGTGGAGTGACGGCGAAGACGAGGTCTTTCTCGACCAACGCATTGACCTCGGCCTGCACGGCGCTGAGGTCCACGAACGGGTGCATTCGCGAGGCACGTGTTCGCAACTCGCCGAGGGTTTGCGGCCCGCGCAACAGCAGTTCCGTCATGATGGCCGCGCCGGGGCTGTCGACGTCGAACCATTCGTAGGCGGCGTGCCGGTATTTGGTCACCCGGCCACTGCCTTGAATTTCGCGGACCGCGCCGGCTTCGCGGAGTTCGTCGAGTGCCCGCAACGCGTCTCCTTCGTCAACGTCCATTTTGGGATCGCGGTTCGACTTTTGGTTGCAACCGGTGATGATCCCGGCCAAGCTCAGCGGATAGCTGTCCGGGGTCGTTTTCGCTTTTTCGACCAATACAGCGAGGCACCGGCGGGCGACCGCGGTTAGCGGTTTGACGCGTGATTCGGATTCTTCGTTAGCGGATGAATCGCTCATGATGAATAAACTGCTCAGTGGGGTTCGTGCGGAGACAGCAGGACGTCGGATCGATGAATCGTATCATCTTGTGTCGAAATTCCGATCCCCCGGCAACCGGCGGTGGTTTTCTGTCGAACATTTCTTGGTGAGTCGTGATTTCTTCACGAACCGGGATAAATCTTGCGCATCGGTCTCTGCGCCGAGGGCACCAGATCGGTATCATCATGCGTTTTGGTGAATTAAGAATCCCTTACGTCCAGAATCGCGTGCCTCGGGATGAGCCCGACACGCGCCCGGGAGTTTGAATGTTGTCCCCGCTGACTATCACGTTGCTGATCATCGCAGTCATTGTTGCGATTTGTGTTTTCCTGGCCTACCAACATCCCCGGTTATTTGTCCGCGGGATTTTTCGGCCGATTCTCGGCACGCTTTATCGCGGCCGAACCGTCGGGTTGGAGAATCTGCCGAAGGAAGGCGGCGTGATGGTGGTCAGTAACCATGTGTCGTGGATCGACGGGATTCTCATTTTGTGGCTGTTGCCGCGAAACGTTCGGTTCGTCGTCGACGGCGGCAACTTCAAGTCGCGGTTGGGTGATTATCTCGGCCGAGCGTTCGATACGATCTACATGATGGGCGGCCCCAAAGCGATCGGGCGAGCGTTGCGAACGGCCCGCGAGGGGCTCAACAATGGCGACGTGATCGGAATTTTCGCCGAGGGCACGATCACCCGAACCGGTCAGGTGCAGGCGTTCCGACCGGGGATGACAAAGATTCTTCAAAAGACCGACGCGCAGGTCGTTCCGGTTTATCTCGAGGGACTTTGGGGCAGCATCTTCAGTTTTTCAGGCGGGCGTTTTTTTAAGAAGTGGCCGAACAAAATCCGCCGCACCGTGACGTTGTATATCGGCGAGCCGCTGCCGCCGGACACGCCGATCTCGACGATCCGCACACGCGTTCAAGCTCTCGGGTCGCAGGCCCAGATCGACAACCGGCGAGAGTTCCCGGTCTTGGCTCGGCGAGTTCTCAAACAGTGGCGTCGACGGGGCAAACGACTGCAAGCCGCCGATTCACTCGGCATCGAGGCCGGCGGTCGCACGTTGCTGATCCGCACCCTGGCGCTGCGTCGGTGTCTTCGCCGCGAAGTGTTCACCGATGACGAGCAGTTTGTCGGTGTGTTGTTACCACCGAGCGTCGGTGCGGTCGCGGTGAACGTGGCTCTCGCCGCCGATCGCCGAGTCAGCGCGAACCTGAATTACACCGTGACGAGCGAGGTAATGAATCACTGCATTCATGACGTTGGGGTCAAGCATGTTTTAACCAGTGACCGGTTCATGGAGAAGTTGAATCTCGATCTCGACGCGGAGGTCGTTTCGCTCGATGAACTGAAGAAGAAAGTCTCGACGCTCGACAAAATCATCGCTGCTCTTCAGGCCACTGTGGTTCCGTCGTGGTTGCTCGATCGGATTCTCGGACTCAATAAGGTCAAGAGCGACGATCTACTGACGGTGATCTTCACCAGCGGTTCGACCGGGATGCCCAAGGGCGTGCTGCTGTCTAACGCGAACGTCAGCCACAACGTCGACGCGGTCCAACGGGCGATCCGGCTCGATCAGGAGGACGTCGTGATCGGGATTCTGCCGTTCTTCCACTCGTTCGGGTACGCGGTCACATTATGGGCCGCTCAAACACTCGGTCCGGCCGGCGTCTACCATTTCAATCCGCTCGATTCGAAGCAGATCGGAAAGCTCGCTGAGAAATACAAGGCGACAGTGCTCTTGGGGACACCCACGTTTTTGCGGGGCTATCTCCGGCGGGTCACCGTGGAACAGTTTAAGACGCTCGATGTGGTCGTCGTTGGAGCCGAGAAGATGCCGCTCGATCTGTTCGACGCGTTCGAAAAGAAGTTCGGCGTCCGACCGGTCGAAGGTTATGGGACGACGGAAATGAGTCCGTTGGTCAGCGTGAATATCCCGATGTCGCGTTCACAGGCGAAGTATCAACCCGATCGCGTGGAGGGCAGCGTGGGCCGGCCGCTGCCTGGGATCTCGGCGAAAATTGTGTCGCCCGACGACGGCAGCGAGTTGTCGACGGGCGAAGACGGCATGCTGTTGGTGACCGGTCCGAACGTGATGCGAGGTTATGCCGGACAAAAGGAGCTGACCGAAAAAGCGGTCGTCGACGGATGGTACAGCACGGGAGACATCGCCCACATCGACGCGGACGGTTTCCTGCACATCACCGGGCGGTTGAGCCGGTTCTCGAAGATCGGCGGCGAGATGGTGCCGCATTTGAAGATCGAAGAGGAAATCGCAAAGATGCTGTGCGAGGGCGATGAGGACGATCAATTGCGGGCATGCGTCACCGCGGTACCGGACGCAAAGAAGGGCGAACGGATCATCGTGTTGCACAAACCCACCACGGTTTCGGTCGACGAAATGCGAGAAGGTTTGCGAGCGGCTGGGTTGCCAAACCTGTTCATCCCCGGAACGGATTCGTTCATCGAGGTGGATGAGATCCCGTTGCTTGGGACCGGAAAGTTGGACCTCAAAGGGGCGAAGGATTTGGCGTTGGAGCGAACGAGCAAAGCCGCCGCAAGTTAGTCGCCCCGCCGTTGTGACAAGAACGTCGTTCAGTCGTTTCAAGACCGAGACCAATGCAGCGATTGGCATGGCAACGCAAGCGAGCCGAATGGCCGTAAGGCCTCGGGTGGGAACGGTCGAGCGATATGGAAACCCAACCCGCCAAAACCCGAGTGCTCACGCACTTCGGCTCACTGGTTTCATTTCGTTAAAACCGCGATCAAAACTCGGACATGTCGACGACTTCGTGCTCGGCACGGGAACCGATCGCGTGGCGTACTTCGTCGTTCATTGCTTCGTTTGTGAAGCGTACCGAACCGTCGCACATCAGAATATGCAAACCGCCTGGATGATAACTGCCTAGAGAAATTTCTTTCTGCTCCTCACGTTCGTCGCCGTTGAGGTTGAAACCGTAGTGCAGTGAACCGAGCACTTCCGAGAAGTCTTGGCCGTTGAGTTTATCGATCTCGGGGTGGTACAGCGAAAAGTGGTCGCAGATGTTGCAGTCTTTGAATTCGATGTACCGGGTCTCGCCAACTAGAGCCGTGTTGCTGAGCCCGTCGAGAACATCCGCGAACGACATCGCCAAGCGTTCCGGATTGTTGTCGCACTTGTCCGTCGAGTTCACGATATGACAAAAATCGGTGGCTAGAAAAACACCGTCGCCTTTGTCGAATCCGATCCGTGACGTGGAGTAATTGTCCGTTTGGACGTTACCGCCACCGATGCCGAGATAGCTGTTGAGAACGCGACCTTCAATCTGGTCGATCGATTCACCGAGGGCGATCGGTCCGTACTGCGATGGACATCGGAAAGTCATCACCGGGGTTTGGGCGAGTTTGCGGAAACGTTGGCTTTCGATCTGGCCGCCGGTCGGACCACCGGGTTCGCCGTAGGGAACGATGTCGGCAAGAGCACGTTGTTCAATGAACGCCAAGATATCCGTCGTCCAACTCAGCCCCCACCCGCCTTTGGCTCCCCACGGGATCCGGCGGTAGGTGGCCTCGTAGTTGTGAATTCCGAGTCCGATCTGTTTCAAATTGTTCGAGCACTGGACCCGGCGAGCGGCCTCTCGGGCGGCCTGAACGGCCGGCAGCAGCAAACCGACCATCACGCCGATAATGGCAATCACCACCAACAGCTCAACCAGGGTGAACCCGGAATGAGGGCGCTGCAAAGATGGTCGCGTCGACGGCATGAGCGGCGGGTGTGTGGGGAGGCGGAGATCGGTTGGCCGTTATTTTCGCCCAATCACCCCTCCCGGGGAAGCATCCGCGGAACGAAAAACCGCATTTCGTTGGTAAACAAACGTTCTCGCAGCGGTATTCTGTGCCGATTTTGCTCAAACGCTCGCCAGCTCGACGTCGACACTTTCGCCCGAATGCCACTTCGTGAAGTCGTTCGGGTCGCGGATCACACGGTTGTACGTCGTGTCACGTTCGATCGGATCGCGGCCGGCTTCGCGAATCAATTGCTGGATCTGATCGACCGAAAGGAACTCCGGCGTCTGTGCCCCGGCGTCGTGATAGATCAATTCATGCCGCACCGTTCCGTCGATGTCATCGGCTCCATAGGCCAACGCGGTTTGAGCCGTTTCGATACCGAGCATGATCCAGTACGCCTTGATATGACGCACGTTGTCGAGCATCAAACGGCTGATCGCGATCGTTCGCAGGTCCATCAAACCCGAAGGCTTTTTCAGGTCCGAGAGTTGTGTGTTTTCCGGGTGGAACGCCAACGGAATGAACACCTGGAATCCGCCGGTCTTGTCCTGCAGTTCACGCAAACGCATGAGGTGGTCGATCCGGTGGTACGCCTTTTCGACGTGCCCGTACAGCATCGTGCAGTTCGTCTTCATGCCGATTTCGTGAGCCGTTTTGTGAATCTCAATCCACGAGGGCGTGTTGGCTTTGTGTTCGCAAAGTTGGTCGCGGACTTCGGGGTGGAAGATCTCCGCTCCGCCTCCAGGCATGCTGCCCTGACCCGCCTCGCGCATGTCTTCGAGCACCCAACGGAACGACTTCTTCGTTTGAAAACGGAACCAATCGATCTCGACCGCCGTCCACGCTTTCAGATGAATTTGCGGGAAGTTCTCTTTCAGCAGCGAGAGCATGTCGCGGTACCACTCGTATTTTCGTTGGTGGTGCAGTCCGCCGACGATGTGCATTTCGGTGCAACCATTGGCTGTCGCTTCGCGGCCGCGTTCGAGAATCTGTTCGTCCGTCATCGCGTATCCGTTCTGATCGCGAAGGTCTTTGCGGAACGCACAGAAGCGACATCGGTACACACATACGTTTGTGGGGTTCAGGTGTGTGTTGATGTTGTAGTATCCGACGTTCCCGTTCATCCGCTCGCGGACATAGTTGGCGAGTTCACCGATCGCCTGGATCGACACATCGGGCTCGTACAAAAACAAACCGTCCTGCAGCGACAAACGCTCTTCGGATTCGACTTTGTCGCGGATCTCTCGCAGGCGGGCACGGATGTTGGAGTTAGACATGGGAAACGTCAGAGGGAAAGGTAACAGGGTGAGGTGATTGGCAACGGGATAACGGTGTTCAGCCGGCAAGACAATCGGCGGTTCCGGCAACGAGCAGCAGCACGCTGATGACGGCGTTGGTATGGAAAAAAGCAGCGTTCACGCGGCTGAGGTCATCAGGACGGACGAGCCAATGCTGGATTAAAACCAACGCTGCTGTCAAGGCAACTGCGACGGCGAAGATCCACCCGAGCCCGGCCGGCGAACCGCTCAGCACGAGCGCGACGAGAAAGCCCAGCATGACGACGTGCATCCCCGCGGCGATCCGCAACGCTCCGGCGATTCCGAACCGACTCGGCACGCTGTGCAAACCGGCCCCCCGGTCGAAGTCCGCGTCCTGGCACGCATATAAAATGTCAAACCCGGCCACCCAAAACGCGATCGCACCGGCGAGCAACAACGGGATCGATATGTATTCCCACGACATCGCGTCGCCCCGAATCGCCACCCAAACGCAAATCGGCGAAAGGGACAACGCCACGCCGAGCCAAAGGTGGGCCGACGCGGTGAACCGCTTGGCGAGCGAATAGCCGTGCAAGAACGCGAGGACCGGGATCGAACCGTAGAGCGGCATCCGGTTAGGAAAAAACAGCAACGTCGACGCGACAAAACCGACCGAGCAGGCGATCGTGAACATCAAAACGCCGCGACGCGACAGCACACCGGCGGGAAGGTGACGTGTCGCCGTGCGAGGGTTCTCCGCATCGATCCGATGATCGACCAGTCGATTGAACGCCATCGCGGCGCTCCGCGCGAAGACCATGCAAAGCAGCACGCCGATGATGTCGGTCACGCGTACCGCGGGGGTCGCCGGGTCTGCCGACGAGAGCGGCGTTGACCAGGCGAGGAACGCGGCGAGGATCGCAAACGGTAGGGCGAAGATGGTGTGTGAGAACCGAATCAGTCCCAACCAATCTCCGATCGATGCCGAACCGGTTGTGTTACCGTTGTCGGTCGCGGGATTCACCGTCGTCATGACGTCTCCTTCCATCGGGAGATCAACGTATTGTCGACGCCGATTTGATCGAGGATACGAGCGACGACAAAATCCACGAGATCGTCAAGGCGTTGCACGTCGTGATACCAACCGGGCATCGCGGGCAGCAGAACGGCGCCGGCCGAAGCGAGCCGATGCATGTTTTCGATCTGCAGCACACTCATCGGCGTCTCGCGTGGAACGAGCACGAGTTTGCGGTGTTCCTTCAAATGAACCTCGGCGGCACGTTGGATCAGATTCGACGCGGCGGCCCGTGCGACACCCGACAGCGTGCTGCCGCTGCACGGGCAAATGACCATCGCTTCGGTCACGAATGATCCGCTGGCGATCGGCGTCATGTAATCATCGAATTGGTGGTAAAAGAAACGTTCGTCCCCTTTTTGGCCGAGCGAACGGTCGAGTTCAAACGCAGGCAGTTCGGACCACTGCGGGACACACGTCACCAACGCATCGAGGTCGGGTTGTCGAAGGTTGAAAGACAACCCGAGTTCCTGTCCGATCACCGCCGCACCGCTGGGGCTGACCGTGAGGTGAACCTCCACGTCGCTCAGTCGCAGCACCTGCAGGAGCTTAATCGCGTACGGTGCGCCGCTGGCTCCCGTGATCGCCACGACGATTCGTCGGGGACGTCCCGTATCGTTGTTTTGCGTCGCCACTGGTGTCACTGCGCCACCATTTTGAGTGGCTGATCGGTTTCCCTATCCGCATCCGCTTTCTCCGGCGCAGCGGATGGTTTTGCGGGTTTGGTGCCGATGTAGATGGTGGCCACCCCGAGCGTTAGCGGGTGGAACTCGACCGAGTCCAACCCGGCATCGCGGAGTCGGGACGCGAGGGCTTCGCCGCAGGGGAATTGCCCGACCGAGGCCGGCAAGTATTCGTACGCGGACTTGTCGTTACGTGCGAGCCACTGGCCGACCTTGGGCAAGATCGCACGAAAGTAGAAACCGTAGAGTTGTTTGAGGACCGGCAGCGTTGGCTGCGAAAATTCGAGCACCATGACCTGCCCGCCCGGACGGCAAACGCGAACCATCTCGCGGATTCCCTGGTCGGTATCGACAATATTTCGCAACCCAAACGCGACCGTCACGCATTGAAACCGGTCGTCGGTGAACGGCAACTGCATCGAGTCGGCTTCGAAGAACGGGATCGTCGGACGGCCCGCGCCGCCCGAGGTGTCGATCACCCGCGAGGCCTCTTTGTCGCGAGCAATCTCCAACATCGCGTGGCAGAAATCGCTGCCGATCACACGCACATCGCTGCCCGCTCGGTTCGCAATTTCGATCGCCAAGTCGCCGGTGCCGCAGCACATGTCGAGAATCGGCGCGTCGCCTTGGATCGTCAGCCGATCGACGGCTTTGCGACGCCACCATTTGTCGATGTTCAGCGACAGGAGATGATTCATCGCGTCGTAGCGTGGAGCGATTTGCCGAAACATCTCGCGAACCCGTTTGCCGCTCTTGTCGAGCGGCGGTGCGGCGGTGCGTCCGGATGGGGCGTCACGGTCAGCCGAACGAATGGACGCGGCCGAACCATCATGATGCGGCGTATCGTCCGTGGCGGCGAGTTCGTCGCGGATGGGCTGGTCGTTTCGGCTGGGCTCTGGGACACTCATTGGCGTGACTAATCAATTCCACAAACTGGCTGGCAGGATCGATGCCGGCGGGAGCCGACGTGCGGGTATTTTTATTTGATATCGATGGAACGTTGCTGACGACCAAAGGCGTCGGTAACTCGGCACTCTCCTTGGCGTTGAAGGAGGAGTTTGGCGTTCTGCTGCCGGATTGCGACGTGATGTTTTCGGGGCGAACCGATCGCAGTTTGGTCATCGAATTGTTGCAGCGGAACAACCTCGAACCGTCCGACGAACATTGCAACCGGCTCCGCGATCGCTACATCAGTCTAATGGGCGGCCAGCTTGCTCGTCAGGGCGGGATCGTTTTGCCCGGAATCCGGCAACTTTTGACGAATTTGTTTCGTCGCGACGCCCTCGAGCTTGCTGTCATGACCGGAAATTTCCCCGAGACGGCAACGCGAAAACTCGAACATTTCGATTTGCGGCAGTGGTTTGCGTGGATCGCCGGCGGTGACGCGCACGTCGATCGAGACGACTTGGCTCGCAGGACAGCGAAAATTGTCGCCCGTCGACACGGCAATCGGGTGAAAGAGATGGTCGTCGTGGGGGACACCCCAGCCGACATTCGATGCGGGCACGCGATCGGTGCCAAAACCATCGCCGTCGCAACCGGCGAGTTCACGATCGACCAACTCGCCGCCGAAAACCCTTCGCAGATGTTCCCGGACTTTTCAAAAACCGAGGAAGTTCTCGAAGCGTTGATGCGGGACTGAGGTTTTCGATCTTTCGTTTTTGAGCCGTTCGACGGTTTGTGGGGATCAGTCGGCGTTCTCACCCGATGCTTATGGCCGTTCGGCTTACTGAACGTCGCTCGACTTAGCCAGACCGAACCAGGTTCACCCAAACACCCCACCACCTAACGGCCCAACGGGCCAACCATTTACCCAGCCCAGGCCAACGGCCTGGGACCACAGGCCCCCACAAGAAACGGTAGGGCCAACGGCCCGGCAATTTGCTTGGGGAGAGTTTGCTCTGCAGGACTCGAACTAAGTTGCGACGAATCCTTCAGGACGTCGTTGGTGGTGTGGCGTCGCGGATTGGAAGGCGGCTCCGGCGGCGAGCAGTTTGCATTCTTGCATCACAGGAGCCTGCAACTGCACACCGACAGGCAGCCCGTCGTCGTCAATCCCACCGGGCAGCGAAATCGCGGGCACGCCGGCCAAGTTCGCTCCCACGGTGAACAGGTCGCAAAGGTACATCGAGATCGGGTCGTCGATGTTTTCACCGATACGAAAGGCGGGCGAAGGAGTCACCGGGCCGAGGATCAAGTCGACTTTTTCGAACGCCGCGTCGTAATCGCCGCGAATCAATCGACGAACCTTCAAGGCTTGGTTGTAGTAGGCGTCGTAGTAACCTTCGCTCAGTGCATACGTGCCGACCATGATGCGGCGTTTGACTTCACTGCCAAATCCCGCGGCACGGCTCGAACGATACATCGCTTCGAGCGGCTGTGTGTTTTCGAGCGCCACGTCGCCACCGTCGCTCGCGTCATGACGATAGCCATAATGTGCCCCATCGAAACGCGACAAGTTACTGCTCGCTTCGCACGGCGCGATCACGTAATAAGTGGGCACCCAATAAGGACTGTGTTCGAGGTCAATCTCAACGATCTCGGCGCCCAAATCGCGGTAGACCTTCTCCGCTTCAGCGAACGCGGTGCGAATCGCGGGAGTCACGCCTTCCTGATCGACCGCTCCCCTCAGCACGCCGATCCGCACGCCTTTCATGTCGGGATCCGTGATCGCGGCGCGGTAGTCAGGCACATCGTGGTCAACCGAAGTGCTGTCGGCGGGATCGTATCCGGCCATGGCCTGCAACCCGATGGCAACATCCGACACCGCCCATCCCATCGGGCCGGCTTGATCGAGGCTGCTCGCAAAGGCCACCAATCCGTATCGGCTGCAACGTCCGTAAGTCGGTTTCAATCCGGTGATGCCACAGAACGCGGCGGGCTGCCGGATCGATCCGCCGGTGTCGGTACCGATCGACAAAGGCACGGTTCCCGAAGCAACCGCCGCGGCTGCACCGCCGCTGCTGCCGCCGGGTGTTCGGTCGGTGTCCCATGGGTTTCGGGTCACCCCCATCGCACTGGTTTCGGTCGACGCTCCCATGGCGAATTCGTCCATGTTCGTCTTTCCGATCACGATCGCACCGGCCTGTTTCAATTTGGCGACCACGGTGGCGTCGTACGGCGGTGTGAAGTTCCGCAGCATGTTCGACGAACACGTTGTCGGCATGTCCGACGTGCACAGGACGTCTTTGATTGCGACCGGCAAACCCGCCAAGGGCGGCAGTGGGCGGCCGGCTTTGCGATCTTCGTCCACCTTCGCCGCCGCGGCTAGCGCCGTGTCGTAGGAAACATGTGTGTACGATTTGTGCGTCGGTTCGGTCGCCCCGATGGCTCGCAAAGCGGTCTCGGTGACCTCCTTCGCGGTCGCGTCACCAGATTCCAAGAGTTCCAAAATCGTCGAGGTCGAATCCAACATGTTCGGCAAAATTCCGGGCAAATAAAAATGACGTTCGGCGGCACAATCGCGAGATCGCTCGGATTCGTTCAGCAGGGTTCCGAGCCGGACCGAATCGATCGGACGAGTTTTACCCGACGAAGGTATCTGACAACCGGCAAAATCGAAAGTAGGGACCGTGTCCGCGGCGTCGTGCCCGGCCAAAACCACGCTCGCACGGCCCGACCGCAGATAGGCCATAATGCACCTTACGCGGATCGTGAACGCAGCCTTCCGTTGGGCGTGCTCGCCTCGGTTGGCAATCTTGTCCCGCCCAGCAAACTCATGCGGTCTCCCCCGAGGCATTCGTGGATCAACTCGAAACACCCGCTGAATTCAATTCCAACCGATCAGAATCGCCGGACGCCCCCGACGAGAACCCGCCGACACAGAAAATCCGATCGTCACCCGCGAGAATCTTGCGAACGCTGGTGATCGGGTTCGCCATCGCATTATCGCTGCTCGCTTTTCCGAGCGTCCTGCCGTGGATGATCGCAGGGTGGTTGGTCGTGTTTACCATCAATGCCGACCGTGGACGTATCGCATGGGCACCGCTGGCCATTTGCTTGTCCGTTCTCGTCATCCGCTTGGTACCACGCACCCCGGCGATGTTGGCGATGGGGGTGTTGCTTCTGTTGATTGTAGTGCTTCGTTTTCGACGCGGTCATTCGGCGACACCTCGCACGCCCCACTCAATCGTTGCGATTGCCTTGCTATGGATCGCCTGGGTGGCCGTGCTGTGGGAGCATCATTGCATTCAGACATGCGCACGGCCGCACTTCGATCACTTTGACGAGCGGTCTCCGATCGTTTGCGTGGGAGACAGTT
>JBICHZ010000420.1:0-5437 GCA_043101355.1 Rhodopirellula sp. JB044
AACGTTGTCGAAGAAATCCGCGACTACCTGATCGCCCGACGAGACGCCTGCCTTTCACTCGGCATCGAACTCGAAAAGATATGCCTGGACCCCGGAGTCGGGTTCGGCAAAACACACGAACATAACTTCGAACTCATTCGCAGCATCCACCGGTTCACCGACCTCGGATGTGCGTGCCTGATCGGCCACTCGCGGAAAGGCTTCATCCGCAAACGGCTTGCAACGTTCGTTGAAACCTCCGGTCGCGAATTCAATGCGATGGCGGGCACGCTCGGTGTGTCACTCGCGGCAACCGCGGCGGGTGCCCACCTGATACGAGTTCACAACGTGGCCGAAACCGTGCAGGCCATCGAAATGTTCAACGCCTGCCGACCGCTTCGCGAATGAACGTCGACGTCGCTTTTGGTGACTCGGCGTTCTGCAACACGCGTTCATTTCACCGCTTCCGCCGCGGCTCTTTGTTGCCACCCAAATCTCGTTTACCGTGATCGTTTTCGGCATGAACACCACGACTCGCCGCGGTGCCCCAGGTGGTCGCGTTGTGCGCCTGAGAATTACCGGGGGCGATGGTTAGCCAATGCCATTGTCCGGTGTGGACCATTCGAGCGATGATCGCAATTTGTCCCACGTGATACGACACATGAGTCAACGATCTCGTGACCGCTTGAGGGACCGTGTGAGGTTCGCCGCGAATCAAAACAGTTTGGTGAACGTTCTCATGATCGATCGACGCCAGCGCATCGACGAGCGCAGACCAACCGGCGTCGAACGCCTCGATCAGTGATTGCCGATCGCCTTCCCAATCCAGGAACTCAGTATCCCGATCTCGGGTCTCCTTCTCACCATCACTCGTGAAGAAATCGGTCCATCGACTACGAAGGTTTCCTCCGAGATGCCGCAGAATAATCGCGACCGAGTTGATCCCCTCCGCGGGTCGCTGGAACAACTCTTCATCGCCGAGCTGCGACACCGACGCGTCAATCATATTCCGATAGGAAACGACCGTCTGCCGCGCCGCGTCGAGCCAAAGATTCATCTCAGCATTCGCCATCGTATTCCTTTGTATCATTCTCCGACGTCTGGCGATGAGGCGGTGCGCAGCCGCCGCCGCGGATCTATCCGGCAAGAGTCTCGCAGTGCAAAAAGCCAACTTGATAGCTCGCGATGACCGCGTCGCTCGCGTCTCGATAGTTCGTCTCGTAATCGCGAACCAACGCGGTCAACTCGCCTCGCGTTAACGGCGTGTGCGAGTGCGAGACGCTGCCCCCGGTCAGCCCTTGTTGGTGGATCGCGGTGAGGAGGTCGCGTGCCGAGGCGTGCCGTACCGTGAAAACCGATTGCGACCGGTGCTTGATCCGCCATCCCATCCGCATGGCTGCCTCGGTCACATCCGCCAACGTTGGCAAACGCGATTGAGGTGGCTTGTGCGGTGCCACTCGCAAACGTGCGTCGTGCAGCTCGCCGAGCGTTTCACGCAGCATGACCGCGACCACGATCTGACCGCCGGGTTGGGCCGCACGATCGATCGACTCAAACGCTAAATCGATGGGTGTCACCCAGTGCAACGAAGAACTGCTGACGACGAGAGGAAACGGCGAATCGGTTTGGTAGTCACAAACGTCCGACGCGACCCACTCGATCCGATCGCAGACACCCAAGTTAACCTTGGCTTGATCGATCATCGTTTGTGACAAATCGACCGCCGTGATCGATGCGTTCGTAAACCGCGATTTCACTTTCTCTGTCAATCGCCCGGTACCGCATCCCAATTCCAAAACGCGATCAACCGGCCCAAGTTCTTCCATCAACTCGATCACGCGATCGGCGACTTGCTCCTGCACGTGCGAATGACGATCGTAGGTCGACGAGGCCGCGGAAAACCGCGAACGGATCGTTCTATCCTGCATCGGTGCGAGCCACATCGTTTTTCCAATAGTCAATCAAGTTCGAAACAATCCATTCGGGATGTCGCACCGGTAAATCGTGTCCGACCGCTTCCATCCTCCGCACGTGGGACGTCTCGAGTCGCCGCGACAGATCGTCGGCGGCGTCTACCGAGATCACACGATCGTCCTCGCCATGCAAAATCAGCGTCGGCACACGCACTCGGCCTGCCGTCTCGCGAAGGTCAGCGTCACGCAGATATTTTAGCCCGTCCGCCAGTTTGCGACAGTCGTCCTGGTCGTCACCGAGCGGCGTGTCTCGAGCAATCGGATCATGCGGCAACGCGGCCTGAACATCGAAATTAGCCAGCGTTTCCTCGGGTTTGCGTCGAAATGAAATCGACATCGAGCGAACCTCCGCCATCGGAACCCCGTGCGGTGTTTCGTCGCCCGCAACGAATCGCGCGGTGCTGCCGATCAAACACATCATCGAACCATCCGCCAAATTCGGCGCCGCCTCCAAAGCCAACATCCCACCGAGCGACCATCCCGCCAACACGCACGGTCGATCCGTCGGCAACATCGAGGCGAGCGTTCCCGGCGCGATAACCTCCTCGGCCGAAAGCACGTGAACGTCAAAAACATCCGCCAGCAACACAGCCATGCTCTCGAGAGCGGAACGCCCCCGCGACCATCCACTGACCAGAAACAACGGTGTCCTCATGCGTGACAGTTTCTCAAGAGACGAACAGGTGTAGAGGCAACGAGCAAACCGCGAAAGTTTTCTTCAAAAGCATGTTGGTTCATTTTACCGACCGCTGCACGTTGGATGCGGGATGCCGGTTTCGCGATGGCGACGCATGAATTCCGGCGTAACCAGCAACGAGCGGGAGACTTTTCAGTCGTCGGTCACTTCGACCACCCAGACTTGACTGTCCCAGTTCACTTCGTCCCCGGTAAACAGTTGCCGGCGACGACGCGTTTCGACTTCGTCGTTCACCATCACCTCGCCCGCTTGGATGCGTACTTTGGCTTCGCCGCCTGTACCGACAACGCCGGCGGCTTTGAGGAAATCGTCCAACCGGATCATGGGCCGCGGATCGGGTTTGCGTTGTTTGTCGGTTGGGTCGTTCATCGGACATCGAACTCCGCGATGATCGGGTAATGGTCACTCAAATCTCGATCGGACGCATCCATCTCCCAGTACCGTTCCCAGTGATCCTCTTTGTCATCGACGCCGCCGCGGATCGCCAAATCACGACGAACCGCCACCGAACGCAAACACAAATCACGACGTTTGGGGTCGTCGTCCACCAACGAACGGCTGACGAGAATCCGATCAAACTGTTTTCCGTTGAGCAAATGAGTTTGCTGCCGCGGCGAATCGGACATCACGAGCAGATCGACGAGATCATCGCTGCGGTCACGCGTTCCCCGGCTCATCAACATGGACAACTCACTGCCCGGGCGAACCTTCCCGGCCACCTCCTCGGTGTTGAAGTCGCCGAGTACCACAATGTGCACCGGGGTTTTCTCCCAAACCTGGAGCCATCGAACCAAACTCGCCACTTGCTTCTGACGCAGCCCCGCCCCCTCTTCGCCGCTGCGCAAATGCACGTTGACGATCAGAACGGTTTCCAATTCGTCGCCGACGGGCACCTCGAGGATCGCCGCGAGATGCTTCGTCACGCTGCCGTAGGTTTCCTCGCTCCGCATCTGCGCGGTCACGTTGCCTCGCATCATCGTCAACACGTCGACCGGTTTGGTTACCAACAATCCGACGTCTTGCTCGGTGTACCGGTCGTTTCCTTCGATCGCGTACTCGGCATACTGCAGTGCATGCTCTCGCTGAAGAGCTCGACTGAGATACCACAACACCCGCTGCCCTTCGACTTCCTGGAGTGCGACGACGGAGGGTTTGACCGAGGCGATTGATTTGGCAACCGCGTCACGACGCCAATTCCAATGCCCGCGAGTGGGGCTGGATTTTTCGATCGCGAGTTTACTGTAGTTGTCTCGTTTCGAATCATCATAAAACCACTCGAGGTTCCACGTCATCACCGAGAACGCCGGCGTGGTTCCGCCCGTTCTCGCCGCGGTACGAACCACCGGTTCCGCCGCACCGGCGATCATCGTCATCGCAAAGATGCACGGAAACACGAAAGAGTAGCCAAACAATTTTCTCATTAGGATGCCGTCGTTAAGAATGAACCGTCGCCCGGGGCGGAACGATTTTTGCAAAACCGTTACGATAGACACATTCGCTGATTTTGTAAGGTAGAGAGGTCTTTATGAAGCCGAATTCGTGTCCACGAATCCCCCTCGTTGAAATGCCGTTTCCCATCGATTCCTTCGCCAAATCGCACAAAAAGCGGGCTGCTTTTTCGACAATCGAAATCGTGGTCGTGTTCGTCATCCTCGCGATTTTGACCGCCATATCGATCCCCGTCGTCAGGGACATGCGGTCGATCGCCCGGCGCAGCAATTGCGAACAAAACCTGACGCGGCTCGCTCTCGCCGCCCAAGCCTACGCGGTCGATCACGTGCACCTGCCCAGCGGCACGTTCACCGGATCGGCCACGATCTGGACGGGAGAGAATCTCCCCACGGGCGAGGAGGACGGCGACGGCGAGGATGACGCTGCTGGGATGCCGGTCACCATCGACAGCCTCCCGGAAGGCTACCACCACAACTGGGTCTCGGCGTTGTTGCCGTACTGCGACCGCCAGGGAATGTATCAATCGATTCAGTTCGATGTGGGTGTCTACGCGCCCGCGAACGCGATCACCCGCGAAGCGGATATTCCGTTTCTGCGTTGCCCCACGTCGGCCCAGCAACAAAAGCCGAACACGACGAGTTACGCCGGACTGCATTCCAGCGACGCACGGCCGATCGGCACCGACAACGACGGACTGTTGTCACTGAACCGATGGTTGATCCCCGATGACGTTCCCGACGGGATGGCGTACACGATTCTGCTCGGTGAAAAACTATCACCACCCGATTTCGATCTCGGTTGGATGAGCGGCACGCGCAGTAGCCTGCGAAACGCGGGCACGCCGATCAATGCCCCAGTCGACCAAGACGCCTACCTCGATCCCAAATACGTCGGCGGACTCGCCAGCCTCCACGCCGGAGGAGCCCACGTGGCACTGGGCGACGGATCGATCGAGTTCCTCAGCGAAACCATCGATCCCCCACTCTTCGCCAGCCGCGTCTGCCGAAACGATTCCATCGAATCAGAATAAGCCCCCAACCCACCTCGATATCCAAATCCCCCGTAGCGAGCGTCGCGAAAACGTTCGGCGATTCGAAGCTGTCTGCCGAAACTCACGGCGAGTTTCGCGACCGGAGTGGGTCGTAAGCCCTGTAGCTGGATTCGCCAGAATTCAGACTCCCCACCGACAACGCCCCCCCCGAAGTCTTGGCGACTCCGGCTCCGGTTGCTCCCAAAACTTTCGCGACCGGAGCTGGTCGCAACCCCCGGAGCTGGATTCGCCAGAATTCAGACTCCCCACCAGCAACGCCCCCCCGAAGTCTTGGCGACTCCGGCT
>JBICHZ010000421.1:0-4297 GCA_043101355.1 Rhodopirellula sp. JB044
ACTCCGAGTCAATCAACGCTTGCTCAGGATCGTGCGGCATCGCGGTAATCTGGATCCCCGTCAATTCATCGATCGATTCGGGAATCGGCATGTCGACGGTGATCGTCGTTCCACTCGAAACCGTGCCGCTCGTGTAGTACTCATCCCACTGGTCGCGCGGTTCAATCACCAACTTGGTCGCCTTCGACGTTTTGCCCGCCGCGATTCGTAGGTGTGTCCACTTTTTCGCCTCCGACGCGGTTTCCCATTCACGCCGCCAAATGTCACGTGTCAGTTCATCCACTTGCCGACGAAGTCGCGAGGCTTTGTCGTAGTCGTCCTGTGACAACGGAACATCGATCCGCGGCCAGTCGTCGTTCAAATCACAGTCGACCGTGTTATTGAAATAGTCGACAAACTGGTAGAACTCGTCCTGTGTGAAAGGGTCATACGGGTGATCGTGACATTGGGCACACCCATACGTTGTGCCTTGCCACGTTTGCCAAACCGTGGAAACACGATCGAGCACCGCCGCGATGCGGAATTCCTCGTCGTCCGTCCCGCCTTCCTCGTTCGTGTTGGTCAGCCGATGAACCGCCGTCGCAATTTCGTCCTCAATGGTTCGTTCCGGCAACAGATCCCCGGCGAGTTGCTTGATCGTGAACTGGTCGTAAGGCAAATCCCGGTTCATCGCATCAATGACCCAATCGCGATACTTCCAAATCACCCGCGGCGAATCCTCACCCTGGCCGCGTGAATCGGCGTAGCGGACCAGGTCGAACCAAACGCTCGCCCAACGCTCGCCAAAATGCGGTGACGCGAGCAACCGATCGACAACGCGTTCAAAAGCCGCCTCGCCACTCGCATCAAGATCATCGAGGAACGCGTCACGCTCCTCGAGCGTCGGGGGCAAACCGATCAAATCCAACGAAACTCGACGGAGCCATCGGTGCGGCAACTCATCATCGGCAGGTTTGATCCCACGTCGATCGAGTTGTTCGAGCACGAAGTGATCCATTCGCTCACGCGGCCAATGCGTCTGGGAAACCTCCGGCGTTTGCTGCCGCTCGGGAAGTCGATACGCCCAATGCTTCCCCCATTTCGCACCCTGGCGGATCCATCGGGTCAACAACTCCACCTCCTCGTCGCTCAAACGAGGACCATGATCCGGTGGCGGCATCCGATCGTCGTCTTCCGGTTCGAGCACGCGTTCGAGCAACACCGAATTGTCCGGGTCGCCCGGTTCGACGCTATACATCGCCGAGTCCTCATAGACAAACGACAAATCCGCCGCCTGTTTGACTCCGCCGTGGCACGACGTGCAATGCGACGTGAAGATCGGCCGGATCTGGTGATCAAAATCGATCGGTTCTTCGGCAACCGGTGACGCGGCATCCCGGTCGGCAACATTCTCATTGGCTGCAACGGGCCGCGCGTTCATCATCGACAGCACACCCGCAACCCCGCAGGCAAGCAGGCCGATTCGGATCGGCCCAACAACCGGAACAATCAAACTTGTCTTTCTTTCGATCATCGAGTTCCTATTCAACGTTCACGAGCCACTAGCGACCACATCACTGCCTCCGACCGAGCCCCCTGAACCGAAGCAAGTACTCCGTTCGGCGCAACCGGTATGCACAGCGATACGTAGGCAAACAACCAAATGCTAGGAAAGAGGTGGGGAAGGAAAGCATGCATCCGCGAATAACATTCACAGTCGCCATGCAACATTGAACCGGTCATCTCTCATGCATCGCCGAGAGCGGTCCCGTCTCATAGAGCGCCGACAGCGGTCCCGCCTCGTCGCACCCATTCTCTCGCGATCGCCTTACGTACTTCGCAGAGCCTGCACGGCTCGGACGAGCGGATGCAAAGCGAAAGGGGACAGCGCACTTTGTTCGGTTCGTTCCTCTGCGGGCGGCTCTCGTTGCTCGAGACGATTGCCTGCCCGATCTCGCAGCAGGACTCCTGTATCGTTGCACCAAACCGAGACCAAACAACGGTCGTGGCCATGCCGTGATGTGTCTACTGCCGCGGAACGCGATTTCAGCCCCTCGGATTCGAAATTTCTTCGGAAAATCAGCCTCCACGCTAGCGTCGCTCGAACCAAACAAGCGACCGCCCCCGGCCCATCGCGACCGCATGCGACCGCAGCGCGTAGGCCGACGGGTCAAGCAGCCCGGCACTCCATAGACCTGCAAACCGGACAGCCCCGCAACCCACTCACGCCAACGATTCCTCGGTTCCTAATACCGAACAACCGGCAAGCCCCCCAAACCACACGCGGCTATCGATTTCCGACCCTCGGCACAGAGCGGGGCACTGCGCACCACAAGAGGACCACTGAGAAAGCCCACACCCCCTTCCACAGAACTAGAACGCTCAAAAATAAACAACATTTTCAAATTTCCGATCAAAATGCAGAGACAAATTGTCGCGTGATGGCAGTAACCCCGGACAGCACCGAAGAATCGCCGCCAAACGGTTGCAATCTGCACCCCTCTCGGCATCGACGGAACGCACCCTCCCCACATCCTGCCCTTTCTTCCGTTTCCAAATTTGGAGTCTTCTGCAATGAAGAACCGCAAAACCGGGTTCACGCTTGTTGAGCTTCTCGTAGTTATTGCCATCATCGGCGTGCTCGTAGGCCTCCTTTTGCCTGCCGTCCAAGCCGCCCGTGAAGCCGCCCGCCGCATGTCCTGCAGCAACAACTTCAAACAGATCGGCCTGGCGATTCACAACTATCACTCGGCGTACAACCAACTGCCGATCCAAGGCGACGGCACGTGGGAAGTCCCTGCTTCGGTTGCCACCCAACGTTGGGGCGATTGCGGCAGCGGGTCGAGTCCCGGCGCATCGATTCTGTCCAACCGCGGCCAACTGAGCATCCTCGTCGGCCTCTTGCCGTTCTGCGAACAACAGGCTCTCTGGGAACAGATCTCAAACCCTGCGATCTACAACGGGATCTCATTCCCTCGCATGGGGCCGAACCCGACGGGAAACAGCAGCCAAACGATCGAGTACGAACCCTTCATCACTGAAATTCCGATGTATCGCTGCCCGAGCGATCCAGGCTTTGGACTCCCTGCGATGGCACGTACCAACTACGCACTCAACGGAGGCGACACCCCACGACAATTGGCGCGTGGCCCCTTTGCACGATGGTGCGTGACCGACGTCGACAGCGGCGTGGGCATGTCCCGGGACAATGCCCTTCGCGTTGAACGCGAGCAAGTGCCGCTTTGTCGTGGATTCTTGGTTCCCCACATGCGTTCGGAATTTACCGACGTCAAAGACGGCCTGTCCAACACCATCGCGATGGCCGAGATCAACACCGACCTCGGCGACCGTCACCGCACGACCGACTTTGTTCGCGTGACCGCGATGTACGACAACATCCACGCGTGCGACAAACACCTCGATCCCGAACGCCCGCAGTTTTGGAAAACAACAATCGCCGAAGGCGACGGGGAAGATTTGTTCGTGGCCACATCCGTCGAGAAACGCGGCTTCCGTTGGTCTTCGAGTTCGCCGAAGTACACGATGGTCACCTGCAACATTCCACCGAACTCCGCCAACTGCATTCGCCTGATCATTGAAGACGAAGGCAACTTCTCCGCTAGCAGCCGTCACCAAGGCGGATGCCATGTTTTGATGGGCGACGGTGCGGTCAAGTTTGTGACCGACTCCATCAATGCCGGCGACCAAAACGCAATCCCGGTTGGCAGCTCCGGCGGCCCCGACACCGGCTCGGAAAGCCCGTACGGATTGTGGGGTGCACTCGGCACCCGAGCCTCCAACGAAGTCATCGACGAAGACTTCTAGCAGGCGGTTCAACTCGAACGAGAAACAGGTCGGACGCGAGCGTTTCGCAGCACTCGCGCCGGCCTAACTCACCCGAGTTGAAAGCACCCATCCGACCGGCGAATCAAACACACGAAAACCTACCCGGCTAACCAACACGCCACACGTCCAACAAAGACACACCCGCCGACGCTCGCTGAACTCGGGGCAATTTTGAGTCACGAGCGTCACGCCTCCCGCCTCCCGACACCCCACCTCATTCGACACCGACGTTTCCTTCACCCCCAAGAAAACATGAAGCCCATCATCAAACTGCTCCTGCTACTCGCACTTTGTCCCGTCGCTCTCTCAACCCTCGGTTGCGGATCGAGCAACGAAGTCATCGAAGTCAACGACGAAGCCCGCTCGGCATACGACGAAGCCGGCGCGAGAGCTGAAAGCATGACTGCCGCGGCGATGAAAGAAGATCGCTAGCGAGTCACAATCGCTAACTACGTAGCGAAAGCCGCCAGCG
>JBICHZ010000422.1:0-2981 GCA_043101355.1 Rhodopirellula sp. JB044
AAGAGGATCGATGGGAAGACGTCCTGCCTTTCCTCCCTCCCCATTCTCTTTTTCACCGACGACGTGATCGACGTTGGTGTCACAAGGAGCCCTCCTATGAAACGTCGTGAGTTCCTGTTGACGGCATGCGCCGCCACTCTTCACGGATCATGCCAGTGCCAACATGGTTTTGGTGCAGAATCCAATTCGTCGCACCGCATCGATTGGACATTCGATTCGCCAACGAGTCAGTATGTCGGCGTGTCTTGCAACGGAATGGAGCTCGGAACGCGTCGGAACAACGCACCGTTATTGCAGGCAAGGGCGCGCGTGCTCGGGCCTCCCGAAACGTCGAACACCGCCGTCGCACTACGAGTGAATCAACGACAAACACTCCGGCAAAGCCGCACCGAATCGTCCCCCAACGTTCTGCAAACAACGCTCGACATTACGAATGTTTCGAGACAAACACGTCAGATCGAAATTTCGTTTCAAACGGCACTCTCTCCGGATCCACAGAAAAACGCGGCCCAAAACCTCTACTTACCTCTCAACGTGGCTGGCATGACCGGTGACACACGGTTTGATTCGTTAGGCGGCACGGATCTCATCGGTGACGGGAACATACATTTGAACCACGAAGAATTTCGCTGCCACTATCTCGAACCGATGGCGAGCGATCCGAGTCAACGCAAAACGACCGCGTTGCTGTTGGTTCCCGTCGTCAACATTTCCACACCGTCCACAGATTGGCGAGTAGGCTTGTTTACGGCATCCGACTCACCGATGCAGTTCGTCTCAAACCTGGATTCCGGTGGGCAGCGCACCTGGACCGCGAGTCGCGTATTGTCACTCGAACCAGGCGAGTCGCTCCAGGAATCCTGCTGGGTCGTGCTGCACCAATCCGACGCATCCGCCACTTGGGACGCGTTTCACGAGTTTGCTCACGTGGAAGAATACCAACCGATCGCGTGGACGCATGACTTCAAAGTCCACTACTACGACTACCTATCGTCCGCCGATGGCGAACACGGTGTGCGCGGCGATGGCTACGATGCTGACCTGCCGCATTTTCCGGAATTCCATGTTGGGCTGGCGACGCAACACGGTTACTACCCGCACCTGGGCGACTACATCCACCCAGATCGAAAAACGTGGCAGGCGATGCGGGGATCAGAACAAGGCCCGGCGACGATGTCGATCCAAAAGATGCGACAACGCGTCGCCGACACTCGCAAAGCGGGCGCGAAGGCCGGCATCTACATGCACTTGACGTTAATTGATGACCGATCGGAGGTCTTCGACAAATTCGCAGACGAGCGACGTGTCGGACCGGACGGGAAACCGATTCGGTTCCCGTGGTCGGGACCTGACGTCGAAGGACGATGTTGGTGGATGTCGATCGCGTCGAAACCGTGGCGAGAGCATCTGTTGCAACAGGCTCAGTGGATCATGGAGTATCTGGATCCCGATGCCATCTGTTTCGACGAGACGTTCGCGGGGATCGGGTACGACGAAGCTCCCGGTCGCCGAGGCCCGCTGTCTCCTTACGCGATCGAATTCTTTCGCGATCTGCGTGCGATTGTTCGTTCATTCGGAGAAGACCGAGCGGTGTTCAGCAGCGATTGCTCGCGGTCTGCGTTTTGTTTATGGACCGACGGCGACGTGGGCGACCACGCGTATGCGAGATCGCTCGGCAACCCGCTCTACTCGCAAGAACCGGTGCGGTACCTCGCGGCGCTGGGCGACAAAGCGTGGCGTCCGTGTGCGTGGCACTTTCGTCAAATGTGGGAACCACAAATGAAGCTCGCCCGTCAAGTCGGAGCCGGTGTCGGCGTGTCCAACGGATGGATCGAATACGACGGTCTCCATGCCATGCCCACCGCAGTGAAGGAGAAGATCATCGCTGACATCGAATCGATCCTGTAGGGCAGTGCCGGAACTCCACGACGCTTGGTCGTTTTAAGCCGAAGGCGTTGTCAGGAGAAGCTGTTGCCCGTCGGAAGTCTGTCGTTGTTCCGACTTGGAAAGTCCGAGAAACGTGGCATTTATCTGGCGACCGGTGCGAATGCACACCGGCCAACGCGTTTTGCATCGTTTTTGTAGGGCGGACCGAACGCAGCGCCGTTCCGGCATCCCCACCACCGAATCCCCTAAAGGCTTCACTCCAACGGTGCTGCCATTGGCCGGTGTGGACAGGACCAGCGGCGACTATTTTGAATCGATTCGGTACAGAAATCGATCGCTGCGTAGCAGCACGTCGCCGTCGGGGAGTGCTATGGGCGAGGCTGCAAAAAGAGAATTGTCGTTGAACTGGGTGTGAGCCAAAAGCTCGAATTCCGGTTTGGCGGCGACGACAAAAATGCCGTTCTCTCGGCTGACGTAAAACAAGCGTCCGTCGGACAACAGCGGCGTGGCATAGACGTCTTTTGAGGAGGGACGTAGACGCTGTTCGTATGCGACCTCACCGGTTTTGGCATCGACGCAGTACAAGATGCCGCCTTTGTCCTTGGCCCAGTAGAGATACCCGTCGTGATAAACGGGCGACGACACGTTGGCTCCTTCGGAGATCATCCATAGTCGGTGCGTATCGGTCACGTCGCCGGTTCCTCCGCTGCGAATCGCTAACGCTTGTCCTTGACGGCCTCCGATCGCATACACAATCCCCTCCTCGACGATCACACTGGGACAGACATAATCATCGAGCCCCGAGCAACTCCAACGCTGCGATCCTGTCATCGGGTCGATAGCAACGACTTTTTTGTTCATCGAAATGACTAACTCGTCATCGCCTCGCAGCGACTGGTAGACGACAGGAGTGTTCCACGCTTCCTCGACGTCTTTGTATCGCCATACCTCGGAACCGTCGGACTTGCGCAACGCGATCAGATCGCCGCATTCATAACTCGCGTTCACGACCACCAAATCACGATACAAAATGGGAGAGGTCCCGGCAGGATATTCGTGCGTGTCGTCACCCACGAACGTTTTCCAACGTTCAT
>JBICHZ010000423.1:0-12150 GCA_043101355.1 Rhodopirellula sp. JB044
GTTTTTCTTTGCAGCGTGTTTACGTCGGTTTCTTTCGATCAACCGTTGACGATATCGTGCACGACCTTCGCAGGTTCGACTCCGGTCAATTTGAAGTCGAGGCCTTGGTGTCGATAGGTGAATCGCTCGTGATCGATTCCACACAGATGCAATAACGTCGCCTGTAAATGGCGAATATGCACCGGGTTTTCTGCGACATGGAATGCGAACTCATCGCTCGAGCCGTAGATCGTTCCGGGTTTGATTCCACCGCCGGCTAACCACATCGTGAACGCTCGCGGGTGGTGGTCTCGTCCGTGAGCGTTCGGGTTGTTGATGTCACCTTGGACGAAAGGCGTTCTGCCGAATTCACCGCCCCAGATCACGAGCGTGTCATCGAGCATGCCGCGTGCTTTCAAGTCTTTGACCAACGCCGCGCTCGGGGCGTCGGTATCTTCGCATTGGATCGGCAACTGCTTCGGAAGGTTGGCGTGTTGATCCCATCCGGCGTGCATCAATTGGATGTATCGGGTGCCGCGTTCGGCCAACCGACGTGCCATCAGACAGTTGTATGCGTAGCTTCCTTTGCGGTGAACGTCGGGACCGTACATGTCCAGAACGCTCTGCGGTTCGTCTGAAAAGTCAGTCAACTCAGGGACACTCGCCTGCATTTGAAAGGCCATCTCATACTGAGCGATGCGGGTTTCAATTTCAGGGTCGGCATAGCGTTGATGGGCGAAGTGATTCATCTGCGAAAGCCCGTCGAGCATTTCCCGCCGAGCTTCGCGAGAAACGCCTGCTGGATTGCTCAAATACAAGACCGGATCGCCCGCACCGCGAAACGGTACGCCCTGATGCTTCCCGGGCAAGAATCCGGAACCCCAGTAGTAGTCAAAGAAGAGTTGCCCGCACGATCCCTGACGATCCTGCGAAGTCATGACAACAAAAGACGGCAAATCCTCCGCCATCGTACCGAGACCGTAGGTCAACCATGCACCGATACTCGGGCGACCAGGTAGGTTGTTTCCGGTCAACATTTGAGTCATCGCCGGGGCGTGATTGATCTGTTCGCCATGAACCGACCGGACAAAGCACAGGTCGTCGACGATCTCGGCCGTGCGTGGCAGCAGGTCACTCACCCACATTCCCGATTCGCCACGGCGACTGCCCTTCCATGCTGCCGCGAGACATGGTTTCGACTTCTGTCCTGCCGTCATTGTGGTTTGACGGAGCCCTTGCAGGATGCTGTCGGGAACCTCCTCGCCTTGCATCTTTCGCAGTGTTTCTTTGTCGTCGAACAAGTCGACATGCGAGGGACCTCCCGACTGCATGAGATAGATGACGCGTTTGGCCTTGGGAGGAAAATGCGGCAGCGTCGATGTCTCGGCGGCTAACAGGTCACCGAGCGCGGGCAACCCGATCGACAACGACAGGCTGCTGAGAAAAGAACGGCGATTGAGCGATAACGGATTCATCGTCATGGGAACCTTTTTGATGTGCAGGAACATCAATTAGAGGCAGGGATGAGTCTTGAAATGTGGGTGATGCAAATCACCACGATTCACGATGGGGTGATGGCAGGAGGCACGGTCTACTTGCAAAGGGTTTCGTCAAGGTTCATTACCAACAGAGCGATCGTCGTCCACGCCGCGTGCTCGGCGTCCGGAAGGGTGTCGTCCACCGGAGCTTCGCCGGTCGATATTAACTCGGTTGCGGCCTCGGGATTTTCCTCGAAACGATTTCGCGCGAGTTCGAGTGACTGTTGTAGAGTCGTCAGCTCTTCCGGTTCCGGTGTCCGGGCAGTTGCGGCGTAGAACATTTGCTGCAGTCGTTCCTCGTTATCCTCAATTCGTGCCAACGATGAGGCCCACACGCGTGCCGCTTCGACATAGGTCGTGTCGTTCAACGTGATCAGAGCGTGCAGTGGCGTGCTCGTTCGCGTGATCGCCACTGAACAAGATTGTCGGCTCGGAACATCAAAGAAGTTTGCCGGAGCAACCACTCGACGCCAGACGGTGTAAAGACTGCGACGATACAGCTTTTCACCGTTGTCACGCATGTAGTGGTTTTTGTTGAGGCTCATCGATTCCCAAATGCCACCGGGTTGATACGGTGCAACGGGAGGGCCGCCGATCTCGGGATGGAGCAGACCGGATAACGAAAGCGCCTGGTCCCGAAGCAATCGCGAGTCCAAACGCATTCGTGGGCCGCGAGCCAACCATTCGTTGTGCGGATCGCGTGCGATCGTTTCGGAATCCACGATCGCAGATTGTCGATAGGTTCGCGACAGGACGATCCCCTTCATCAACTCTTTCACGTTCCAACCGCTCTCGCGGAATTCGACGGCGAGCCAATCGAGCAGATCAGGATGGGTGGGCAAAGCTCCTTGCAATCCGAAATCGTCCGGCGTCGATACAAGCCCACGACCGAACAACAATTGCCATAGTCGATTTACCGCGACTCTCGACGTTAGCGGATGTTCCGGCGATACCATCCAACGAGCGAGATCCAGACGATTTGGTTTCTGCCCCTCTTTTAAATCGAGCGGCGGGAGGAATTCAGGGACGGTCGGTTCGACTTTCTCGCCCGGCGTCTCGTAATTTCCTCTTAAGTAGACGAAGGTTTCGCGTGGTTGATCGTCTCGCATCACCATCACGAGCGGGATCTGTGCTTGCAATTGGCTCTCGATCGCAACGTGCTTCGAGATCTCTTTTTGAATCGATTTCCACGGCTCGACACGCTTCAAGAAAGTTTCGATCAGTTTTTTGAAGCCGTTGTCATTCGGGTTATCTAGATCTGCACTCAAAACAAACCGCGCGACGTACTCCGACGGCTTGATTCGAGTCGCACCCAAATCCGGATCGTCACGAATCTCTTGAATCCATTCGCGTGCGGCCGTGACATACTCGTCTCGTCGGGCTTCCAATTTTGCCTTGGCTTTCGCGACATCTTTTTTCGCATCGGCGAGTTCCTGTTTGAGTTTCTCGTCGCCGACCGCGATGAACGGTTTGTCGACCCAGTAGTTGACCGCGTAGGGACGATCGGGATCTTTCACCGACATTTTTTTGCTGGTCATGCCGGTCTCGCTGATCTGGTTGAAGAATCCCATCAGTGAGTAGTAGTCGCTTTGTTTGAGTGGATCAAACTTGTGGTCGTGACACTGGCAGCAACCGACCGTGAGCCCCAACCATGTGGTGCCGGTTGTTTCGACGCGATCGAAGTTGTTCTTGGCCCTATTTTCCTCCGGGATTGATCCGCCCTCGGCTTGAATCATGTGGTTGCGATTGAACGCCGTCGCGATCAACTGATCTTCCGTTGGATTGTCGAGCAGGTCGCCGGCGAGTTGTTCGATCGTGAATTGATCGAAAGGCATATTCGTGTTGAACGCGTCAATCACCCAGTCGCGCCAAGGCCAATTCATCCGGTATGCATCCGCTTGGAAACCGTTGGTGTCGGCGAACCGAGCCACGTCCAACCAATCCAACGCCATCCGTTCGCCATACATCGGTGATGCCAATAGTCGATCGACCGCTCGCGGGTACGCGGCTTCTCCGTCGTTGCGAACCGCTTCTTCGAACGTCGTCAGTTCTTCGACTGTCGGCGGCACCCCGATCAGATCCAAGGTCACACGTCGCAACCATTTGGCGGGCGCGGCTTCTCCGGCAAATTGAAATCCGTGTCGATGATGTTGTCGACCGACGAAGTCATCGATCGCGGCGGACGTGTCGGTTGCTTCGGTTTGGGGACGTTCCGGTTTGACGAACGCCCAGTGAGGTTCGTACTGTGCCCCCTCCGCGATCCATCGGCGGATCAGGTCCGCCTCCTCTTTCGTGATTGCTTGTTTGTGTGCCGAGGGTGGCGGCATCACTTCGTCGGGATCGTCGCTGGTGATCCGGTAGATGATTTCCGAGTCTTCGGGTGCGTCAAAATCAAATAGGTATTCTGCCTCGTCACGCATGTCGAGCCGTAGGCCTGCCTCGCGATGGTTCTCATCGAACCCGTGGCAGTAATAGCAGCGATCAGACAAAATCGGACGGATGTCTCGATTGAACGAAATTTCGCTGGCCGCCGTCCAAGGCCCGATCGCGAATGCGATGAACAATCCGCACAAGGCGGTGAGGGTTGAGTTCTTCATACCACCAAGGGTAGTGGATCGGTACCGAAGAACAATTTACGAATGTTCGTAAGGGATACCTAAAACGCGGAAAAACGATGCGTTATCTGACCGTAAACCTCGGTTGAGTCGGCCGCGTACGGGGCGGATATCGCTAGGTAGCTCGATGAAAACCGGACAGCATGTTGTCTATATAGTTGCCGTTTCTTTTATGTCGGCGGATCAACAAGACGTTCACGGATCGCGAGGGCGACGGCAGCGGTCGCGCCGTTGACGTGGAGTTTTCGATAGATGCAACGCGTCACGTAATCGAGCGTGTGTAGATTCAGATCGAGTTCGCTCGCGATTTGTTTGCGAACCAACCCACGCGTCATCGCTTCCAAAACGGTCTGCTCTCTCGCGTTTAACCCATAGTCGGGTTGTTCCGGTGCGAGTTCTGCGAACATTTTTAAGACGCGTCCGGCGATCCTCGGGTGGATCGGCGCGGCGCCCTGCAAGACCTGTTCGATCGCTTCGCAAACCCGAGCGATTGAATCCGATTTTAAGCAGTACCCCGATGCACCCGCTTTGAGCGCACGGAAGATTTTCTCGTCGTCTTCGAAGACGGTTAAGATCAGCACGGTCGCGTCGGGCAAACGTTGTTTGATTTCACCGATCCCATCGATCCCGTCGATCCCCGGCAAATCAATGTCCATCAAAAAGACGTCCGGCGAGTTCCCTTCGTCGATTGCGGCAATCGCGTCTTCACAATTGCTGAACTCGTTCGCCAGCACATCATCGGCGAGCAATCTCAAACCACGGACGGTCGCGTTTCGAAACCGAGCGTTGTCTTCGACGATCCAAATTTCGATGGTTGACTTTCCGAATTCCGTGTTGTTCTCAGTAGGCATTCTGCGTCCTGTTTCGTGCGCGTCCGACGGGCATCTGTCTGTCATTTTTGCATTTCGATCGTCAACTGCGTGCCTTCGCCGGGCTGAGATTCGATCACCAGCGAACCGCCGAGTTTTCGAATCCGCGTCTTCATGCTTTGCAGGCCCATGCCGCGCGGCTCCATTTTGTTTTCCCACGCGACCGCATCAAACCCGTCCCCGTTGTCCTGGACCGAGATCCGCCAGCGTTGCATTGACTCGCTGCCTTCGACGACGACTTCGGTCGCGTTGGAGCTTCGTGCGATGTTGGCGAGCATGGCTTTGAAGATCAAGATGATTTCTCGTTCTATATTCTCGTTTGGGCGAAAGTCTTCGAACGCGCAATCGAGTTTCCACACCAATGCGACCCCCGGCAACATTCGTTTTGCGATTGAACGCAACTGGTCGGCGAGATGCTCTTGGCTACGTTTGGGACCGCCGAGCAACCACAAGGTTTCCCGCATCGAATCGTTGCACTCGCTCGCCAGTTCACGGACCGAATGCCAATCCTCTTTTGATTGATCGTCGGATTCAATCGCTTCGCCCAACTCGCCGATCCGCGAGATGGCGGCGAGGTTGCTGCCGATCTCGTCGTGGAGGTCTTGCGCGAGCCGCAGACGAAACTCGGCTCTTTGTCGACCGCGACGGTTTCGTTGTTGCCACAGAAGGAGACCCACTATGATCGCCGAAATTCCGATACCCGCCATCGCGATTCGCCTCGCACGATCGCGAGCAATGATCGTTTGCCGTTCGATCGTATCCGTCGCGGTAGACATCTCTTGCTGCAGCTGGCGAGTCGCTGCCCATCGATCGACCCACTGCAGCAACGTTGTGATCGGGCCATAGCTCGCTTCGCCGTCTACCAGTAGTGACAGCGCACGATCGCCTCGCCAGTGCAACGCCGTCACGGGTTTTGCAAACGCCAGGTTTTCACTTCCACGCAGTACTTGGGCCTCCGACAGCCCGACTTTATTGGTGTTGGGCAAAGAGCCTTGTTCGATGGCGATCCGTACGTATCTGCCCACCGCATCCGGTGTCGAAAACGTGACCGGGTTATTGCCGGGTGGTTCAAAAGGCGTGTCCGTCTGAAACAAGACGTCGGATGTTTCGAAATTATTGTCGTCGGATACTTCGATTCGAAAGCGAGAAGGAAAGGCGTAGCCGGGATAGTCGGCACCTTGTCTCGCATGAACGGGAAACAGCCTGATAGCGTCAAACCGTCGAGTCTCTTCGAGGTCGATTTGAAACCAAACCAGATCGCTCGGGTTGTCCGATCGCAGAAACACTCCGTCGAACTTGGGCAGACTCTCTCCTTCGTGCAGTGAGCGGATCTGCGGCCCCAGTGGCGTGCGTCCGTCCACCAAATATTTCGGCAACCAAACCGGCGGCAGCATCGTCGCGCCGGTCATCGTCACGTCAACATTCAATGCTAAGTTTTGATCGCCACGGATGACCATCACTTCGGACAACGCGTATGTCCACCGTCCCGCAACCTCAGCCAACTCGGTCACGGTCACACGCACGTATCGCACCCGAACATCAGGCGTTTTGACCACCACGGGAAATGGGCTGTCGATGTCGAGTTGCTGATCGCCGGAATCGTAGAGCAACCGATACGAACCGAAATCCTCCGTCAACGACCCGTCAATTCGAAATCGACGAGGAAACGCATACGGTCGGATTCCGTCGTTGACCGCACCCGAAATCGCAGGCACGATCACGATCCGGTCGAACGTCTGCGGCCGGCCCAGATCCAACTGAATCCACGGAGACTGTGGCGGTGGCGTCGTGCCCATGTGAAGCTGCGCGCCGGCTTGTTGAACCGTTTGCCGCAATCGCAACGCTCCGAGTTCTTCATACTCGGTCCGCAGTTCGTCCAATCGCGCGATGGATTTGCGAAGTTCCGCCGAGAAAACTCCCCAACCATTTGCCAACACCGTGCCGCCGGAACAGAACGTGAAGACCGCCAGAGTCAGCATGAGAATGAGGAAGCGGGCGAACGGCATCAGTTTTCGGCTATGGGAATTTGACTGCGCGAACACACGTGCTCGCCCTCGGTCACGCGGAGGGGAAAAGGCTACGGTTTGATCGCACGCGTGGCGATGAACGTGTCAATGTACTCCGAGATCGGGTCGGCATCTTCCTCGCCGTATTTATCTTCAAACAAACCTGTCAAATGAAATCCTGCTCGGAGTTGTTCGCCGATCTGGTCGTGCAACGTATGCCCGAACTCGAGCGGTTCGGCTGCGGCGATCGCTGCTTGAATATGGGGTTCGTCGAGATGCTCGCGATCGGAATATGGCAACCGATAGGCGACGCGCAGACTCCCGTTCTCTTTGCGTTCATCCTCGAACAAATAACGCAGCGGGTTGATAAAACCAGCCATCAACACTCCTTCGCTGCGTAGGACGCGGAAACACTCTCGCCAAACCGGAACGATATCCGGAACAAACATGTTGGAACACGGGTGAAAGATGAAATCAAAACTCTCATTCGCAAACGTTGCGAGGTTCGCCATATCCCCCTGAACAAAACGCATGTCCAACCCGTCGCGTTCGGCAACGTGTCGGTCTTGATCGAGTTGTCGCGGTGAATTGTCGAAGACCGTCACGTTGGCTCCCGCCGCGGCAAGGATCGGCGCCTGCTGTCCACCAGCGGACGCTAGGCAGAGCGTGTCTGTCCCCGGCAGCGAGGGAAACCAATCCGCCGGCACCGGTTTGGTCGGCGTCAGTACGATTTCAAATTGACCCGTTCGGGCGAGTTCAATCGTTTCTGAGGAGACCGGCGTGGTCCAGCGGTTCGCGGACTCAACCTGTCGATTCCACGCCTTGCGGTTGTGTTCGAGAACGTGGTCGTTATCCATTTGGATCGCTTTCTATGCGTTTGACGTGTGCGCGAGTCGCCGATGGTAGTGCTTCCCCGAACATCGCTCTCCATTTGAACAACCGGTCGCGGGTGCACAACCGCCCAGACGCGTCGTCCGTATGTGACCACCCGGTGCGTCGTCACATCATACCACCCGGCAACGAAAGACTGCGTGGGGCTAATTGCCCCCGATTGCTCGGGTGATCGCCGCTTGCAATTCGGGGACACTCACTGGTTTCAGGAGAAACGCAGAAATCGACGGACAATCTTCGACCGACGGACGTTCATGTGATGAAACCACGATCACCGGCGTCGATTGACTTTCACGGATCTTTTTCGCCGCTTCGATGCCCGATAGCTGAGGCATTCGGATGTCCGTGATCACCAAATCGGGGTGCGTGCGACCGCAAAGCTCGACGAGATGCACGCCATCGACCGCCTCTCCCACGACGTCGCATCCGATTTTCTCTAACAACCGCCGAAACCCTTGGCGGATGTCTTCCTCGTCATCGGCGATCAGTATTCTCGGACGCGTGATCATCATGTCAGGGCAGTCGCCCGCTATCTATTCGAAGTCAAATTATCGTGGCATTGGTGGTATTTCTCCACGCCGTGCCGCTACGATCGCGGCAACCGAATGATGAATTCCGCACCGGTCGGACGATCGCAATTGGTTTCGATCGTGCCGCCGTGGGTTTCGACGAAACGTTTTGCAATCGCCATGCCAAGGCCGGTCCCTTTGACTTTGGTCGTTTGAAACGCTTCGAAGACTCGTTCGCGGATTTCCTCATCCAAACCCGGCCCGTTGTCAGAAACACGGATCGTCAAAAACTCGGTCTTTCCTTTCTTTCCGTTGCCCGTCACAACCTCGAGTTGTGCGTCAACGTCGATCTGTACCGGATCCTCACACGCGGCGAGCGAGTTTTCGAACAAGTTGCGAAACACCTGCTCCAACCGGAACTCGTCAATCAAGCACTCCAGGTCAACGCCATCGATGTTCTCGATCAGTTTCACATCGCGATCCCGGCGAGCGACGGCCAAGTTCGACCACGCTTGACGCCAAACTTCCGCGAGGTCCGTCCGTGATCGGTTCAGTTTGATCGGACCGGCGAAACTGCGCAGTTCATCGTGAAGTCGTTCTAGGTCGGACTTCGCACGGTTAATCCGATCGAGATCCTCTTTCGCGTCGCTGCCTTCTTCAATTTCGTAGCTGAGCACATCGACACCGACTTGGATGCGTTGCAGCGCGTTACGACTTTCGTGAGCGATTGCCGACACCATTTGTCCCATCGCCGCGAGACGTTCCGCCTGGACGAGTCGATTTTGACTCTCCTGTAGTTTCGCCTCTGCAATTTTTCGATCGGTGATGTCGCGGATCAAACCGAGATAGCCGATCGCTTTCTCATCGTCGTCACGAATCGCGACGGCGACCATTTCGCCCGGAAATACCTCGCCTGATTTGCGACGCCAATTGATTTCGACGATCGATAGGTTCTCGTCGAGGTCGAGGTTAAACCTCTGCTCGCCGAGTCGATCGTGGTCCTCCGGTGTGGCGTACAGAAACGTGGTCCGTTTGCCGATCACTTCCTCGGGTTCATATCCAAACATTCGAACCGCACTGCGACTGAAGTGGGTAATCTCGCGATCGAGATTGCTCGAAACGAGAGCATCGGGAACGCCGTTGACGATCGTTTTTAACATCGCCCGTTCGAGTTCGACCGAGTTTTGATAGCGGACCCGCTCGATTGCCAATGCGGCGAGGTTCGCGCAGTTCGATACGAACTCCAACTCGATTGCTTCCGGCGACCGTGGACATCGGTAGTACATCGCGAACGTACCGAGAACGTTTCCGCTCGAACCGATGATCGGTTCGGACCAACATGCCTGCAAGGATGAACTCAACGCGATATCACGCGCCTTCTCCCAGAGCGGGTCAGTGTTGATGTCGTTGACAATGACACGTTTGCCCGTGAAGGCCGCCGTTCCACAGGACCCCATTTTGAGGCCGGGCATCGTCCCATCAATAGCCCGGCAGTACGCCTCGGGCAAACGACGTGAGGCGCCGTTGCGAAGACGCCCGGTCTCTTCATCCACCAACAAAACCGAGGCGATCATTTCCGGTCGAGATTCTTCGGCGACATCGACCAAGGTGTGCAAGACCTCGTCCAGGGAAGCACCTTTGGCCAACTGTTTCAAGACTCGCGTTTGGCCGTGAAGGTCCCGTTCCAATAACTTTTGTGCGTCGCTCATCTCTTGGTAGAGCCTGGTAGTTCGTATACTCTGCGATGAAATCACGCGTCTGTCATCGGACGCGTACCCGTGACGTCAACAAGGGGCCCCACGTTGTCAGTACAATACCAAACCGCATGAACAACGAAACCTTCGACATCCTTTTCATCGATGATGACCCTGACTTTGCCGCCGGGTGTGTGCGATGGTTCCAAAAAAACGGCCATAAGGTCACCCACACGACCAGCGGCCAGGATGGCATCGGGCTGTGCGAGAAGCAGGATTTTGACATTGCCGTTCTCGATTGGAACCTGCCCGGACTCGATGGGCTCGAACTCCTGCAGCGGATGCGAGACCAAAGCCCCGATACTGAGGTGATCGTGCTGACCGGCGAGGGGTCGATCGAAAACGCGGTCGAATCGATGCGTCGAGGCGTGTTCGATTTTTTGTCCAAACCGTTCCCAATGGGCGAACTCGAGCGACGCTGCCTCGGCGCGTTGCAACGTCGCAAACTTCGCAAAGAGAACACGCAGCTTCGTGAAGTGATCGGGCGGACCAAGTCACGATCCGTCGAGATGATCGGCGAATCGGCAAAGATGCGGCAGGTCTTTCGTCTGATCGAAAAGGTCGCTCCCACCGATAACCCGGTGTTGATCGAAGGCGAGAGCGGAACGGGCAAAGAGCTCGTCGCGCAAGCGATCCATCAAAACAGCCTCCGAGCGAAACAACCGATCGTGACAGTGAACTGCGCCGCGCTGCCGGAACAGTTGGTTGAGAGCGAACTGTTCGGGCATGAAAAGGGTTCGTTCACCGGAGCCACCGCAGCCAAACCCGGGCTGTTCGAAGTCGCCGACGGCAGCACTTTGTTTATCGACGAGATCGGCGAGATGCCGCTCGCCTTGCAACCGAAACTTCTTCGTGTTCTCGAAGACGGATCGCTGCGGCGAGTCGGGTCAGAGAAAGAACGGCGTGTTGACGTGCGTATCGTCGCGGCAACGAATCGTCACCTTGAAACCGAAGTCGACGAGGGCCGCTTTCGCGAAGACCTTTACTACCGCATCAACGTGTTGACGATCGATTTGCCGCCGCTGCGAGAGAGAGGCGAGGACATTGCATTACTGGTGAAACACTTCATCGGCGAACAACACGAAATCGATGAAGAAGCACACGCTGCACTGCTGGCTCATTCCTGGCCGGGCAACATCCGGCAACTGATCAACACAATCAAACGGGCCAAAATACTCGCCGATGATGAGATCACCTTGGATGATCTTCCCGAGGAACTGCAGCATTACTCGTCGTCCGCAAATTCAGATCCCAAACAGCCCCAGGGCTCTCTAATTGCGTTGCAGCGTGAACACATTCTCGAGGTGCTCGAACGGGAAAAGGGAAACAAATCTGCGGCCGCACGGGCTCTTGGCGTCGAACGTCGAAAGCTATATCGATTGATGAAACAGCACGGCATCGACGGCTAAGAACGTGTCGTTATCAGACTTCGGTAGCCTGCTTCTGACGAAATCCGCCAACGGTTTGTCGATTGAGTCGCATACCGAATAACGACAAATAGCCGATGGGCGTTAGCCAGGTTGTCGTCTGATTAACCGCCGCTGTCGCGGTACGGCTGGTTAAATCGAGATCCCGCCAAGGGATTCGACACGTTCATCTTCGCGGCGCCCGCATTCCGCCAACGGGCTTCGAGTGCTGCGCACATTCGGGCAACCGCCACCATATCAATCGCATGACGCGGGGCCGTGGCATCGCTTTGTTTTTCGCGTTTTTTCATGGTTTGACGTGTGTTTTCGCCAGTGGCACGGCGGTTGCTACCACCCTTACCCGGCGGACGCCGAGACGCACCCAGCGGGCATCGATGGTGATCGTCAAACCAAACCGTTAAGTAACCTTCACAACCAAATACCAAACGCAGCCAATCTCATGACTCAACCAGTCACGCTCGAACCGGTTACCGAAAACCACCTCGATATCATCCACTACGCGAAATCACGGTACTCCACCAAGACATACGACTCGACCCGGAAAATTTCCGACGACGACATC
>JBICHZ010000424.1:0-53053 GCA_043101355.1 Rhodopirellula sp. JB044
TCTGGCCGACTAGAATCGACGTGGGTTTGTTGATTAAATGAGTGTCGCCGAACACTCCGTGATCGGAGCTTGGCCTATCAACCGATCACGGTGTGATCGGCGGCTATCGTGAGCTTCCACGGCATTAAATCGACAAACCGATGACGAAACTCATTGTCGGCCTACAGTCTGGACCACCGAACCGCCCTCGCCGATGGGTTTGAGTACATCGGTTCCGACGGTGCGTTTGGGCTGGTAGATGCGACAAAACACCACCGCGGTGACCGTCTCTTCACCTGCCGCGTTGGGCGTCTCTTCTTCTGTTTTCACAAAGCGTCCCTGACCTAGTTGATTTTAATGACCCAAATTTTGGCTCGATCTGTATCCCTGCGCTGCTGTCTCGGCATCGCTATGACTGGATTGCTGAGCGTCGCTCTCGTTTCGCCGATTCAGGCCGCCGAGACATCGGTACCGCCCCAGGTGACGATGATCAACGATTCGATCGAACAGGTTTGGCGAGACTACGAGATCCGGCCCGCCGGCGAAGTTGATGACCCCCAGTGGTGTCGACGGGTCTACCTGGACGTGATCGGACGAATCCCGACCTTCGACGAATTGTCCGAATTCATGAAGGACCGGTCGAAAGACAAACGCGCCGCGCTCGTCCAGAAATTACTCGAAGACGACCGTTATACCGAGGAGTATGCGAACCACTGGGGCACGGTGTGGACCAACCTTCTCATCGGCCGCAGTGGAGGCACCGACCGACGTGACCTCACAAACCGGTCGGGCATGCAGAAGTATCTTCGCGACAGTTTTGCGAGAAACAAAACCTACGACCGCATGGTCTACGAGTTGGTGTCGGCCGAGGGCTCAGGCAAACCGGGTGATAGCAATTTCAATGGCGCGGTGAATTTCCTGATCGGCAAAGTCAACGAGGAAAAAGGGACACTCGCAACAAGCAGCGTGTCGCGGATCTTCCTCGGACAACAGGTGCAATGCACCCAGTGTCACAACCACCCGTTCAACCAGTGGAAGCAACAGAAGTTCTGGGAGTTCAACGCGTTCTTTCGCCAAACGCGTGCCTTGCGTCGATTCGTTGACGGCACCCGTGATATCGAATCTGCGGAACTCGTCAACGAAGACTTCGCCGGCGAAGCGGGCACCCCGGAAGACGCTCTGCTGTTCTACGAACTTCGCAACGGGTTGCAAAAGGTCGCCTACCCGGTCTTCACCGATGGCACGGAGATCGGCAAGAGTGGCTATCTCGAAGACGTCAATCGTCGCGAAGAACTCGCGCGTTTGATGCTGCAGAGCGAGTATCTCGACAAGATGATCGTCAATCGTATGTGGTCGGCGTTCCTCGGATTTGGATTCACCCGACCGATCGATGACCTCGGTCCCCACAACCCGTCTTCGCACCCGGAGTTGCTCGATTCACTCGGCAAAGAGTTTCGCAAGGCGAGTTACGATCTCAAACAATTGATCACGTGGATCACACTGAGCCGACCGTATCAACTCGCGCCTGTACTGGGTCGCCAAAACGAACTCGACGATCCGTCGATTGGTGAGTCGCCCAAGTTCTCGCGGTTCTACTTGCGACAGATGAGTGCCGAGCAACTCTACTCGTCGTTGGTTGCCGCGTCGGACGCCAAGGGCAAAGGCAGTTATGCCGAACAGGAGGCGGAACGTCGCCGATGGTTGTCTCAATTCGTCGTCGCGTTCGGCACCGATGAAGGAGACGAGGCAACGACGTTCAACGGATCGATCCCGCAGGCGTTGATGCTTTTCAACGGTGCGTTAACAAAGAATGCGACCAGCCAAGAGACCGGATCTTTCATTGATCGCCTGTCCCGATCAGGCCGCTCTCCGCGCGATCGTTTGACGCGTTTGTACCTGACCGGTTTGGCACGTCGCCCGACGAAGACGGAAACCGGCGTCGCAGCCAAACTGCTCGCTGCACGAGGCGGAAACGAAAAAGAAATGCTGCAGGATGTTTGGTGGGCGATCATCAACAGCAACGAATTCATCATGCAGCATTAGCGATCGGCCAACCGTGTTGGCCATTGTTTGCCAACACGAGTTTGACATCGATCACACGAACCCGCCGTCTGCTTCCCAATCACTCTCACCTGAAAATTCAATCATGGATCTCTCAACACCATCGGGCATGACCCGCCGCCATTTCATGAGCCACTTGGCAGGCTCGTCGGCTGCTGCTGCGGCGGCGTTCTCTCTCGGCAATGCGATCCAGGCAAACGCTGCCGAGATGAAGAAAAAACGCAAGTCGGCGATCCTGTTGTGGATGGGTGGAGGCCCGGCAACGATCGACATTTGGGACCTGAAACCGGGGGCCCCGACCGGTGGGCCGTTCCGACCGATCTCGACGACCGGCGACATGCAAATCTGCGAGCACATGCCGATGACGGCTCAGCAGATGAAGCACCTTTCGGTGGTCCGCAGCATGTCCACACGGGAAGCCGACCACGCGCGGGGCCGCTATTACATGCACACCGGCTATGTCCCCAACCCGAACATCGAGCACCCGGGATACGGGAGCGTGATTGCACACGAGCTGATTTCGCAGCGTCCGGAACTCGAGATCCCACCGTTCGTTTCGGTCGGTGGCGCCGGCAGCGGACCGGGTTTCCTCGGCATGGCGTGGTCACCGTTCTCGGTGTCGAGCAACGGACGGGTTCGTAACCTCGAAATGAAGCTCGACGATCAACGATTGCTGCAACGCATGGCGGCACTCAAACTAATCGAGGACGGGTTCGCCAAACGCACCCGTGACACCCCGGCGACCGAACACGCCAAGGTGTTGCAGAAGACGTTCGACCTGATGACCAGCGATCAGATGCGAGCGTTCAAAGTCGACGAAGAACCCGACGATGTGAAGGAACGTTACGGCACGAACGGTTTTGGCCAGGGATGTTTGCTCGCCCGAAGACTCGTCGAAGCCGGTGTTCCGTTTGTGGAAGTCGACCTCGGTGGATGGGATAATCACCAAGGAATTCATACCATTTTGAAAGATCAGAAACTGCCGCAACTCGACAAAGCCATGAGTGCGTTGGTCGAAGATTTGGCGCAGCGAGAACTGATCGATGACACCGTCGTGATGTGGATGGGCGAGTTCGGGCGGACGCCACGGATCAACCAAAACGGCGGACGCGATCACTTCGCACGCGCTTGGTCATGCGTCGTCGGCGGAGGCGACCTCAAAGGCGGCTTGGCCGTTGGCGAAACCAGTAGCGACGGCAGTAGGGTTGAGACCGAACCCTACAGTGCCGAGGACCTGATGACGACGGTCTGCAAAGGGCTAGGCATTTCGACCGACACGACGTTCACGAGCAAGAACGGACGCCCGATGAAGATCGCCGGCGGCGGAAAGCTGATCAGTGATCTGATTGCGTGACTGAGCGTTCTCCGGCCGACTTGATTCAGCGTCATCAGAACGGAATCTGGCGGTATCTACGCGTCCTCGGGTGCGACGCCACCACAGCGGACGATTTGACGCAGGAAACGTTTCTGCGGGTACTTCGTCGTGACAATTTCGTTCAGCATTCTGACGAAGCGACGTCGGAGTATCTCCGCCGGACCGCCTACAACCTGCTCGTTTCCAACCACCGGAAATTGGGCCGGATGCAAGTCACCGATTCGTCCACGTTGCTCGACGAGAGTTGGCAACGTTGGGCGGGCAAAGACCTCAGCGGTGATGAAGCGGTCGATGCGTTGCGTCAATGCATGGATCAACTGACCGATCGAGCCCGCGAGGCTTTGCGGTTGCGATTCGTCGAGAACACGCCTCGAGTCGAAATCGGGGAAGCACTCGGTATCACGGACCACGGAGCGCGAAACTTGATGCAGCGAGCGAAAGCGCAACTGCGTCAATGCGTCGCGGAGCGTTTGAAGACATCTGCGACCGCCACGAAAACTTAAAGACACCGCCAACACCTATTGCGATGCGCCCACCGGCATCCGACTCAACTCCATCCCGTCCCTTGAGACGGCCCATCATGAACCCCTCAGATTCGTTCCAAAGCGACAATTCCTCCGACCCTCGTGAAAGCGGTATCGAGGATACCGACGACGCGATGTTCGAAGCGTTGTTGTCCGAAGCACTCCGTGGCGATTCACCTCCGGACCAAAGCCGGGTGATTCTGCAGCGACTCGACGATCACATCACATCACGCTCCAAGCCGCAAGCCGGTGCCGCTAAAACACCTGCCTCGCAAAGCAATCCCGGGCAGAAATGGTCGCTCATCCTTTCGGCGGTGGCGTTGATCACGCTCGTCGTCGGAACGACTGTGGGAATTCGATATCAAAACTCTCTCAACGTCGCCCAAGGTCCGAATAAGGCTGCCAGCGGTGACGTGTCCGCCGCAGGCCAATCACTCGGTTCAGGGGATCCAGTTGCCTCCGACGCTGACCTGCCAGGCGACTCACCGATCGTGGCAAAGACCGACGCCGACAACCAAAGTCAACCATCCGGTACACCGGAGAGCACACCCGCGTCGAAAGATCCGATCAACACCCTGCCGTCGCGGTCCATCGATTTGGCCGAAAACACGACCGATGCGGATGCACTCGCGGATAAGTCGATCAGTCTTTTCGAACATGGCCAATCCCGACAAACGCAACAGACCGACGAACCACGTCCGACTCCACGCACGTTGACGTTGGTATCCAACGTGATGACGAACCGGCTCGAGCGTCATTGGGGCCGTGTCGGCGTTCAACCAACGCGGCAACTGCCCGCCCGAAAGGTATCCGAGCGACTCGCTAAAAAATTCGGTGTCCGCCTGACATCGGAAGCGGTCAATAACAGCGAACGAATGCTGGCGGAGTTGGCTCGACCTGAAAACATCAATGCGCTAGCGCCACAGGTTTTGGCAGCGATCGCATCGCGTCCCTCGGATACATTAAATTCCCCATCCGAACAATTGATGGCGAAACAGGTTTCTCAAACACTGCGTTCTGGATCGGGATTTGATCGCCTGATCGCATCATGGTTCACCGAGCGAGAATCAGTGGGCGGCAAACGACGCGACGCGAAGAACACCCCCGCGAATCGGAACTCCACGCCGTCCGCGTCGTTTCACGAATTGCTGCGACCTCTCGGTGAACACGAGACGTTGGTAACGACCGCTGCAGTGACTCTCGACGCGGACGTGCGTTGCCAGCGATGCCATGACCTGCCGACACTTAGCAATGAAGACCGCACCATCACTCAGCATGACTACTGGCAACTCGCTGCGACCCTGTCGCCGTGGATCCCGATTCGTCCGAACTCAGATGCGGGACGGTTCTACGACCTGCCCGATGGCCGGCGTCGATTGGCCGAAGCCGACCAGGACGCCGAGTGGCCGGGACAACTCATCGGATCGCGTTCCCTGGCCGAAGGCTTAGTTGGCGTGACGTGGAAGATGGTCCACGGTCGTCCGCTGGCGTCGAGCCCTTATGACCTGAGCGGTGGCGTTGGAGATTCGGATTTACGAGTGCTTCGCGACGAACTCGCCGACGACCTACTCGCGAGTGACTTCAATCTTCTGCGAACGATTTCGCTCTTGATGACCGATTCGATCGTGTCGCGTAGCACGCCTGAAGCAATGACGGCGTCGGGCGTTCTAACGGCGACCGATGATCAATGGATTGATGCGGTTGCGGCGATCGAGTCCTTCGCGGCGGCACCGCCGGAAACGCTACCAACCTCCCAAGGCCGTCGCATGCGTTTGGTGCAGGAGAGCGATTTACCGCAACTCGGTTTAGGAACAGGCAAATCGGTGCTCGCACAGCCTCTCGGACGTGACGAAAGCGACAGCGACGAGAAACCGCGTCAGCGTCCGGGCAGTGCCACTCCCCGGACGTCACCCGCGATCCTGGCCGGGCTCCCCATGCGACCGACCGTCGTCATGCCGGCCTGGATCAACGAACTGCCTGACTTCGAGAGCCGTTTGGATCACATTGCCCATTTGGCGGGGCTTCGCCGCAGTCCCGAATCGGCTCAAAAACTCGCAGGGCAAATGCGAGACGCCGGGGTGGAAGAGGCGTTGATTCTGCAGCGAATTTGGTGGATCATTCGGCCGCAAGGTTAACGACCGATCCATTGCCCGGCCCTGCAAGCGGCGGCATGAGCGGCGATGCCGCTCGCCCCACTCGTGGTTCGACAACATCGAACATGATACGGTGATCCTCTCTCGCGTTAACCATGCGTTCTATCCGTCGTCACCGTTTGGATGCGTAGCCGCGTCGTTTGGATTCGAATGCCGTCAACCGAACTCATCAATCAAATTCATGCCGGCGATTGCGTAGCCGGCATGGCTAGCATTCCCGCCGGCACGGTCGATTTAGTTTTCGCCGACCCGCCGTTCAACATCGGCTATCAGTACGACGTCTACGAAGATTCGCTCGAAACCGATGACTATCTGCGGTGGTCGGAAAACTGGATCCGCGGCGTTCACCGGGTATTGAAAGACGATGGTGCGTTTTGGTTGGCGATCGGCGACGAATACGCTGCTGAATTGAAAGTACTGTCCCAACGGATCGGGTTCTCATGTCGCAGTTGGGTGATTTGGTATTACACCTTTGGCGTTCACTGCAAATACAAATTCACCCGATCCCACGCCCACATCTTCCACTTCGTCAAAGACCCCGAGAACTTCACGTTCAACGCAGACGATCCGAAACTAAGAGTCCCATCGGCGCGGCAACTGGTTTACAACGACAAACGTGCGAACTCGAAAGGGCGAATGCCGGACGACACATGGATCCTTCGTCCACAAGATTTACCGTCGGGTTTCTCCGCCGATGAGGATGTGTGGTACTTCCCACGGGTAGCAGGAACATTCAAGGAGCGAGCCGGATTCCACGGTTGCCAGATGCCCGAACAGTTGCTCGGACGAATCATTCGCTCCTCGAGCAACGACGACGAAATTGTGCTCGACCCCTTTAGCGGCAGCGGCACGACGGCGGCCGTCGCCAAGAAACTCGGACGGCAATACGTCACGTTCGACATGAGCGAAGAGTACGTGAAGCTGGGAAGCGAACGTCTTCAGAAAATTGCAGTGGGTGACCCCTTAGTCGGATCGGCCGATCCCCTGCGCAGCGTTCCATCAACTGCGGCGGGCAAACGCAAAAAGAAGACGCCCAAGCAGAAAGTCGCCGATCAACGCAAGGTCGCCCGCAGCGTCGGACTGCAGATGTCCCTTGAGTTTCGGACCGACAACGAAGCCGAACTCGAGGCAGTCGTTGTCGACGCATTCCGCGATACCCACGCCGGTTTCTCGGTCGATCGTGTCCTACTCGATCCGGCAATGAGCGAGCGATTCGTCAACGAATGTCGAACCGCCGGATGCGAGGCGAGCGAACATGAACTTCGACGGCAACTCGCTCAACTCCGCTTCGTCGGCACGCTGACGGCCGAAGACTTGCAACCGAGCGAACCGACCATCGTTGCCACAGAAACGCTGCAGCGGTATCGGTATGCGAGCGAGATCGCATGGCGAACGATCGCGGATCGCTATCCGACCTGGACGCTCGACGACCTGCTTCTCGATCCAGAAATTCTTCGCCAGTTCGATGCGGTGGCGAGGCAAATCGCACCGAATTGCGACACGTTTACCCTGCGTTGGGGAACACTCAAACTCCGACAACTCGCCGCTGCCGTCCTCGCTCAGGCAGAGGTGCACCAGGGCAGGGCAGAGGTGCACCAAGGCGGGGCAGGGCGGAACGGTGCAAAACACGGCGGGGCAGGGCAGGGCGGTAAGAAAACGAAAAAAGCAAAGAGCCTGTTGCACGGGATCGATGGCGTAGCCGCTGACGCGATCGAGTGGGATGATGCCGAAAAAAATCTCGCAGGCATTTACACGATCGAATCCAAAAAAGGAGCGATCCTGTACGTGGGTGAATCACTCAACCTGCCAGTCCGCATGAGAGATCATTTTGCCACAAACGAATCACTCGATTTTTGGACGACGCTCGCCGGCGGAACGCCCCATGTTCGCATGCATCTCGACAAGTCAGATGCATCTCAAAGCGAACAGGAGCGACTGCTACCCTGGCACCGGGAACTTCTGCTGAGAGAAGATTCCGCGTGCAACCTTGTTAATTTATGGACGCCGGTCGAAGACGCGTGATCGCCACCAGGCTTTCGTACGGCAACTTACGGCCACTCGACGATTTCACGACCTTTGCGGGTCGATAGTCCTTGCCACAACTCCCGGTCAATCGAATCCGTTACGAAGCGAACCGAACCATCGAGCACACCGACCTGGACGCCGCCAACGTGGTAACTGCGTGATGTCACCGCCGCGTAGGTTCGGGCAGGGTCGGTGATGTCTTTGCCTTCTCGCATGTTCGTCCAATCGACGTCGTACTCGGCCCCTGATGACGAACAGAGAACCTTCGTATTCGGGGTGAACGTGGTCGTGAATCCGGCTTGATGGATCCGCCCGTCGACCCATTCCGTATGGCCCGTTTCGGTTTTAAAACTGCCGCCGAGCGTGCAGACAATTTCCGCTTGGTCGGGCATAGCGATATCGCCTGCCGTTGCGACATCTCGGTAATACGGCGTCCAACCTTTTACCTCGGCGAGTGCGAGCGTGTTGCTCAGCCCGTCGAGGCAATCACGGAAACCCATGTAACGGTTCGGGCCGAACATCCCCTCACCGATGTTATCGTTCGAAGGATCGAAGACGAACCAAGTACCGCCGTTGGACGCGTAGTTGAGTTTGTAGTACTCGGGACCGTCGTCACCGTACCGCGGTTGATCCAACGGATCACTCGGGCATTGATACGTGGGAACCCGGTAGGAGGAGATCGGAATGTCTTCACCATCAACCGACAGGGTCGACGCCCCGTAGCCTTGCGAAAAATCGATCCCATCGGCGAGCCCGCCTTGCTCGATAAACGGCAAGATACGGGCCTGCATCGACCAGCCTTTCCCCGAGACCGTGTTGGTCCACGAAGGAGGCAGCTTCTTATATGCCGATTCATAGTTATGAATCGCCAAACTGATTTGTTTGAGGTTGTGGCTGCAACTCATCCGGCGTGCTGCCTCACGAGCGGCCTGAACCGCAGGCAACAGCAGGCCAACCAACACGCCAATGATGGCGATGACCACCAGGAGTTCGACGAGCGTAAACGCCAATCGCCCGCGAGGACGACGCGTTTCGGTTGGGCCGATTTCAGGCAGACACGCAGACAGTTGTTTTTTTTGCATGGGGCTAGTCCAGTTCAGAAGGGCTTGTCCAGGTGGACGGGTACGCATGCCCACGTCGACGCGACGAGGTCACACGGAGCAATCAGTAGGATCAAGCGTGGCTGGCGAGTACCGAAATGCGCCATCCCGCGATCCGGTGGACCTGAAGGAAAACGCTGACATTTCGGAAGTAATTGGCTGGCTAGCTATTCGACGGTAGAGATGTTAATGCGAATCAATCGCAATAGATACGCTCAAAATTCGCGTTCCTGGCTCTGCTCATCCTCAGTCGGACACCTCGCGTCTCAGGCCTGCAGAACCACCAATGAGGCGAAAAATGCGACGCGTGCGGCACCGGTGCGGTGCCTCGCGAACCGGGCCGCGGACGCTACGCCCGGTACCGAGGAGGTTGAGCCTCGAGGAGGTTGAGCCTGGTACCAAGGGATCGGCCGATCCGAATGTCGACCGACTGATCGCTGTCGCATCGCCTCCATGAAAAACGGGTGGTGCATCCCCTGCCAGGGGTGAGGATTGGCACGACAAACGCTCTGCTGCGGACACGGCGATGTCTCGCGCACCCTCGCGAGCGGTCCAGGGATGGGAAACCGATTGACGCCAGATTATCCTGACCGGCGAGTGAAAGCCCGTATCCCTTTAGATGAACTGACGCCATAACAATGGACTTTCTGCTTTATCTGGCCCTGGTGCCTGCTTTGGGGGTGACCGCTCAATGGCTGGCATGGCGAACGGGCTTCCCGAGCATCTTGGTGCTGTTGGTCTTTGGCGTGTTACTGGGCTGGTTTGTGCAGCCCGATGCGTTTCTCGCCGACCTAACCGACGGCGACCAAACGGCCGGCCCCAATCTCCTGTTCCCTCTCGTCGCGCTTTCGGTAGGCGTGATCATGTTCGAGGGGGGGCTGACGCTCAAATTCGCCGAATTGAAAGAGTCCGGTTCGGCATCGCTGAGGCTGGTCACGATCGGGGCACTGCTGTCGTTTGCAGGAAACACCATCGCGGCTCACTACCTGCTGGATTGGGGCTGGCAAATCAGTGCACTGCTCGGTGCGATTCTGGTCGTGACCGGACCGACGGTAATCGGCCCACTGCTGCGTCAGGTGAGGCCGAGTCGCCGCGTGGCTTCCACGTTGAAGTGGGAAGGCATCGTGATCGATCCGATCGGCGCTGTGCTCGCCGTGTTGGTTTACGAAGAAGTCGTTCTGCAACACTCGGTGCCGGAATTTTCGAGCGTCGCGATGTCGCTGGCATGGACGCTTCTCGTCGGATTGGTTCTCGGGTGTGTCGGCGGCGCGGTGCTAACGCAGGCGTTGAGAAGGTTTTGGGTCCCCGATCACCTGCAGGGTGTCGCGGCGTTAACGCTCGCGCTTTTGCTCTTTGCGATCAGCAACAAACTCGCCCATGAGTCTGGACTGATTACGGTCACCGTCCTGGGGATCTGGTTAACCAACCAGAAACGCCTCGACGTCGAACACATCATCGAACTCAAAGAAAACCTTCGGACGTTGTTGATCGGCTGCCTGTTCATTGTGCTCGGATCGCGGGTGAACCTTGCCGACATTGGTGCGATCGGAATTCCGGGGCTGGCGTTGGTGCTATCACTGGTTTTGGTGATCCGCCCGCTGTCGGTGTTTCTGTCTCTGCTGGGCAGCCCGCTGGACTATCGAGAGCGTTCGTTCATCGCCGGCCTGGCACCCCGCGGGATTGTCGCCGCGGCGGTCAGCAGCGTTTTCGCGCTCGGAATGGAAAGCCGCAGTGACGTAATCATCCCGGGAGCCGATCAACTCGCCACAGTAACATTCCTGGTGATCATCGGCACCGTCGCGATCTATGGCATTGCGGCCGGGCCGTTGGCGAGATTCCTGAAACTCGCCGACCAGGCAACACACGGCGTCCTGATCGCGGGTGCGGACCCGTGGGTTCGCGACTTTGCCTCGGAATTGAACGAGTGCAAAATCCCGCTGCTGCTAGTCGATACCAACTACAACAAGATTTCACAGGCGAGGATGAACGGTCTTCGTGCCGAGTGCGCCAACATTCTTAACGAACACGTACGCGAAGAGCTGGACCTCGGAGGCATCGGCCGATTCCTCGCGTTGACGCCCAACGACGAAGTCAACTCGCTGGCGCTGCGAGAATGCAAACATCTGTTCGATTCCTCACGTCTGTACCAACTGACATTCAAATCGCAGAACACGGCGGGCCGTCGAGGGTTGACGAAAAATCTCATGGGGCGTGAACTGTTCGGTGAAGGCATGACGTACACACGCCTTCGTGAACTGCACACCGCCGGCGCGGTGATGAAATCGACCAAATTAACGGCTGAATTCTCCTATCAGGACTTCCTGGAGAAGTACGGCGAGCACACGGTCGTGATGTGCCTCATCGACCAAGACGGCGGGCTGAAGGTCAACACGATCGACGACCCTCTGGTCCCCGCTGCGGGGCAGACAATCGTCGCTCTTGTCAGCGTCACGCCGGTTCCCGAACAACACGCCTCCCGAGACAACGGCGAAGAACCCGTCAATGTTTGATCCCTTTCCCGCGACGGTGGCATTCGCGCCGCTGATCATTTATCTGTTCGTGCTCGCGATTATCCGCATCGGGGGCTTTACGTGGGTGACCACCGGCGGTCGCGACCTCGCCGCTGTGCTCGCCGCGGTATCGGGTTTAGTGGTGATCGGACCGATGGAGTTGTTCTTCCCCAACGCGACGGCCTCGTTTCTCGGTGCGTGGGTTTGGATACCTTTGCTGCTGTTGTATTTCTTGTTTGCATGCCTGATGATTCTCGGCGTTCGAGCCAAATTGATCACCTACGGCCGAACCGCCGAGGAAGTCTTTCCCGCCATGGCCCGTGCCGCCCGTTCGATCGATCCGGCAGCGGCGATCAACAACGAACAGTGGCAGATCCACCTGCCAACTCAGGGAGTGCATTTGCGACTGGAGTCTTCGCCCGGACATGATTGCGTGAGCGTGCTGGCATTCGAGCCGACGTTGACACCGAGTTTCTGGCACTCGCTTCAAAGCAAACTGCGTGACGAACTGCGGGCCACCTCACCGCCACGCCCACGACGCGGTTGGGCTTTGCTGAGCGTCGCCTGCATGATGGCGTACAGCCTGGTGCGATACGTCGCGTCGGAACCGGCGCTGCTGGTGGAAGGTTTTCGCGAATGGATCATCCGATAGGCGGAAGCCTTACGGACCGCTCGCCTAGGAACTATTCTGTTCCTCCATGTCAGACAAATCGAAAACGATCGCAACCACTCTGGTCAAATTTCTCGTTCCGGTAATCATCATCGGTTACCTGTTGTGGAGGATGCCGGCCTCCGATTGGGAAAAACTGTCCGAACGCTCGATCGCCTATCCCGTGCTTTTCGCCGCGTTGGGTGTTGCTCTCGCGGCGATCGTTCTTTCCTTTGTGCGTTGGTGGTTATTGGTGCGATGCCAAGGCATTCCGTTGAGCCTGATGGAGGCGATGCGTCTGAGTTCGATATGCTTCCTGCTTAGCTTTGTGTCGGCGGGAAGCGTCGGCGGCGATCTTTTCAAAGCTGTCTTTCTTGCCCGGCGAAGTCCAGGCAAACGGATCGCCGCAATCGCCTCCGTCGTCGTCGATCGCGGTGCGGGCCTGTACGGGTTGCTGCTGTTGGTCTCGATGGGACTTCTGATCCGCCAATCAACGGATTCGTTTGAGTTCAACGGTGTCGGACTGGATGACATCAAATGGATGGTCGGCATCCTGCTCGGCGTTGGCACGGCAGTCCTGGTCACTCTCGTGTTCGGCGGGAAGGTTGTCGACCGGATCATCTCTCGCCTATCGGAAATCAACGTGATCGGCCCGTTGGTCGAAAAGATCGGCCCACCGCTGCGAACGTTTCACGACCACCCGTGGACCTTCGCCTTGTCTCTCGTCATGAGCGTGGGCGTGCAGGGGTTGTTGGTCGTGAGCATGTTCCTGATCGCAACATCCATGTACGGGTCGCCACCGACACTCGCCGAGCACTTTGTCATCGTCCCGATTGGCATGTTGGCCTCGGCACTTCCGCTGACACCCGCGGGGATTGGTGTGCTCGAGGCAACGATCGAGACGCTCTATCACCTCGTCCCGGCTCAACCGACAGATGCTTCGGGAACACTCGTGGCGTTGGTATTCGAGTTGGTCAAATTGGTGCTAGCCATCATCGGAACCATTTTCTACTGGACTGCCGGAAAAGACGTCCAGGACAGCCTCGAGTATGCTGAGGAACACGGCGAAGAGTTCGAACACGACGCTCTTGCCGACGCCACACCGCTGGACTCTGCGGCACAGTAGCCATTCGCCATTCCCAACTCGAAACATCGTCGAGGCCCTCGATTTCGGTGAGCGATTCCAGTGTCCGACAATGACTTCCGACCGCAAACGCTTCCTGAACAACTCCTGGAGCTCTGGGTCCGCAGTGGCTTTCCAGATCATCGCCGAGAGTGGCTCGGCGTGTTGGGATGGATGCTAGCCGGAGGTTTGGCTTTCGGGCTGGGTTACGCTTGGCTCCTGGCCAACTCGGCAGGCTGGATCCCGTCAACGCTCGCCGTGGGCAGGACCGGGATGATGGCTTCCTTGTTTATCTACACCGTTCAACGCAGCGTTATCGTGACCGGCCTTGTGCACTTGGTCCTGTGGTCTGAGTGGCATTCCTCTCGGCCGTCACTGAAACAATTGCTGGTCGGATCGGCTGCGATGAGCTTCTTTTGCTCGACACTGCAGCACCCTATCTTCTTAACCGCGATTGCCCCCACCCTTTGGATCCGAGCGTTTGCCAACTATCTACTCACGATCGGTTGGTACGTGATGCTCTTTCGCGCCGCCTCGGCCTGGTTCGCATACGAACTCGTTCCGGCCAACTCCGAGCCAAAGGCACGTTCTCATCGCGATAGGACGGCTTATCGTGGCTGGACGGTATCGGGCATGCTGTTGTCCACCACACTCGTTGCCATCACGATTGTGACCAAACAGTGGATCCACACCCACTTCATCGAGACCGCTCCGTCGTCCACGCCCGGCTACTCCGTGTGGATCAACCTGGCATCCGAGATGACCAACATTCTCGACGCGTTCCTGCTGGCATACGCGGCCGCCGCGTTGCTTTCTCGACGCCATATCATGATTCCTATTAGCATCATCGCGGCGTCCTTCGCGATTCACTGTGTCGTTTCGCTGTTTATCACCGAGATGCTGCCTACGTTCTATGTCCGCCCTGAATTCATCGACCTGCTGTATTCGATCTCCTTGAGCATCTTTGCCACCCTGGCCATGCAGTGGGCGGCGTTTCGTGCTTGGAGATGGGCTGGTTATGAAGTCCATCCGGTACGTAGCCGGCAACCGAGCGTCTCTTCGACCGGCTAACCGAACAACAAATCCTTCTGTGGCGGCTGCCCACCGTCGGTTCTCTTGCGATACAGTCCCGCCTTCTGCAAACCGAGCAGCGTCAGGTATGTCGGGTTCAAATACAGATATCGACGCCAAAGACGACTCGGCTCACGAGTCAAACGAAACAACCATTCGAGCCCTGCGTTTTGCATCCACGGTGGTGCCTGTTCCAACACGCCCGCGTGAAAAGCGAACGCCGCCCCCACCGCAATAAGCGGCATCGGCAAACGTTCTTTCATCTCATACGCAAAGATTTCTTGCCGGGGACACCCGAGCCCGACGAAGCACATCTGAGCACCGCTGGCCACGATCTCTGCCGCCAACTCGTCACGTTCTTCCGGTGTGATTTGCCGAAACGCGGAAGCTCGTTTGCCAACGATCCGCAAACCTTCAAAACGCTCGCCCAGCTTCTCGGCAAACTGGGACAACGTCTCTTCGGTCGCGCCGAACAGGTAGATCGGTACGTCCTGCTTGGCCGCCGCTTCGCAAAGTCGCAGCGTCAACTCAGGGCCATAGACGCGATCGGACAGTCGTTCGGCTGAAAACCGTTTGCCGTGAAGTGAGTTCAACGCCCATCGCACCGGTTGCCCGTCGGGACACACCAGATCGAACTGGTTGAGCCGATATTGATGCTCACGATCGAGAACTCCCGTCATCACACCATGGACCGCGAGCGCGGTTACCGACATCGCCTGGTTGTTTTTTGCCGCATCAATGATTCGGCCGACGGCGGATTCATAATCGATCGCGTTGACGCCAATCCCGAGGACACTGTGTTTTCCATAATCAAGCATGGCAGGTGGCTGTTTCAGTATGAAGGTTGTTAACTTGGTCGAGCATGGTGGTGACCGTGAATTGCTGAGCGTAGAGCGACAACGCCCATCTCATGAACGAAAGTTTCGCATCACGTTTCATCTTCATCCCAGGGAAGTAAGCCATGTCCGCGTCATCTTCGGCACCGAGAAAATCGGGCGGATGCAACAGCAACGAGGGCGGCGTACGAAAGAGACGGCATGTCGCCAGAGCCGAACGAAAATACAGCTTCGCTGCGGTCACGCTGAACCCAGCCAAGAAGGTGAGATAACTGAAATGAATCGGCGTCCGCAGAATGGGCAATACCGTGACCGGAACCTCCCACAAATGCGACTGCGACTCATCTCGGCCGTCTGAGGAAGCGGGGCAGGGCAGGGCACGTGAGTAAGGCCAATTCGGGCACCGCATCGCCGCAAAACCGCCATAGAGCTTCTTCGCCTTTTCTCGCTGCTCTCCCTTCAGCTTGGTGCGTGCGAGGAAGACAGCACGAGCGATCGGAGCCATCGAAGTCGGAAAGATCGATGCGTCGTATCGATAGCCCAACCGTCCAAGGACGCGCAGCACTTCATCGGGGCAACTAAAACCTGGACCGCGGAAACCGACCGGTGTCTGGCCCGTCCGTGAAACGATCAAATCATGTGTGACCCTGATCTCGTCTTCGATTTCAGAGTCGCTCATCGTGTGCATCCACGGCAGGTGATTGAGCGAATGATTGGCAGCCTCCCACTCGGACAAACCACGAAATCGTTCGATCGCTCGAACATCCTCATCGCATCGAAGATCGCGTCCGACGAGAAAAACGGTCAGCGGCAAATTAATGGAACCGAGCGTCTCGACGATGTTCTCGATAGCCAGCGGAAAATAGCTGTCGCAGGACTCCCAATCATCGCGTCCGGCGGCACGAAGGTAAGCCCACTTGTTATCGAGGTCGAGCGACAGACTCGCCGGTGGACGGTCCGTCATCACGCGTCACCCCTTTCAACACGCTTACTCAGTTCAGTGCTGTCGCCCATCCCGAGCACCGACCGGATCGCTCGCAGCGCCCCACAGGCACTTCGAGCAGGCGTGTAAGCACTCGCCGTTCTCACCGCGTTGGCACGCATCGCTTCGATCTCGTAGTCATCTAAATCGAGGTAGCGACTCAGGACGGACTGAAGACTTGCCGGGATGTCACCCTCACTCGACAATCCACTCCGGCGCAGCGGGTCGTACTGCCACCCGTTCTCATCGTCTTTTACCATCGTCAACACGGCCTGAGCGTAGACGCTTCCGATCACCGGCAGCCCGGCATGCATCGCTTCGTTCACGACCAATAACCATTCGTCCGCCAGAGTCGGTGCGATGACCGCCCCATGTTGGCTCATCAAGGAAGGCAGTTCGGAGGCAGGGCGGTTTCCCAACACGTGAATCTGCAAACGGGCCTCGGGCGTGTCCGGTTCCGCCGCCGCGTGCCTCCTCCCAATTTGCTCTACCTGTGATCGCAACGGCCCGTCGCCGACCAGAGTCAATTCGAGTGATTGCTGTGCCCGCTCGCAGAATTCGCTCAGTTGTTCGATCATCGGCAAGACGCCTTTCCGCTCGCTCAGTTGCCCGATACACAGCAAACGTCGACGCACCGATGGTTCATCGCGAACCACCGAGACATCACTGAAATTGCGATCATCCGCAGCGTAGGGCAAATGGAACAATTGCTCATCGCGAGCCCCCAGCGACAACAGGTATTTCCGACAGGAAGGCCCGTTGTAGGTAATCGCGTCAGCACGAGCGATCAGGTGCTTTCGGATCCGATGTCGGAACCAACCACGCCCCTGTTCGGTGTGCTCACTCATAAAGGTAGCCAACACCAACTTCGCCCCGCTACGCCGACAGTAGTGAGCCGCTGCCAGAGAGCGTGCGCCCAATTCGTGCGAGATGACCACGTCGGGACGAAGCGTTTTTAACTGTCCGAGCGTATCGTAGGGAACGTGGACATAGAGTGGGTCTTCGAAACCGGCATTGCGATGCCGCCATCGCCGCCGAATCGTGACTGCCTTTTGAACCTCCACATCGAGCCCAGACCAATCGAGGCGAAAGTCACGGTTAGGTTCGATCGGTGTGCTGAGCAGCACCCTGAACTGCTGAAGACCTCGAGAAATCTCCTGCAGCACGCGGACTTGATACAGCGGTATGTAGTGCGTCAGAAAAACGACGCGAGCGTCCAAAGAGTCAACGGGCGGACGGCATTCGATGATAGAGTCACTTGTTTTCACCCCCCGATTGTAACCTGCATCCCAGGTTTCGACGAGATTCTGCTTGCAACAGTTGGACTCCACTGAATGCTCGATTGGCGATGTTTCTGAATTGACTTGCGAGTGCCGCGGTTGCGAAGCACCGGGCGCATTCTCGTTGAACGAAAACGGTGCTGAGGGAGACGTAGTACGCAGGACAGGTTTTCTCAGCACGACGTCACACAATGCACTACAAGTTGTTCTATTCGCCGCCCCGTCCGGTTACGGGAACGACCACGGTCCGCGCGATCAGATGCAAGTCATCGAAAAAGCCGAGTCGGTCGATGTACCGCAGATCCATCCGCATCCAATCGTCGAAGGTTTCCGCTTTCGACTTGTCGATCTGCCAAATGCAGGTCAAACCTGGACGCACATCCAATCGTCGGCGGTGCCATCGCTCGCACGCTCGGCTTTCGTGCCAAGGCAGTGGCCGAGGGCCCACCAATGACATATCGCCTTTGAGCACGTTAATCAGTTGAGGCAATTCATCCAGACATGTTGCCCGCAAAAAGTGCCCAACTTTCGTAACACGTGGGTCTTTGCTGATTTTGAAGGCTGGACCGTCCCGGTGACTCGCTGCACGAAGGGCGGCCTGTGATTTTTCCGCATCGACGATCATCGTTCGAAGTTTGTAGATCGTGAAGGGACGCCCGTACCGACCCTCGCGTGTTTGACAGAACATAACCGGCCCGCCGTCATCCCATTTGATCGCGATCATCGCCGCGATGAGAAACGGACTCGTGACGATCAACCCGACGCTAGCGCCTACGACGTCGACGACCCGTTTGGCAATGCGAGAGGCCAACGGCCAGTGTTCGGTGGACTCGCCTCCCGCAATGCTGACCTGCGAATCAACGACAACTTCTTGAGACTGCATCAATGCTGATTGCGGGTGAACTCCGCCGCTGCTCGCGCCGGACGATTCGCCGGGGACGTGAATGGGATCGCCCCCGGTGACATCGGCGACTGCCCCCGCTTTTTCCAATGCGGTCGCTGTCACATCGAGCATCTCGGAGGGGCGACGCACCCAATCTTTGCTGCCACTCTCATCATCACGACGGGTGCCGTTGCCAGAGGGGTGATCATCCTTGCCACCGAACCCATCCGCATCATGAACCTGCAAGCTCAAACGCACATCGAGTCCCGCATCGGCAAACAGAACCGTCATTCGATCCAAGACGGCCCGTCCTCCCATCTCAGGAGTGTCGACCAACAGCACACCATAGCGGGTCGCCGAGAGCACTCCTTTTTCGTCAGTCATTCGCAGGTTGTGGTGCAGGAGGTCAACGAGACGCCTGGACCGCTTCCTCAAAATCAAATGGCTGGCACTTTTAGCATTTCGATGGCTGGGACTTTTAGCATTTTTAACCGGGCCAAAATGCGAACCATTGTGATCGCGTCCATTGACGCCCTGCAGCTCAATCGTCAGGACACAAAAAGGAATCGAACGGCGTGTTGCACGCACGCGTTCGCGGGTGATCTCTCGTTCAAACTGTCTCGGCGATAGCAACAAAGCTCGTCGGCTTCCGAGGGCGGAAGCCGTCGGCCAAGCCAACCAACCCTTGTCCCGGGCTCTTCGTTTGAAAAATGAAAACACGATGTCGTCCTAGAAGAAATCAGAATACAAAAAACAGGCCGGTCGAGAGCAACGTCTTTGCGAGCTCTTAACAACCCCTGACAGCAATCCGTCGCAAGGTCAGCGAGGGAGCGAAACGGACGATCCCGTTCCCGATCCGGGCAAGGACACAACCTGTTGATTCGCATGCTCTCGATCGTCGTTACCCTCGGCAGTTGCCGCCTCATTGGAATCGATTTCGTTCGCAGAACTCGTCGATCCATCTTCATCCAAAGCTGCATCAGCATCCGATTCCAACGGATCACGGATCGGCATATCGATACGCGACGACCGTGGGTCAACGGGTGAATCTCGCAAGATTGCCTGGAGTAGCCCCAGAGACAATCCGAGCATGGCACCAACGACCGCCAGCAACCCTCGCTTCGGACCGGACTTTTTCAGATTCAGTGAAGCTTTCTGGATCACGCTCACATCAGACATCTGCTTCTTGTCCAGCTCTGTGTTTACGCGTGCTTCCTCGAGTGAACGCGCATGGTCACGAAAAGTTTCCTCTGCTAATTCTGCTTCCCAAGCGAGCTGCGAGAGCGTCGTCACATCATCGTTGAGGCGACGCAGGTCCTGCTGTGTTGCCAATAGTCGTTCCGCGAGCGCGTCACGCCGGCTTTCCAATCCAACTGCTTTCGCGCGGACGGTCTGAAACTGCGTTTCCAGATCCTGGTAGACCGGATTGATTGCTTCGCGGGTTTGCTGACGTTCCTCGCGTTCGCTACCGGCTAGCTTCTCGCTCTGCATCATCTTTTCTTTGATGCGTTTGTAGCGAGGGTGAGACGGGCTCAGACGCGCCAATTCATCCCCGTCCTGGATTTGCACGTCATAGAGTTGGCTGCGCATTTGGTCACCCGCCGCATTGGCGATGCCGAGGGTAACTTCGACGGGCACCCACTGTTCGGTTGCTTCGAGTTGCCGACGCAGTTCGTCGGCCTGGCTGATCGCTTCGGCGAGCTCGCTGTCCGCGGTACTCAGCTTCATCTCGAGATCAATGATTCGCTCGCTCAACGTGCGCTCGGCTGACTGGGTGCTGATCCACCCCATCTCGTTGCGTGTCTCTTGCAACTTCCTCCGTGCGGCGATCGCGATCTTTCGACTCTCCGACGCCTGAACATCGAAAAACGACTCTGATCCTTTTACCTGATGAGCCTCCACGTGATAGCTGCCAAACTCATCCATCACGGCTTGGACAATTTCCTGCACCAACAACGGGTCGTCTTCTTTTCCAGAAACCGCAACCGTGTACCCATTCTTGGCGACCTGGACATCGATCGCTTTCGTGACCGCCTTGATCGCTCGTTCACGATCGATTTGGGCGGCGTATTGCTCGGCAGTCATCTCGCCGACGGTCTTTGGCTCGCGACCGGGAATCCAACGAACCAACTGGTGGTCCGATTCGAGGAAGCTCTTCCCGTCCTCCATGGCTTTCTCAAACCAATTGCGGGGCTGGTTAATTTTTTCGATTCCGACCCGATCGACGGTGCGTTCGGCAATCTCACGACTGCTGATCATCTCGCCGATGCTCACGACCTCCGCAGTCCGACTTTCTTGCATCGAAACGGAATTGGCGGTCTTCGTCGTCGGATCTCCTCCCATCGCGCCCCGACCGAGGCGGACATACATCAGACCTTCGCTGCGATATTGGTTCGGCCAAACGATCAACAAGGCAACAACCGCGACCGTCACCAGCAAAGTCGTGAAAAAGACCGACGGCAAACGACGCCCGATCGAACGCATGACGTCACCAGGCGTGACCATCGCCCAAGACTCCGCCGTTGGAGGCCCATTCCAGCCCGCGGATTGCTCCGATTTCGATAGTGAACGCGTGGCGCCCGAGCCGGATTTGGTTCTTTTCATGGATCTCGCCTGGGAAGAAGGGGTCAGATTCGTCAAAAAGAGCGTCTGAGACCGTAAAACACGAGTCTTTTTTCATCGGCAGCGAAATCTCCCTATTCCACGCGACCGCTAAAGTCCACAAGCCTCGAAACTACGTTTTAATTAGTGAACAGAAATTTGTGGGGTGGATTTCTGAAAATTTTGGGTAAAGACCCTCATATTCGCCATTGTCCGCCTCTTTAGCGATAACGCTCCGCCCCAAAACAAACGCACGCACAGGGCGTATCTCCGTTACAAACAGCACGCATCACGATATACATTCGTACCCTCTCACAAATGGCTAATTTTTCACCCACTCGCCTGGCTAGTCGCCGTTCGCATAGAGTTCACCTGCCACGTTGACGAATGCCCGTTTTACAACCGCCTGGTTTGATCGATGCCAGGCTTGTAATTTCGCCCCCAAGTACGACCGAACGGGCATCTGCCTCGTCGACTCGGTTGCTCACATTCCGCCCGCCACCTTTCAAAAGCCCAGACGACATGTTGCCACGTGTTTGTGAACCCCCACCGCAAGACGCGAAACTCGATGCCGAGGCCTACCGCGAGATGGACCACGAAGAGGTCAACAAGCGGTTTGTGCTCGATTTGCTTGAATCGGGCCCAGTCGGTCCGCGGGTCGTCGATCTCGGATGCGGACCGGCACTGATCCCGATCATGCTGTGCGAGACATTGGAAGCGATCGCAGAAGGATCGGCCGGCATCGAGGGATCGGCCGACCACCCCCATTGCAACCCGAATGAGCTGCAACTCATGGGAGTCGACTCTTGCGTCGAGATGCTCGAACTCGCGCAGGTCGAGATCGATTTTGCAGGTCGACTGGACCAAATTCAACTCGAACACGCGGATCTGAACGACATCTCGTCACTGCAGAGCGAGTTGGCCGACACCGTGATCAGCAATACGGTTCTGCACCACCTCGATTCTCCTGAGAACGCCCTTCGGTTGGCGATGAAAGTACTCCGGCCTGGGGGACGTTTGTTTATCCGAGACCTCTATCGCCCCGAAAATGGAACGGAGGTCGAACGACTCGTCGAACTCCACGGCGGCGCCGAGGACCATGCGTCACCCGCAACCGCTCCTCGACAACTGCTACGCCAATCGCTACACGCCTCGTTGACGCTCGCTGAGATTCGGGCAATCGTATCGTCACTCGGTATCGACCCCGCGTCCGTCTCGATGACGAGCGACCGTCACTGGACTCTCGATTGTCTCCGTCCTGAAACCGTCGATTAACTCGACCGCCTCGATACAACGCCCTTTTCACGAAACGATCGTTGCCGCGTCAAATTCACGCGTCACAACCGCAAACCGCGACTGCGACTCGTCCAACGAGTTCACATTGACCGCAAAGCGAGAAATTGATTCATGCACGGATACTTGGAACTCCTCGACGAAGTTCTTCATCAAGGCCTCGACCGCGATGACCGCACCGGGGTAGGAACGCGAAGTCTGTTTGGACGTCAAATGCGGTTCAACCTCGCCGAAGGTTTCCCTTTACTGACAACGAAAAAGCTGCACGTTCGGTCGATCATCTATGAACTGCTTTGGTTCCTGCGCGGCGAAACCAACATTGCATGGTTGAAAGAAAACGGCGTATCGATTTGGAATGAATGGGCGGACGCTGACGGTGAACTCGGCCCCATCTACGGGCATCAGTGGAGAAGCTGGCCTGCGCGAGATAGCGACACCGAAACGATCGACCAGATCGCCTGGGTCGAGAACGAAATTCGCACCAACCCGAAATCAAGAAGGCTAATCGTTTCGGCATGGAACGTCGCCGACGTGCCTGCGATGGCGTTGCCTCCGTGCCACCTGATGTTTCAGTTCTACGTGGCCGGCGGGCGGCTTTCTTGCCAGCTCTATCAACGCAGTGCAGACTTGTTTCTCGGCGTCCCGTTTAACATTGCCAGCTACGCGCTTCTCACCATGATGATGGCCAAAGTCACCGGTTTGGAGCCCGGTGAATTTGTGCACACACTCGGCGACGTCCACCTCTACTCCAATCATTACGCGCAAGCGCGGGAACAGCTCACACGGACACCGCGGCCTTTACCGACGATGAAGATCACGCGTGATGTCAACTCGATGAGCGACTTCTGCTTCGAAGACTTCGAACTCACTCACTACGACCCGCACCCGCATATCAAAGCTCCCGTCGCGGTGTAGCAGGAAGCTCCGTCTTAGCGGGACAGTAATTCTTTTTTGAGTTTTTCGATCGCGTCTTTTCGAGGCTTGGGGTCTTCGGTAGGGAAGCCGATTTCCTGCACGATGAAGCCATACTTGGGATGCTCGGCGGCCGCGTTCAGAGCGAACTCGTCGAGCGATCGGTCGTTCAATAAAATGATCGCCGCTGCGGCCGCGTCGCTAACAAACGCCTGCACGAGCGTACCGCCGGCATACTGTTGCTCACTCGCCGGTCGATAGTCGTTGAGAAACTTGGCGACCTCCGGAACGTTCGACTGATCACCGAACCGCGCGATCGCCTGCATGGCCATCCCGAGCGTGACTGGATCCGTCGCCTTTTCAAGTGTTGTTAACGCCAGCGGCAATGTTTCGGTCAAATCCCAACTCAATGCGAACCACAGCATCTCCTGCCGATTGACAACATCCTTCCGCGAAATCCAACCGCCGAGCATGGCTCGAAAAGCCCCCGATAACTGCGAATCCGAGATCAATTTCGCAGTTGCTTCGCGTCGTAACACCGTAAAAATGGCGTTCTCTTCGACTCGTGTGATCGGCATGTCATGGTCATTGGCCAACAGCATCAACGCGATCAGGTCCGCTTCGGTTGGCGAGCGTTGCTCGACAAACATACCGCGTTGCACATCGACAATCGTCTTCTGAAACGCGGCTTCACGAGCCTTCGATGTCACGTCGAGTGACGCCGCGACCTCGCCATGCCGCATTAAGAAATCAACATACAGTTCACGAATGCGAACGCCATCACCCATGATGGATTGAAAGACCTCCCACCCGTCCAATTCGACGTCTTCACCAGCGAGAAACGCATCGATGCGTCCGGCAGTTTCCCCGCCGGTAATGCCTTTGGAAACGTCCGTCGCACGCGTGCGGACTTCGAGGTCGGGATGCTCCCGAGACGCCTCTTCGAGCAGCGACAAGGCTCGCTTTCCGGCACCACGTAATTTTGCAGTCGCCTGTTCGCGTGCCGCAAACTCGACCGAACCGAGCTGGTCGATCCATTGCTGAATCTCTGCTGGCGTGGCTTCCAACTCCGATGAAGGATCCTCCGGGGTCCCACCGGATTGATCCTGGTGTTCACCCGGCACCGCATCGCCAGCCTTCTCCGGTGCATCAGATGGCACATCCTGCCCGTTTTCATCGGTTCCGGCCTTCTTTCGCTCTGCCAATGAACGATAGAAACCCGCGATCTGATCACTCGCCAGATGAGGCTTCGAATAGCTAGGAGGCGACGAGGGCGACTCAACTTCCGACGCCACCTCAGGTTCGTTCTCCTGTGCGCAGGCACGCCCGCCCAAACCGCCGACGACACTCCACTGAGGCGTGGCGAAAGACAACATGACACAGCCAACCACTGCGGTGCTGAATAACCTCTGCAACGGACGTGCGGCGAGAGCGATGTGATCGCGGCCACCATCGATCGTCAGCCGCAGTGAAGATGCCGTGATCTCAGAACCTCGTTTTTTCATCGGAATGGACCGTCGTTCTTATGTGTTTGCACAATTGTTGTTGGGCGACACCCGAATGTTGTTGGGCGATACCTGAACACGATTTTGCGTCGAATGATTTCCTCGGGCAGAGCCATTGTAGGACATTGCCCTCCTCGACAATACGCAAAGGAGCGACGCCCCTACAAAATGGTCGTTCGCTCACCTCCAAAACTTCACCGAGAAAATCGCTTGCTCAAATCTGACCAAGCAGCTAACCTGACGAACACTCTGGTCGGGATTCACTGGGTCCCGGCTCGCAAACTTGTAGGGATTTGCGGCCGCTTGCAGCCTCACTGCTAAAAAGCCATTCTAATGAAAACCAATTCGATTGGATCGGTGGATACCACCGATCTGCTGACGTGTGTCAGTGCAGCCCCGTCCTCTTCGCGGGCCACTTCCGACCCTGAAAACGCTCTCTCAGGTGTCTCCTCTTCCGACGCAATTTGTGCCGGTTCCCCAATGCCTCGTGGTGCGTCGACGCAGTGCGTGCATGGTGGGGAACTCCGGCAGAAATCCGAAGGTGCGATCGCCACGCCGATCTATTCGGCGTCGACGTTCACCTTCGAATCGACCGACCAATTGCTGGATTTTGTCGAAGGACGCCAGCAGCGCGAGGAGTACGCTCGCTACGGCAACCCCAACGAAAAAGTCGTGGAGGCCAAGCTCGCCGCACTCGAAGGCGCTGAAGACGCGATCCTTTACTCCAGCGGTATGGCAGCGATCGTCGGCCTGCTAATGAGTCGGCTTTCCGCCGGTGACGAGATCGTCTTTTTCGACCAATGCTACCACCGAAGCCGCGAGTTCTGCGCAAAGCACTTGGCTCGCTTTGGTGTGGTTACGCGGCAGGTTCCGACGGGCGATTTCGCCGCCATGGAAGCCGCGATCAACCCGAAAACAAAACTGCTCGTGTCGGAATCGCCGACCAACCCGCACTTGACCTGCGTGGACCTCGAGCAGTTTGCCGCCATCGGCAAAGCACACGAGGTAGAAACACTCATCGACGCCACTTTGGCGACACCGTTTAACCTCAAACCGATCGAGTACGGCGTCGACTACGTACTGCACTCGGCGACCAAATACCTCGGCGGGCACAACGACTTGCTCGCCGGAGCCATCTGCGGTCGACGTGAACTTCTCGACCCGATTCGGGCACTACGCGGTTGCCTCGGTAGCGTGAGTTCGCCACACAACCTGTACCTGCTCGAACGGGGACTCAAAACGTTCGCGCTTCGCATGGCACGCCATAACGAAAATGGCCTCGCGGTCGCTCAGTTCCTCGAAAACCACCCTCGCATCGAGCGGGTTTTCTATCCGGGACTTGCGTCGCACCCCACCCACGCCATCGCGTCACAGCAAATGCGTGGTTTCGGCGGCTTGATTACATTCACCGTGAAAGACGCCGATTGGAAAGCCACCTCCCGAGTGGTCGACGCCGCACGATTGGCTCGCATCGCACCAAGCCTCGGCGGCGTCGAGTCGCTGATCGAACAACCCTTGGTGATGAGCTACTTCAGCTACTCGCCCGAGGAACGAGCCTCGTTTGGAATCGCCGACAATATGATTCGGTTTTCGTGTGGAATCGAAGACCCTGCGGATCTGATCGCGGACCTCGACCAAGCATTGTCCGCCGCGGACGAAGAATAAGGCTCGGAACATGACCGATCATGCAGACCGCGAGAAGGCGGGCGGTTCCGACCGAGCCGGTTTCCGAACCCGTGCGATCCACGTCGGAGGTGAGGTCGACCCGGCGACGGGAGCGGTCGTTGCCCCGATCCATTTCGCCAGCACGTTCCGACAGCCCGGGGCAGGGCAGTGGGGTGAATACGATTATTCGCGCAGCGGCAATCCGACACGCACGGCACTACAACAGACCCTCGCATCGCTCGAATGCGGGTCAACCAATCAATGCGCCGGAGCCCTCGCATTTTCCACCGGGATGGCTGCGATCCATGCGGTCACGATGCTCCTGAAATCAGGAGACCATGTGGTCGCCGGCACGGACATCTATGGTGGTGCCTATCGACTCCTGCATCAGATCTGCGACGCGAGTGGAATTCGCGTGACGCTGGTCGACATGACTCAGCCTGACGCAGTGGAAGCCGCCATTTGCGCGGATACAAAATTGATCTGGGGCGAAACCGTGGGGAATCCACGACTCACCGTTCCCAACATGCTCGCTATTGCCGAGATCGCGAAGAAACACGAAATCATCACAGGAGTTGACAACACCTTCGCAACCCCAGCACTGATGCGCCCACTGGAATGGGGGATCGACATCGTCATGCATTCGGCGACGAAATACCTCGGTGGGCACAGCGATTGCCTCGGTGGAACACTCGCAGTTGCTAACAAGGAACTCTTCGACCGACTTTACTTTATCCAGAATGCGACTGGAGCGGTGCTCGATCCGATGAGCTGCTTCTTGATCGCTCGCGGGCTGAAAACACTCGACCTTCGGATTCGCGAGCAGTCGAAAACCGCACTACAGCTAGCACGCTGGCTCGAGTCCCACGAAAAGGTCCGCTCGGTGCTTTACCCAGGTTTAAGCAGCCACCCGCAGGCCGCATTGGCCGCCACGTTGTTTGACAGCGATCTTCCAACACCGGAAAAGTGTTTCGGTGCGATGATCACGTTCGAACTCGACGCACCACTCGAAAAGGTAAAGCGAGTTTGCCAGGCCACTCGACTGTTTCACCTCGCCGTCAGTCTGGGCGCGGTGGAATCCTTGATCGAGCAACCCGCGACGATGTCTCACGCTTCCTACGCGGCCGAGGACCGGGCAAAACACGGCATCACCGACTCGCTGATCCGACTTTCCGTCGGGCTCGAAAACTTCGCTGATCTTCAGGATGATCTCGAGCGTGCCTTTGATGCGTGAGTCTCAAACCGCGTGAACCCGAATGGGTTCCCAAACCTTTGTTCCTCGCACCGAAGCGGCGCAAAGAACAAACGCGGCCCATCATTGGTTTAGGCGGTTGGAGACAATTCGCTACGCTTGTCGGCGATCAGTTTTAGCAGTGCTCGCTGAGGCTTGACGAACTTGTCAACGCCTTCTTCCATCAGGAAAGCGTGCATCTTTTGAGTATCCACCACCGAATCGATCTCGTTGAGAACCGCTTCAGGCGGCATGTCTTCAACCGTGCGGGTAAACGTCAAATCACTTTCCGCAACGGCCGCGTTCGTCTCCGGCGGATTGGTTTGAATATCGCTTCCCGCCAACGCAGCAACGTATTTCCACGGAGGATCGCTAGGGTCTTTCGTGCCCGTGCTGGCGAAGATCAACTCCTGCTCCAGCGGCAGTCCCTTCTCGGCCCAAAACTCGCGGTTCTCTTTCCAAATCCGCTTCGCATTGACCAAACCAACCTGCCCCTGTGCTTCATCCGAGAGAGACAGATGCTTGTCGGTGTAAACGTCAATCCGTGAAATGAAGATACTGTAAACCGATTTGAATTCAGATGGATCCACTTTGCCGTTCACGCCACGCCAGATGGCTTCACGAGCGATGCGATATTGCTCGTCGGTGAAGATCAGCGTGACATTCAAAGTCACCCCTGCGGCCGCCAGCGGTTCGAGAGCACGCAGCCCGGCGGGAGTCGCCGGCACCTTAATCATTCGATTCGTGTGACCGGCCGCCCACTTCTTGCCCAACTCGATGTACTTCTGGACGACATCATCTTCCTTGAGATTCAAAGAAGGGTCTTCGAGCAACGGGTCCAACTCGAAACTCACCCAACCCGCGTTACCTTTCGTCTCCTGATGAATCGCGGCGAACTTCGCCTCGGCTTCACTGACGAGCTGATCGGTCAACGTCCAGGCGATCTCCTCATCGGTCTTCCCCTCGGCGAGCATCGATTCGATCTGGGAATCGCGGCCGCCTCCGGCGATGATCGAGGAAATGATGGCAGGATTACTGGTCGCTCCTACCGCACCGTACGCCAAATTCTTATCAACCTCCGCCGGCTCTACCGAATCGAGATACAGTTTCGTTCCGGTGTCGATTAACGATTTCAGCGGTGTGGACATGATTCATCCTATCTAGTTCGAAGTCAAAAAGTGTTTATCTGTAAAAAGCAAGACCATCTGTTTGCCGAAAGAGTTTACCAACTTTTGCGACCGCCTTTTGATTCGCAAATTGTCGACAATGGAGGCTTGCTTGCAGGAGTTCGCCTTATTCGTTCGCAGCATAACGTGTTCCTAAACGGAATACAGACCGGCTCACCGAAAGCCGCCGGGTTGAATACACCTCGTTCAGCACATCTCACTGGCCCATAAATTAGGCGAATCTTCATCGCGAAATGTCCAGAACGGGGCAGGGCAGGGCGGTTTGGAAGTTTCGCCGGATCCAAGTGGACCATCAAGAATGCCGTGAATGAGCCCGATCGGGGCCGTCACGCCTCACTGCCCGCCATCGCGCCTGGCGAGAACGTCACGGTACATACCTTCAACCCGCTCGCACCAACTCTCCGCGGAGAAAACGTCGGCACTGCGTCGTTTTGCCGACCGGGCAAACTCATCGAGAGACGCTCGGTCGGAGTGCAATCGACGAATCGACGCCGCGAGGCTCTCGACATCTTCTTTTGGAAATACAAGTCCGTCGACCTCATGCCTGACAACCTCGGGCAAACCACCGGCATCCGAAACAAGGGGACACACACCACACGAAATCGCTTCCAACAAAGCCAAACACAACGCCTCCTGCCGCGAAGGCATTACGAAAACATCCATGGCGTTGAGAAACTTCGGTGCATCGGCGTGGTACCCGATTGGATGAACGCGATCTCGAATGATCGGGTCATCGACCAACCTCTCAACACGCTTGTCCTTGATACTACCAACCAATAATACGTGAAGGTCGCTTAGCTGCGAGCACTCGATGATAGCTCGCAACAAAATATCGATCCCCTTCACAGGGCGCATTGTGGCAACCGTCCCAACTACAAATGCGTTTTCCGGAATGCCCAACTGCGATCGCAGTTCATGACGGCTCTCCACACCGGCCACCGGTGGCACGCGGTTGTACGTAACGAAACAGTTCTTTAGAGGAATTCCCGACGCAACCATCGCATCTCGAACAGCGTTGGACTCACAGGCATGAGCCACCACTTTGGGATGGAGGTACGTCAACCAATCCGACGGATCGAGACGATGCAGTTTCGAAGTGATCCCGCGGAACGAAACAATCGCAGGCGGCTTCGACATGCCCGTCGTCGCCAAAACCGCATGCGACAATGCTCGGCCATAAAACGCGTGAACAAGGTCGGGTTGCTTCTGCTGGATCGCGCGACGCATCTCACGAACCGAACGCAGGTCGAGCTTACTACGACTGACCTGATACTCGCACGCGTCACCTCCGAGCCCCTCTGACCTGAGCGTTTCAATTTGATCAGCGGAAGCCAACCAACAAACATCCACACCCGAGTCAGCATCCAAGAAAGAAACGAGCTCGGGTACAGGCGTGGACAGTAGGATTCGCATCTTCTTAGAGCCGGCTCGCGTTTTGGTAAGTGAAGGCAGATTGCACTAAAACGCCCCTACACCATCGGACGAGGGCAGGGCAGGGCGATTCGGCGGAGAAGCGATCCTCTGCGAATCTGACGTTGCCGCCTGCCAGTGCTCGACAGGAGCATAACCAGGAACGGACTGCGATGGGGATCCATAAGGCTGCGTTGGGGCTTCATATCGCTGCGAGGGGACTCCGTACGGCTGCGAGGGTGCAGGGTACTGCCGCGTCGGGGCAGGGTAGGGCGGTGCCGAATTTGAATCGCCCGACGACGGATAGATCGGAGCCCGCGATTCTGAAAACACGTCAGGCCCGGGAATGGTGTACCGCTCGCGGTCCAGACGCACGCGCTGCCGGAGACGATCGAGAATCGCATGATCTCCCCACGCTAGATAACACAGCAACGCGAGTTTGCCCCAAACCGAAACGTTCGCCCACCAATCTTTACCGAAGAACTTCAACGCCGTACCGAACGACTTTTTCACCCGCATCCGCCCCCGGCTGAAATCCAGACTCCAGATTTCATCCAAAATCAAATGCGTCATGAATCCGATCAAAACGGCGAGCGACTTGTACACCCGGATCGCCTCGCTCGGACACGGCATCAGCAGGTACGCACCGAGCCCCGCTACCAACGCCGCCGGAACGCTGTGCCACATCCCGCGGTGCACCGTGTAGCGACGGAAGAACTCGACCGCGACAAACCGGATTCCGATGTAGACCAGCATCGCCGCGAGTGCCATCGACTCGTGCGAAAGCCCCATGTCCCGAAATCGATCGATCATCAACATCGGCGCGATGGCGGCCATGAACAGACTTGTTTCGCGAAGCGGCACACCCGAATCGGAATCGAGATCGGGCAACATTCCGGCGACGCTACACAACCCGCCGGCGAGCAAACCACTTTCGAGCGACATCCCCTGAGTCGAGACGCCCCAATATCCATAGGCAACCCCCACCATCGTGCTCGTCGAAATATGGGTTTTGAAGCCAGCCAAAGGAGACGACGCGAATGAGAGGTAACCGAAGCAACAAAAACACGCAGAGCGAACACGGGCACGAGCGGAGCAGGGCAGGGCGGTCGCAAAAAAATTCCTGATCCGTCACGCTCCGACGTAGCAAAACCCTCACCTCGACCGCCACCTCGGAAAATCTCGCCTTCTACCTACGCGAGCCGACCTCGGCGAACGCAGCTTGCACGACGAGAAAACGAGAGGCGAGAAATAAAATTTGCCCTTCGCCCTGCTCTGCCAATTTTGGTAGAAGCGATTTCGAATAACACCTGTCCATCACCTCGAAATCCGACGCCGACTCACTCATCCGCAGATCCGGTACCGTGCAAACTTATGACATTTTGATGGCAATCGTACTGATTGGTGCGATGCTCTTCGGCGCCATCAAAGGATTCGCGTGGCAACTCGCTTCGATCGCTTCGATCGTTGTCAGCTACGCAGTCGCATACCACTACCGCGAACCGTTCAGCCAGAACATTCACGCCGAACCGCCGTGGAACCGTTTTCTGGCAATGCTGATTTTGTACATCGGGACATCGCTAGTGATTTGGGTGGCTTTTCGGATGATCGGAGGGACCATCGACCGGATGCGACTGAAAGAGTTCGATCGCCAAATCGGAGCACTTTTTGGACTCGGCAAAGGTGCGATCTACTGCACGCTGATCACGCTCTTCGCCGTCACGCTTTTCGGCGAACGCACACGATCGGCGATCATCGAAAGCCGCAGCGGTCTTTGGATCGCCAGACTCCTCGACCAATCCGACGCGATCATGCCCGAAGAACTCGCCTCGGTCGTGCGACCGTATCTCGACGATTTCGAATCCAAACTTCAGCCCGCCGGACCGATGCAAACCTGGCTCAGCGAAGCCCCGCGACCGGACGCAAACACTCGCTTCCCAACCTGGCAACCCGAGTCAGCTCCGACGTGGTCACCACCGACCAACACACCGGCCAGCCTGCCGTCGAATCTCACATCACCACCGCGATGGCAACAAGCCTCCGGCGCAGCAAATTGGCAACAGCAATAACCAACTCAGCGACAACAACGGCAGGGCACCTCCACCAAACACTCGCCGCCAAGACACCGCGAACCCCGACGACACCAGATCCCCAGCCAATCAGTGCAGGAACCGCTCCTCACGAGACCGGATAACAATGCAGGACCCAACCGGGCCGCGGCAGAATCCGCCTAAAACCATCGTTTCAGACAGATCGAATACAACATAAGAGGCATTATCGGACGTTGCAGGGCGGTGAATTTAGCCCGAGGAAGCCGCTCCGACCAGCGATCGCCCGCCGCAGACACCAGCCAAACTCACACTCGCGGGCGATACGCAACAGCGAGCGACCGGGCCGGCGATCCAGCCTCCGGCGAGCCGCTCTCACTGAACTTCGCCGCCTTCCAAGAACACGCCCATCCGACGAAACTTCTCGTACCGATCTTCGACCAATTTGTCGATCGGCTGCGCGTCCAACTCGGCGAGCTGATTCGATAAGTAAGTCTTCATCCGCGTCGCCATTTGATGGTGGTCACGATGGGCGCCGCCGAGCGGCTCCTCGAGCACGTCATCGACGATGCCGAGTCGTTTCAAGTGGTCGCTCGTGAACCGCAGAGCGGCCGCCGCCTTGGGAGCATGCTCGTGGCTTTTCCACAAAATGCCGGCACATCCTTCCGGACTGATCACGCTGTAATACGCGTGCTGCATGACGGCCACGCGGTCTCCAACGCCAATCCCCAATGCGCCGCCTGAACCGCCTTCTCCGATTACAACGCAGATGATCGGGGTTTTTAGCCGGCTCATCAAAAACATGCTTTCAGCGATCACCTGAGCCTGCCCGCGTTCCTCGGCGCCGATTCCGGGATACGCACCGGGAGTATCAATAAAACAGATCACGGGAAGTTTGTATTTCTCGGCGAGTTTCATTCTCAACATCGCCTTGCGATAACCCTCAGGGTGAGCACATCCAAAGTGACACGCTGCACGCTCTTTGTACGTCCGACCTTTCTGGTGACCGATCACCATGACCTTGAATCGGTCCAGCTTAGCGAAGCCTGACAACATCGCGCGATCGTCGCCGTAATGACGGTCACCGTGCAGTTCAACGAATTCGTCGAATGCAAGGTTCAGGTAGTCTCGCGTGTAAGGACGATTCTTGTGCCGAGCCACCTGCACGGTCTGCCACGAATCGAGCGAACCGTAAGTTTCCTTCAGCTTCGTAACACGAGCCAATCGCAACGAACGGATCGCCGACTCGATTTCGCCGTTGCGGTCAGTGGTCCGTTCGAGCGACGCGATCTTCTCTTCGAGGTCCGCGATTTCGTATTCAAATTCTAATCCTGGGCCAGCCATCGTTCAGCTTTTCTCTTTCTTTGATTTGTCTTCGATGTCGTAGTTACCGTCGGGGCGTTTGATCATGTCCTCGGCAGACTTCATCCCGCCCATGTCATCGAACACGCTCTCCTCCGGCACTCTCGGTCGCTTCTTCCAAACCTGCGTCGCCCGGAACTCTTTCAAGAATTCCCAAACGGAATCAGGCCGATCATCAGGCTTCTTCGCCATCATTCGTTTGGTCATATTGGCGAACTCGGTCGTCACGTTGTCGTTGTAAACCACCGGACTCGGAATCGACGCGCTCAGGTGTTTCGACAGGAGGTCATTGGGCGTCTGCCCTGTGAACGGCGGCTTGCCCGCGACCAACTCAAAGAGCACGCAGCCGAACGAGTAGATGTCGCTCCGCTCGTCACACAGCTTGCCGCGAATTTGCTCCGGCGACATATAACTCCGCGTTCCCTGCACCGTCTTGGCTTTGTAGAACAGCTTGCTGATTCCGGTTCGCTTCGGCTCAGCGATCGTGAAGTCGATCAACTTGGTCTCACCGTCGCGAGCAACGAGATAGTTGTCCGGCTTGATATCGCGGTGAATCCAGTTCTTGGTGTGCATGTAGTAAAGGCCTTCGGCGGCCTGCTCGATGATCTTATCGAGCATGAACGCGAGCGAGTCTGGCCCCTTACGAAGCGCCTGCTTCATATTCAACTCACTGAACAACTCGAGAACCAAAAACGGACGGCCTTTGTCCGTCTGGTGTTCGAGCACCTTGATAATCCGAGGGCTCGCCAGTGACTTTCCGACGTTGAATTCGTGCTTGAGCAGAGCCAGCTCGTTCTTGTCCGACGCACAACTGGCCCGCAGCACCTTGAGCGCATACCGCTTGTTATCCGAACTCGTCTCGTCGATCGCCTCCCAAACTTCAGCGGTGGACCCAACCCGGATCAATCGGGCGAGTCGGTATGGACCGAGAAAATCGCGGGATTTAGACATATGGTGGCCAACGATGGGGACGTTCGGAAAACGCGGATTACGTGAACTTTGCCGACGCATGATAGCCCAACTCCCCCCGATCACGAAAGGGAAGAGATCCGCAGTCACCACACTCACCCAATCACGCCCGAACTCGGGATCGGCCCCGGCTGCCCCGGTTTGCATTGCTTCCTCACGCCGCAAACCTCCCACCCGAAAACGAGGGCAAATCGACAAGCCAACTTGTTCTGAACGCGTAAATTCGGGCAAACTTGGGTCGCGGCGCCCCCCTGCCGGAGCCTCGAGCAGTTTCCTGCCGCGGCCTGGGCGGGAGGCTCCGCTTGCGACCGCCCTGCCCTGCCCCGCAATTCCAACCTCCCATCTCAGCTTTGCCGCGAACCATGAACATCCTAATCCTCACCGGAGCTGGCATTTCCGCCGAGTCCGGGATTCCCACCTTTCGCGATGCCAACGGCCTCTGGGAAGGTCACCACGTCGAAGAAGTCGCCACGCCACAAGGCTTTGAACGCAACCCGAGCCTCGTTCACCGCTTCTACAATGAGCGCCGCCGAGCACTGCTCTCGCCCGAGATCCAACCTAACGCGACTCACACCGCGTTGGCGGAGTTCGAAAAGGGTCACGCCGAATCGTCCCGGGGCGATTTCCTGATCGTCACACAGAATATCGACGACCTGCACGTCCGTGCCGGCAGCCGAAATGTCCTGCCGATGCACGGCGAACTCCTGAAGGTGAGATGCGTCCACACGCAAAAGATTTTCGATTGGACCGAAGATCTCGACCTCGACACGCCGCATCCCGAACACCCCGACGACGAATCACGACGTGGCTGCCTTCGGCCCCACGTGGTTTGGTTCGGTGAACTCCCGATCGGCCTGGAGCAAATCGAGCAGGCGGCCGCCAAAGCAGACGTCTTTATCGCGATCGGAACATCGGGGCTCGTCTATCCCGCCGCAGGCATCGTTCAGCAAACGCAACCCAACTGCCGAAAGATTGAGATCAACCTCGGCGACACCCCCGCATCGAACGCCTTCGACGAGTGCCGACACGGAAAGGCCGGCGAACAAGTGCCACGACTACTCGCCGAACTCGAATCGTAAATCCGTAAACCGCCCTGCCCTGCCCCGCGTGCCTTATCATCCGCGCGGTCATCGGACGCTTCGACAGAACATCGAACCTAACGCGTTCGCTTTCGTGAGAGACGTTCCTCGAGCATTCGACTCAAACGATTGACCACCTCGGGATGTTCACTCGCGACGTTCGACAACTCGAGCGGATCGGCGCGATGATCGTACAACTCCACAAAGCCGTCCTTGTGAACAATCAAACGAAACGCGTCCGTACGGATCGAGTTCGCCTTGCCATACGAAACCGCTGACTGCCCTGCCCTGCCCCGTTCAGAACCATGCATCACCTCGACTAAAGAATCGCCATCAAGACCATCGAGCAACGTGTGAGATGCAGCGAGTTCGCAAAGCGTCGGAAAGATATCGATCGACTCGACGACCGCATCCACGTTCACACCCTCGCCAACTTGGCCGGGCGCGCGAATGATCAGTGGCGAACGAAGAGCATCCTCATACAAAGCGTGCTTTCCCCAAATCGCATGTTCTCCGAGATGCCATCCGTGGTCACCCCACAACACAACAACAGTCGAGTCTCTCAAACCTAAACGATCGAGCTCGGCGAGCACCGCTCCGACATTACGGTCCGCATACGTCACGCATGCTGCGTAGTGTTTGCGCACTTGAATCGCAAACTCAGAATCCTGGTTCGGATCCTTGCCCCAACGGTGATAGTTCATGAACTCGCCCGAACGATGCCAGGTCGTTTTGCCTTCCGGCTTAGCAGCGTTTTTAACCAAAGGCAGATCCGCGTTTCGATAGTGCACCATGTCCTTCTCCGGTGCACCGAATGGCAAGTGAGGACGGATAAATCCGACCGCCAAAAAGAAAGGCGACTCGTCACTCCCTTCGGCAAGAAGTCGCAGTTCATCCAATGACTCCTCGAGCACCAAGTCATCCGGATAGCGATCGCCCGAACCGGACGCTGATTGAAAAACATCCATCTGCGATGCATCGACACGGATTTCACCGTTGGCGAGACCATGCATCGCTCCGCGTGGATGCCGCCATGGGCCAGTCGGCATCAAGTGCCGATCCCAATCACCCGGCATTTCAATCGCCTGGTCATCATCCCAGTCCTTGCCACCGCGACCACCAGGATGGTGCGAGATCTTACCAACGGAGACCGTCGTGTAACCGCGATCCCGAAACCAACGTGGCATGCTTGCCGCCACCGATCCCGGATCAGCCGCGATTCGTTTCGCACGATCAAACAGGGCATTGTTCCCGGCGGGACCGTACTGGCCCGTCAACATCGCGTAACGCGACGCGCCGCAGGTGGGTGCCTGGACGTAGTGCCGACTGAACAGGCAACCTTGACTCGCCAATTGATCGATATTCGGCGAATGAATGTAGTCCACGCCATAACAGTTCAACTCCGGACGCAAATCATCAATGCAAATCAGAAGGACATTCCGCCGACCGTCTTCATCCCCCCAGGCCAACGTTCCGACCAACGGCATTACAAGCACGAACGCGACGAGGAGGTGACCGCGAAAGCGGAGGCAATGAAATGGGGGACACATATAACTTATTATCTTGCATTGTGGGAATACAGAACGCCCTACGATCATAGACCAAACCCCATGACCATGGAGGGCAACGAAAACAGATCACCGGCGGCAGCCCAGGCGTCGCGACACGGCCTCGCGACTGGACTTCGCACCGTCGCTCTTCTCCTCCATTCGCTGCTGCGCCAAGTCTCCTTTGCGAGACCACCGCCCTGCCCTGCCCTCTTCGCACTCTCTTGCGACATGCCGCCTGACGGTGTTCGCCTTCGATCACTCGATGCGAAAAATGAACACGAACAAATATACCACTCCACGCACCGGAACATACTCCCTCACAACAGCCCGATTGGGTGGATCAATGACGCGACAATCAAACAACCCGTTCGAGTTTGAAAGAATTGGTCTCAGCGTCCCACGATTTCCTCGCAATTCTATGAACGTTGGTATAAAACCGACACAGAGAGAACCTGCCATATCCATTGTTACTGAGCAGGTTCATTGTCTTATTGACTTCATATCTAGAAATTTTTGTAGGCGTCCAATGTCAAAAATTCCTGCCAAATACATACCGGGCAAATTCTCGTTGGCCTCGTGGCCCGCGTGGATACAAATGGTTGTCGCCTGTTTCGCGGGTGCGCTCTTCGGGGGGTACGCGGCATCCAGCGCAGCGATTTCGAAACAAGAAGAGTCCGCCCAACGCCAACTAGTATCCGGCGCGATGGACCACTTCATCCGACTCGGAGGCGAGATCATTCGCGAACCAGATGCGATTACGAAAGATGGTCTCCCCATGATTGGCAAACTCGGCTTCTACGCGATCGACAGTCGCTACCGTCTTCAACAAGCCATCTTTTGCGGAGGTACTTTCGAAAACGTAAGCAAGATCGATTTCGCCCCGATCGGCGCCAATCGCGTTGGGGCGGGAATCCTCGATGCCAATGTTTTGAGAGTCGCCGCACGCAACTTTCCACAAACCGAGTATCTCGACGTTTCGCATTGCGACCTGACGGAATTGGCACCGATTCAGAACATGAAAAACGTTCGCGTTCTGAAGATCCTCAACAACCCGCTCGAATACTCCGAACTGCAAAGTTTTCGGCAACTCGACAGCGTCACGGAACTTTGGGTCGGGTGGCCCGACCCGAAGTTGGAATCGGATAGCCTGTACCGGAACCTCGATGTCCGAAAGACCATGCTACAGTCGATCGCAGACATGAAGAATCTGAAGAAGCTGTACCTCTTCGACATGCGTCTGCGAGAGAGCGAGCGAAAGATCCTCGAGAAACTCGAAGTGATCAACGCCCGAATGAACTAAAACCGATCCGAAAAACTCGGTAGATCGAATCGCCGGCGGAGATTTGCCGCCGGTTGCCTTGCGGGAACATTGACCAACGTCAATCGGTTCTTGAGCATCGCAACGAAGTCTTCGTTCCCGAACAACCTAATGTTCCCAACGCCGTGTTCGGCGGAGCCCATCGCGGCTCCATCGAACCGCGACTCAAAAAAAGGAACACACGCTGTTTGCACCACCGCCTCTACGGGCGAGGTGCCGCTTCGGCGAGTTCGGCGAGTTTCTCCACTCCGACGCGGGAGCAGAAATCGCCGAACGACTCTTCGCCTTCGCGGTTGGCTTTGAACGCGGCGAACAGACCGATCATTTCATCGACGACTTCGTCATCTTTCACCGCGTCTTTGTAGATTTCGGCCATCCGGTTTCCGAGCCAACCGCCGCCGGTAAACAACGTGTACTTGCCCACTGCCCTGCCGACCAGAGCAAGGTCTGCGTTGTATGGTCGAGCACATCCGTTCGGGCATCCGGTCATTCGAATGGTAAACCGCTCGTTCGACAAACCGAGTTTGGCCAGTGGTTCCTCGATCGAATCGATCAGGCTTGGCAACCGACGCTCACTCTCGGTAATCGCAAGGCCGCAGGTCGGCAACGCCACGCAGGACATCGACCAACGCCGAACCGTACTGGTTTGTTCGGTGGTTGGAATGCCATGTTCTTGAATGATTTCGATCAAGCGATCCTTTTCGCCTTCTTCGATGTCACAAAAGATAATGCTTTGGTGACCGGTAAAGCGGATCTCGCGGTTGAACTCAGCACAAATTTTGCGAAACGCGGTTTTGAACTGAATCTTCTCGTTGTCGTAAAGTCGACCGTTCTCAACGTTCAGGCCGTACGACCATTTGCCATCGCCCTGGGCTTGCCATCCCATGTGGTCGTCGAAACCGTGCACGTCGTCTTCGGTGCAGTCCGCGAGTTTCTCGCCAAAGACCGACTCCACTTCCGAACGGAAACGCTCGATTCCCCAGTTCGCAATCAGATATTTCAGTCGAGCGACTTTTCGATCGCTGCGGTTGCCGTTGTCGCGTTGAACAATGATCACAGCCTTGGCAACATCGATCGCCTGCTGCGGAGTCACAAACGCCATCCGTTTGGCGAGTGCCGGGAACGTCTTCTTCGCACTCGGGGTACGCCCCATTCCTCCGCCGACAGTCACGTTGTATCCGATGATTTTTTCATCACGCACAACGGCAATGAAACCGAGGTCCTGGGTGTAGATGTCGATGCAGTTGTCTTCGGGCAACGCGATCCCGACCTTAAACTTCCGCGGCAGGTAGGTCGGACCGTATAGAGGCTCGTCGATCACCGGATTGCTACTCGGCGTGGGCTCCCCGCCGTCGGCGAGTGTCTTCTCACCGGTATCCGGATCGGTGATCCACAACTCGTGGTAGGCCGGCGTCTGCGGTGCGAGCGCGGTCGTCAACTCATCGGTGAATTGTTCCAACTGCGAGTGAATTGCCCCGACTCGCTTGGCCGGGCAACACATGATGTTTCGGTTGACGTCACCGCAGGCGGCGAGCGTCGACAAACCGCATTCGTTCACCCGCTTGATCACCTCGCGGAGGTCCGATTTGAGAATCCCGTGCAGTTGCAGCGTTTGTCGCGTGGTGATCTTCAGTGTCGAATTGCCGAGTTCGTCGCACATGTCCAGGTGAGCGACGAGTTGGTCCGACGTCAGTCGGCCGCCCGGGATCCGACAACGCAGCATCATCGAGTAGGCTTTTCCGCCGCCGCTCTTCTTCAGTTTGACCCGCAAATCGCGGTCATCTTGCTGATAACTGCCGTGAAATTTCAGCAACTGCAGGTTGTCGTTATTGAAGTGGTCGACCGGATCCTTCAATTCTTGGTCGATCGTCCCCATCAAGTAGTTGCTCTCCTGCTTGATCTTTTCGACCGCGCTGAGCTTGATCGGAGCCTCGGTCGGGGTGCTGGAATCGGGAGCGTCGGTAGACATCGAGAGGAAAATCCTGTGTATTTTGCGTCCGGTCGTTCGACCGTTTTTGAGCGAAATGTACGCAGTCGGCCGGGCAAGATGGCGCGACTGGGGGTCTAGTTATAGCGATTGGGCAAAGATCTCACTACGTCGAACTTGAAACTCACTGGTTTTCCCAAACTGAAAGGATGACAATGTCCGCAACACGGCTCGACGGAAAGAAAATTGCACTCGAAATTCGGGCGGAAGTCGCCCAATCGGTTCAAAAATTCGTTGAAGACGGAAACGCGGCCCCGAAACTAGCTGCCGTCCTCGTAGGAGATGACCCGGCCAGCCAGGTTTATGTTCGCAATAAAGAGCGGGCGTGTGAGAAAGCAGGCATCGCCAGCCGACTCGACCGGATGCCGGCCTCCACAACGCCTGCGGAACTGTTGGCCCGAATTGACGAACTCAATGCGGATCCGTCCGTCAACGGGATTCTCGTCCAGCTCCCACTCCCCCAAATCGAAGGGGATGGACCGGCACTCGACGAGCGCGAGGTCCTCGACGCGATCGACCCGCTCAAAGACGTTGACGCATTCTCACCCGTTAACGTTGGGTTGCTGATGCAAGGGCGTCCGCGTTTTCTGCCCTGCACTCCGCATGGAATCGTGCAAATGTTGCATCGATGCGACATCGAAACTGCAGGCAAACACGTCGTGGTGGTCGGCCGCAGTGAAATCGTGGGCAAACCGATGGCCATGATGCTCGCTCAGAAAGACAGCACCTGCGGCCCGCAAACGGCCAACGCCACGGTCACGATCGCCCACAGTCGCACGAGCAATCTGAAAGAAGTCTGCCTGTCGGCCGATATCCTGATCGCCGCGGTCGGACGACCCGAAATGATTCGCGGTGACATGATTCGTCCCGGTGCCGTCGTTGTCGACGTCGGTATCAACCGCGTGGGTGATCGCTTGGTTGGCGACGTTGCTTTTGACGAGGCCGCCGAAACCGCGTCCGCGATCACGCCGGTCCCCGGTGGAGTCGGCCCGCTGACGATCGCCATGCTGCTGCACAACACCTTGTTGGCCGCGAAGCTGCAATCCGGACAGTAACACGCGGGCCAGAACAACCGTTGGCCGAAAAAATGGTCAGGGCCGCAAATTGAATTTCGGCTCACGGCTGCGGATCAGCTCGCTTTCGTACGCCCGCCGCATCACCGTTTTGCTGCCCGGAGAGTTTTTGGCAAACGCATGCAGTTCCAGCGTCACCGGCGGATGGCCGTCCGCGGCGGCCAAACTTAATCGCTTTGCCAGCCCTCGGTTGTGGCTTCCATCGAGATGCTGAGCAATTCGCGTTGCCAGGTTTTCTGCTTCGCCAATATAGAGGTATCCCTCTTCGCTGCGGAACAGATACACACCCGGCTGACTCGGTATCGAATCCAGATCGATCCCATCGAGATCAAACGTCAGCACCTGCGTTTGCCAATCCGCGACCCGCAGCACCAACTCAGGTCGAAGTCGTCGTATTTTTCTCAGTCGCAACACCGCCTTGCGGATCAATTCGGGCGGGGCGTCCTGCCCGATCGCGGTGGCTTCGTCCTGCAGCTCTGCCCGTAGGCGCGGATCACACAAAACGTCATCGATGCTGACTTGGTGACGATCGAGAACGGTTCGGATCGCAATCTCGGCAGTATCGTTCCAAACCGAGACATCAACACTGTTGCGGCGTGTCGCACGGACGTCCAATTTGCCACTTTTGCGAACTTTGAGCAGAAAATGAAGCGCCGCGGCTTGCTCGGCAAACTTTTCGGGATCGGCTGGATCGATTCCCAATTGCTTCAAAAACGCCTCACGCAAACGATCGCTGATCACCAGCTCATCGCTGCTGTAACCGTCGTGTGTCGCTGCAAACGCATCACGAATCTCCTCGACGCTGAACGATCGGGGTACCGATTCGTCGCCAATGACGGGGTTTAATGTCATCAGACACACCAAACCAGCCCACCCCAAAACGCTCGACATTCGAAAACTCGACAAACCACTCCTCCCAATTTCAATCCGCGACGCGACAACTGATCCCCGCCGAGTTTAACGGATAGGCAGGCAGCACGCCTCAACGCGAGTTGAGCAGCCACGCAACCCCTGCGCGTGCTGCAGGTTGAGCCAGTGACCAGAATTTACCTTTTGCAAATTTAAGTAGTGATCATTTGCAAATCCCCAAAACTGTGCCGATGACATTGGGCAGATCACTCTCCGGTCTCAACAACGCCTTTCTGTGGCGAAGGAGACTCATCTTCGAAGTGACATCGTGGAACGTTAGGGCGATGACCGTCGTGGCGACCACACCCATCCTCAGAGACTTTCGCTATGACACGTATCAACACTAATGTCCCGTCGCTCGTCGCCCAAAACCGATTGCAAGCCAGCAACGGTGATTTACAAACGGCGTTGACGCGATTGAGCACTGGTTTGCGAATCAACAGTGGAGCAGACGACCCCGCCGGTTTGATCGCCAGCGAAGCACTGCGGAGCGAAGTCACCAGTCTCGGCCGAGCGATCACGAACACGCGTCGTGCCAGTCAAATCATCAGCACCGCGGACAGCGCACTCGGCCAAGCGAGCAACCTGCTCAACGACATCCGCGGTCTCGTCGTCGAGGCGGCCAACAGCGGTGCCTTGAGCGACGAGGAAATCGCCGCTAACCAGTTGCAGATTGATTCGTCACTCGAGGCGATCAACCGAATCGCACAAACGACAACGTTCCAAGGCCGCAAGCTGCTCGACGGATCGCTCGACTTCGTCAGCTCCGCCGGATCGGTCGGGTCCCTCAGCGACGTTAATATCGACCAAGCGAACCTGGGAACGACCGGCCGAATCGATGTCGCTGTCGACATCACCGCTGCGGCCCAGCAAGCCTCTGTTTCGGTTAGCGACGACGCCTTCAACGCGGCCGACGTCGATCCGTCGGCGACCAGCCTCGTGCCGACCAAAACCATTGACATCTCAATCGGTGGCGAAACCGTCACGATCACCGGAAACGGCGACTTCTCGGGCGTCACCATCACCGAAGACAACGCACTCGGTGCAACCGCAACGGCGGTCGACACGGCCGGGGCGATCGAGATCACCTTCGATGGTGACTCAAACCCTTCGGCAGTTAGCGATGTCCTCACTGCTCTCAACGCTCTCGAGGGCATCGTCGCGACGAGCGATGGCCCAGGCACCGGAACAGTGGTCACCGGTGACGCGGCGGCCAGTGCCCCTACCGCCGATGGAGCCGATGTCGGATTGGAAGTCACCGCGGCCGGTATCGATGACCTGACCATCAACTACACGGTCGGAACGGATGCCGACGTCGTCGCCGACTTCGACGCCGACACCAACACCCTGAACATCGCTCTCGGCACAACGACCAGCAACAACACGTTGACCAATATTAAATCGAAGATCGACGCTCTCACCGACATCACGTCAGCAATCGTTGACGACGCCGGTGACCCGTTGACCGGTTTCGATGACCTGACCGTGTCCGCTACCGATCTGCCAGCGGAAGCTACCGGTACCGCGATCAAAGCCGGACTGAAGGACACCCTGGTCTTCCAACTCAACGGTGCCGACGGTGCCGAAACGTTCAACTTCGGTGCCGGCACCTCGCTCGCTCAGATCAAAGCCGCTGTGAACCTAGTCAGCGACTCCACCGGAGTCGTCGCCGATGACACGGGCGGGCTGTCATTCCGAAGTAATGCCTATGGTTCGGACGCGTTGGTCAATATCGAGATCATCAGCGAGGGTACCGACGGTGCATTCGAAACCAGCCTGTCTGCAACACGTCAGACCGGCCAAGACATCCAAGCGACCATCAACGGTGTCGAAGCGAGTGCCCGCGGGAACACGTTCTCGATCAACACATCGACACTCGACCTGAACTTGACCGTCGACGCGGGCAGTTCGACCGACTTCACGTTCAGCATCACCGGCGGAGGTGCCCTGTTCCAACTCGGCCCCGACGTGACGACCAACCAACAAGCACGCCTCGGCATCGGCAGCGTCAGCACCGGACAACTCGGCGGTGTCTCGGGTCGTCTCTACGAACTCGGCAGCGGCCAAGCTAAAAGTTTGACCAACGACGTCAACGGTGCAGCGAAGATCATCGACGAAGTCATCAACAAGGTCACCAGCCTTCGCGGTCGACTCGGTGCGTTCCAAGCAACCAGTTTGGAATCGAACTTGGTCAGCCTCAATGAAACCCTCGCTAACCTCGAGGAAGCCGAAAGCTCGATCCGTGACGCCGACTTCGCTCAGGAATCAGCGAACCTGACGCGGGCACAGATCTTGGTTCAGTCGGGCACGAACGTGTTGTCGCTGGCAAACCAAAACCCGCAAAACGTGCTGTCACTCCTCGGATAGGAAGCGTGAATCGGGCGGCAAAAAGCCTCGGGTAAGGCGGGCAGAAAGAGCGTTCTGACCTCGCTCTCACACCCTGCCCTGCCCTACTGACCCGCCGCAGCCAACCGCCCTGCCCTGCCCCGCAGCGACACCTGCCCTGCGGACGTCCGCCCTGCAGACGTCCGCCCCACCCCGCCGTCTTCCCCACCACTCGCAACCTGCTTATCCTTCCTATTCAGGACAGATACTCAGGCCATGCTTTTGGGGACATCGAGGCGATGACGGAACAGTCGAAGCAGAAGAAGACTTTTGGGGCCAAATTCTCTTCGCGCCGGCGTCGCCGCGATTCACGATCTCGCCGTCGCCTCCCTGCGTTTGAATCACTCGAGAGCCGTAAATTGCTGGCCGTTGCCACGGACCTGGCAAACCTCTCGGGACGAGTTTTCGACGACTTCTCCGGCGACGGATACACCCCAGGTGAAGAAGTCGCCGGCGCTTCACTGACCCTCTATCGCGACGACGGTGACGGCCTCTTTGAGCCCAACGCCGGTGACGTCCAGGTGGCAACCGGGACGACCGATGCCGACGGACGTTACACGTTCGAACGTCTGACCGCCGGCCAATATTTCGTCCTGCAACCCAGCCAAACGGCATCGGGAACGACGCTCTCGCGATCGGTATCCCCGTTGGTCACGATCACCAGCGAACAAGTCGCCGGTCAACTCATCCGAACGATCGACGGTTTCGACGGTGAGTTCCAAACGATCGAAGACGAAACGCAAAACGACGGACCGGCAACATCGACACTCGCTGCCCCCGAAGCGATCGGAGGCTCACGTGATCTCCTGGTCGAGAAAACGAGCGACATCGGTTCGGTCAGTCTGATCGTCAACGATCCCGCCTCGCCCAACTTGCTGCAGGTCAGTTCGGACGGATTTGGCGGAGGCCGACGCGTGGTCATTTGGGACGGTGCCGGCGATGATCCGGCAGTCGTCGATGATGACGGTCTCGGATCGATCGACCTGACCAGTTCTGATACCGCCGCCGGTTTACGTCTGGTGATCGGAGCCGATTTGCCGGCCGGAACGGCAATCGTGCGCCTTTACAGCAACGACTCCATCGACGGTTCCCTCACCAGAATCAGCGAAGCCGAACTCGACATTCCGCCGCTGACGACCCAACCGACGTCGGTCGAGTTTTTGCCGTTTACTGAATTCGCAACCGCCACCGGAGCGACCGGTCCGGCCGACCTGACTGACATCGGTGCGATCGAATTCGAAGTCATCGCCGGCCCCAACTACGACGCGCTGGCAGACTTGATCGGAACGATCGGCCCGAACGTTATCCCCGTCGCCGACTTTGCGAACTTCGAAGAGATCGACCTGAATCTCGACAAAGCCCTTATCACCACGAATGCCAACGTCGACGATTTGGTTTCGTTTCGATTGACACTTACCAACGAAGGTGAAAATACCGCCACGAACATCGTCGTCAACGACACGCTGCCTTCGGGAATCACCTACAGCAGCAACCAACCTTCCGCCGGAACATCATACGAACCGACCAGCGGAGACTGGACCATCCCGTCGCTTCCCGCCGGAGCGACCATCACGCTGACACTGACCGGACAACTGACAACCAGCGCGCCGCAAACAAACACGGCCCAGGTGACCGCCGCGGATCAGTTCGACACCGACAGCACGCCGAACAACTCCGATCCGAACGAAGACGATCAAGCATCCGCAACCGTTGCCGCGAACCAGATCAACCTTTCTCTCGAGAAAGAAGTCTCGCAAACACGTCCCAACGTCGGAGATGAGATTTCCTTCACGATCACGTTGACGAACTCGGGGATCGACGACGCGACCAACATCGTCGTCGAGGACACGCTGCCAACGGGCTTTTCCCTATCCAGCAATGACGCCGACAGCGGTTCGTTCAGCACCGCCACCGGGCGTTGGACAATCCCGCTCCTTGCCGCCGGTCTGTCGACCGAACTGACTCTGACGGGCACCGTCATTTCAGCCGGCCAATTCACCAACGTTGCCGAAGTCATCGCGGCCGATCAATTCGACATCAACAGCACACCGGGCAACGACGTCCTAGAGGAAGACGATCAAGACGAGGCGAGTTACCAAACCCAATCGGCAGACCTTTCGCTCGAAAAAACAATCGTCAGCCAAGTCGCCAGCATTGGTGACAACGTCACCTTCGCGATCACAATTAGCAACGCCGGTCCCGATCCGGCCACCAACGTTCAGGTCCGCGAAGTTTTACCGGCGGGACTGACCTACGTATCCGATTCGACATCGCTCGGCGAATACAACGAATCGACGGGGATCTGGACCCTGCCAAACGTTCCCGTTACCACCGTAGGATCCTCCCCCATCACGTTGAACCTGGTTGCCGAAGTCGTCAGCGCCGGCACCAAGACCAACGTCGCCGAGATTATCGCCTCCGATCAGTTCGACACCGATAGCACGCCGGGCAACGGATCTTCAGGAACCGCCGGCGAAGAAGATGATGTCGATTCGGCTCTGATCACTCCCGTGACGATCGACCTGGAACTCGACAAAACTGTGACTTCGCCGCGTCCTGTTCCTGGCGAAACGTTTACCTACAACCTCACCGTTAACAACACGAGCAACGACGACGCAACCGGTGTCGTCGTTGAAGATCCGATCCCCGCAGGCCTCATTTTCCAATCGGCGAGCACTGGTGAATCGTATTCGGCGGCGACCGGAATTTGGAACGTCGGCAACGTGCCCGCCCTCTCGTCGCGAACGCTCGCGATCGACGTCATCCTCGACCCGTCTCGCACTGACCTGCTCGCCGGAATCACCAACACCGCGCAAATCACGGCAGCCGACCAGTTCGACACCGACAGCACACCGGGCAACGATCTCTCCGCCGAAGACGATCAAGACAGCATAGGGATCGTGCCCGCTCGCGCCGACCTATCGGTTTCAAAATCAACGATTAGCAGCACGGTCGACGTCGGCGAGGACATCACGTTCACAATCACCGCACGAAACGACGGCCCCGACGCCTCGGGAACGTTCGTTGTCAGTGATCCAATCCCCGCAAATGCTTCCTTCGTGAGTGCGACGCAGCCGGACGGAACGTTCTACGATTCGGTCAATCACCGATGGACGATCGACCGATTGGAAAGCAACCAATCCACGACTCTGACGCTGGTCTTGCGCAGCACCGCGAGCGGTACGATCAACAACGTGGCCCAGATCACCTCCGCTGCTCTGCCCGATCCCGACAGCACACCGGGAAATTCGGTCGCGTCAGAAGACGACCAAGACAACGCCTCCGTCACCGCGGAACAAATCAACCTTTCGTTGACAAAAGGGGTCAGTGACTCTACCCCACGTGTTGGCGAAATTTTCACCTACACTATCGTTGTCAGTAACTCCGGCCCCGATACCGCAACCAACATCGTCGTCGCTGACTCTCTCCCGTCGTCGATTACCCTCGTCGACAATGATCCCCAAACCGGTTCTTTTGTCACCTCGACGCGGCAATGGTCGATTCCCTCACTCGCCGCAGGGACGTCCACGCAACTCGAGCTCGACGCCCGAATCAACTCCATCGCAAACTTGCCCGAAAACGATCCGATCAACACCGGGCTGATCAATACGGCGGAAATCATCGCCGCCGATCAAGTCGATTCCAACAGCACGCCGGGCAACAACGTCGAAAGCGAAGACGATCAGGACTCGGCATCCGTGCGTGTCCTGATTGCCGATATCTCCGTCGAGAAAAGCACTCTGACTCCCGCGCCGAACATTGGCGACACCGCTCGATTTGAAATCGTTGTCCGCAACGACGGCCCTGACCCGGCAACCAATCTGATCGTTCGAGACCTGCTCCCCGACGGACTCGTCTATCGCTCGGACACCCAAAGCGATGCTGGAAACACCTACGTCGCGTCCACCGGTCTTTGGACCATTCCGTCGCTCGGCGTGGATCAGACCACCACCCTACAAATCAATGCTGATGTCACGGCAACCGGAACTTTCACCAACTCCGCCGAATTGATCGCGTCCGATCAAGACGACCCGGATTCGACTCCCGACAACGGACTCGCGAGCGAAGACGATCAATCGAGCGATTCGCTCGCCACGCCCGTCATCGATCTCCAACTCAGCAAAACCTTTGCTCCCGATCGCCCTGCGGTCGGCAGTGAGGTGACGTTTACCTTGGAACTGAGCAACACGGGACCGGACGACGCCACCGGCATCGCCGTTCTCGACACGCTGCCCGACGGTTTCCGGTTCACGTCCTCCACTCCGTCCGCCACGTTCAATTCATCAACCGGCATTTGGACCGTGGATTCACTCGAATCCGGATCCTCAACGGAACTGACGATTCGCGGCATCGTCACCTCATCCGATCCCTTTACCAACCAAGCCGAAGTGGTTGCGGCAGATCAATCTGACCGAGACAGCACACCAGACAACGGCGTACAAGCCGACGAAGACGACGACGCCTCCGTCACCATCACCCCGGCGAGCGCAGACCTCTCGCTGACCAAAACAATCGATGACGAAACGCCGAACGTTGGCGAGGATGTCACCTTCACCCTCACGCTCCGTAACGACGGGCCCGACACCGCCGAAGATATCGAGGTGCTCGACTCACTGCCCACTGGCCTGACAAACATCCGCGCCTCAACAAACACCGGATCGTTCAGCAACACCGATCGCATTTGGCGAATCGACGAACTGTCCCCGGGAGTCACGGTCACGTTGGACCTCACCGCCACGGTCGATTTCGCATCGAACAACAGTTCGCTCCCGATCGTTCGCACCAACAGTGCTGAAATCATCGCGTCGTCGCAGTTCGACCCCGACAGCACGCCGGGCAACAACAGCGACGACGAAGACGACGATGCCTCGGTCGACTTCACACCGCAACTGATCGACTTGGCCCTTACCAAATCGATTGATGAAACCCGCCCCAACGTCGGGGACACCATCGAATATCTTTTAACCGTCAATAACGATGGCCCGAGCGATGCCACCGGAATCGTCGTCGAAGATCTCCTACCCACCGGACTCTCGTTCGTCTCCGCCACATCGCCGGCAGGAAGCAGCTACAACGCTCAATCAGGGCGATGGACGATTCCAAACATCGCCGCAGGTTCATCGAGCGAACTGACCATCCGTGCAACGGTCTCCCCGAACACCAACAACATTGACGCCATCCTGTCTGACGGAATCACCAACGTCGCGGAAATTATCGCCGCCGACCAACCCGATCGCGACAGCACGCCCGACAACGGCCCCGGCGAAGACGACTACCAGACCGTGGCACTCACGATCGCCCGCGCCGATCTATCACTCACGAAAACCGTCGACATCGAAAACCCAGACCAAGGCGCTCTCGTGACTTTCACCATCACCGCCGCTAACGACGGTCCCGACGACGCATCCAACATCGTTGTTGCAGACCTGCTGCCCTCCGGATTCGTTGATATTGATGCCACCGCGAATGACGGTGTCTACTCGACCGCCAACGGCACCTGGACCATTGAACAGCTCGAATCCAGTGATTTCACCGTCCTGCAGATCCGAGCCCGCGTTTCCACGGCCGATATCCTCACCAACACGGCAGAAATCATTTCCGTCGACCAGTTCGACCCCGACAGCACCCCAGGCAACTCCGCCGCAGATGAAGACGACATCGCCACCGCGGTGGTCTCCCCCAAAGTCGTCGACGTCAGCGTCTCAGCAAACGCAACGCCCGAACAAGCAGCCATCGGTGACACCATTGAACTCACGGTCACCGTGCAAAACGGCGAGACAAACAACGTCTTCTCGACTTCCCCGCTCGCCACAATCACCGCAGCGAGTGATCGCACTATCTCGGACGCGACCGGTGTCATTGTCGGAATCGATATCCCCGACGGACTAACACTCCTCGAAACGACTCCTTCGGGCGAGTTTGATCCTCAGACGCAGCAATGGCAGGTCGGAGACTTAGCCGCAGGTGCAACCAGGCAGCTCGTTCTCCGCTTACGAGTCGATGCTCAGAGCACGAAAACTTTCGCGATCGAAGTTCTCGAAACCAACGAATTCGACGTCGACAGCACCGCCGGAAACAACGTCCCCACCGAAGACGATCAAACCAGTGTCACCGTCACGCCGCCGCGAACCCTCTCCAAACGCCTGTTCCTCGCTCGCTGAGCAAACTTTTCTTGAGTGGGACGAATCCTGTTCGTGAATTCATGCGCGAACCAAACCGCCTCGATAAGAAACCGCGACGTCGAGGCCGGCTCGTATCCGTTCACGTCCGTACAGGAAGACACTGATGCGGCACGCAACTTCGGTAAAAATTTTCTCTGCTGCAACGGCCGCGGCTCTCTTCCAGACGCGAGCCATCCCTCCCAAACGAGCATCCGACAAACAGGCAAACCCAAAACACCTCTGGGAAAAAACTGAAAATATCGTGCGTCTACATCCACTCGGCATGCCACGCCCCCGGATACCCTACCGCTGGACGGCCTGCTATCGTTTCCCAAGAATGGAACTGTCAAATTTCTTCACCTCAAACCATCAAAACACATCATGGCCTACACACTTCCTGAATTGCCATACGCTTACGATGCACTCGAGCCACACGTGGATGCACGGACGATGGAAATCCATCACACCAAGCACCACAACGCTTACACTACAAAAGTCAACGACGCTCTCGCGGGCAGCGACCTCGCGTCGAAACCGATCGAAGAAGTGATCGCTGACCTTTCGGCTGTTCCCGAAGACAAACGCGGAGCCGTTCGCAACAACGGTGGCGGCCACGCCAACCACTCACTTTTCTGGACCGTCATGGGCCCCGGCAAAAGCGGAGCTCCTAGCGGTGAACTCGCATCCGCGATCGATTCCGCATTCGGATCGCTTGATGCCATGAAAGAAAAATTCGCTGCCGCCGGAGCCACCCGCTTCGGCAGTGGCTGGGCTTGGCTCTACGTTTCCGGTGGCGAGCTCAAAATCGGCAGCACCGCCAACCAAGACAGCCCACTGATGGGTGAAGCCGTCGCGGGAATTGGCGGAACTCCAATCCTCGGACTGGACGTTTGGGAGCACGCGTACTACCTGCATTACCAAAACCGCCGCCCCGACTACATCAGCGCGTTCTGGAACGTCGTCGACTGGGACGCCGTCGCAACCCGCTACGCCGCGGCCAAGTAGAACCGCAACAAAAATCGAGCAACTCCGCCGGTTCCACAACCTGCGAGACAGCTAAACCCAAAAAAGCCCCGGACACAAACTGTGCTCGGGGCTTTTTTCGTACACGCTCAGTACCATCCACCCCAACAAAGCCCCCTGCCCTGCCCCGCCCTACTTCCACCGACGAACGCAATTCCAAACGCGCCCGCCCAAAAACCCGGGTGCTCACACACATCGACTCACCGCGACAGACGAGCCGAACGGTCGTGCGGCCTCGGGTACACCCCAACCAACCTTCACCTCCTCATCCCGAACCCATTCAAAACAGTGAACACGCAACACAAAACTGTCCGCAAACCCAAGCCTCCGCAATCGCCCCCAACCCACGCCCCACCCGTCATTCTCACCCCGCGAGTGCCCTGTCCTGTCCTGTCCTGTCCTGTCCTGTCCTGTCCTGTCCTGCCCTGCCCTGCCCTGCCCTGCCCTGCACCGCACCGCACCGCACCGCACCGCACTGCACCGCCCAACAAAACAGAACGAACCGAACCGCCAACAAACTTGGCAACGATCATCCAACCCCTACGCATCAAACCAAACACCCGCCAGATTGGCTCGCGGACAACACCTCACATCGAGAGCCCAACCTGAGACCAGACCCAACGTTGCCAAACTGCACCAAACAGCGATTCGGTGCGCGCACGACAAAACCTCGCTTGGCAGGCGACGCGCCAAGCGAGGTCTTAGTATACCAGAAGGTGATATAGTACAGCCGTAGCTGGTGTTTTATGTTGATTGTTTTCGAGTGTCGTTTACACCGATTCGGTTTTTCCCGTCACCCCACGCAAACAATTTAAAATAATACATATAAAAGAG
>JBICHZ010000425.1:0-9149 GCA_043101355.1 Rhodopirellula sp. JB044
GACGTTCACTCGCACATGAAGATGCTCAACGTCTGTCACTTGGCCGGAATCTGTTGCCGTCTCGGACGTACGATCCAGTGGGATCAAGCAACCGAGATGATCGTCGGTGACGACCAAGCCGCCGCCATGATGAGCCGTCCCTACCGGGAAGGTTTCGAAATCGAAGGCTAAACCTACCGAACCAGATACAGTTCCGACCCTGCCGGTTCTTCCTCCCAAAACCTCCCCACCTGCAATTACCCATGAACACATATCTCCTTAGCATCGCGGCCTACATACTTCTGGCAGTCACACATCCTAACGTTGACCATGACTCATCGGCACCAAAGGCGTATGCGCCCGCTATCAAGCACATCTCGACCCTACCCGAACCACCCGAAGGTTACCGTTGGGCGGTGAACCCCGACTTCACCGATGAGTTTGAAGGTTCGAAACTGGATCAGGGCAAATGGTTCCCCAAGAGCCCCTATTGGCGAAACGGTCGTCCGCCTGCCACTTTTAAAGCCGACACGGTTTCGGTGGGTGATGGCTTTCTGCGGATTCGAAACCGACGTCTGATTCCGTCCGAAGGAAGCGATGGAAAGCCAGGCGACAAGTACACGCTCGCCGGAGGAGCGGTCGCGTCAAAAAGCGATCAAGCGTGGTACGGCTACTATGAGACTCGCATGAAAGCATCGGCGACTCCGATGTCATCCACGTTCTGGCTCAAGAATCTTCCCAAACCGGTTCGTTACATTCGCGAAGACGGAACGTATGTGGAAGAATCACACCGACAGGAACTCGACATCATCGAAACGATCGGCGCCCCCACCAAACTCGCAACTTGGAATCAACAGTTCAACGCGAACACGCATTATCAAGTCAACGTTCACGGCAAGAAGGATCCGCCGAACGTGAGTCAGGGAGGCCCGCGAAATCCACCGACGGAGATCCCCAACACCGCGGATGACTTTCATACCTACGGCCTTTGGTGGGTCGATGCAAACACGATGCACTTCTACCATGACAGCAAGTTCATGTTCACGGTGCATCCCAAAACCGACTACAATCCGCAACCCTTCGCCCGCCCCATGTACATGCATTTGGTCACGGAGACCTATGACTGGGAACCCGGATTGCCGACGGACGAAATGCTTAACGACGAGAGCAAAAACAGCACGCTGTATGATTGGGTCCGTGGCTACGTTTTGGTGCGAAAGTAGAGCGTCAGGTGTCGTGACCAAAACGTAGCCGGATTCGCCAAGAATTCGGAGAAACGACCAACTCGCCGAAACGTACCTGCGAACCCGCATACCCGCGAACCGGACAATCCAGAACTCCGGCGAGACCGGCAACGCGGAGGCACGCTCGGCGATTTAAAACTATCGACCGAGCCAAGGCATTGCGTCGGCGCCGATACGGTTTCGAACCGGTTCGGGCAATGGGTTTTGGTAACTCGGTGGCCGAGCACCTTGGTCGCTCGGCCCGATATCATCGAGAGGGTATGGGTCGTGAACCACCGCGTTGGCCTGCTGTTGGTTCATCGAGCCCGCGGCTGGCAAAAACGATCGACCGCGGCATCCTGCGGCGACAACCGCGAACAAGAGGCACGAAGCGATCCCCAGATGGAACGTAGTGCGCATGGGATCTTCTTTCCGTGAAGGTGACTGAAATGGGAGTGATGGTGTCCGACGCCCTGCGATTGGGAGGCTGCGTTGGGCGAGACGACACCACTCGTTTCTTCGGAATACCGAGCCGTTCTTACTCAAACCAATTGCCTGGCAAGATACGAAGCCCTGCCAATCCGATCCGATCGACGCGGCCTTGACGATTGAAGCAGATTTGCGTGCTCCTGGGGTCGGCCAGGTGTTCGACAAGACAATGTCGAATGGCGAACGACTTCCGCAAACCATATCGGTCGGTTGATGGCCAACGGACGTCTTTGCGATGACTGGTGTTGCTCGTCGCTATAGGTAACCGATTTCGCTCGTTCGACGCACTACTAGAACGAGAAATATCGCAGCCAATTTCGGAATCGCTGCCCGGGAACATAGGCAACCGGTTGCCCCCAGAGCCCCTGACCCACCTGGACCGGCAAGGTTTCCTGCCCGAACGTCACGAGGCTCCCGACCGGGGCGGCTGAAGGAGGAGTGGTGACGGCAGTGGTTGGTGGTGGCGTCACGGTGTACGAGGGCATGGCGGCGGGCGCCGGAATCTGCGCCGGGGGTGGGACATAGGTGCCGGCGTATCCGGTTGGCATCACGTCGCCGCACCCACACGTATCCCCATACGGACTCATCGCCGAATAATTACTCGCCGGCGTGATCAATCGACAATCGCTCGCCGTGGCAAAGCCTCCGTTGGACAATTGCGGGGGTGCGACCGGTTGATAGTCCGCGATCGGCCCGGGAGAACTCGGCAAACCGCCCGAGTTGAACGTGGACGGAGCACCACTGTTCGGCACTGAGCCCGGCGTGGGTAACGAACGAGGCGTCGTCACATTCGAGGGTGCCGATGTCGAAGGAGGTGGCGTGAATTGCGGTTGGCTCGTTGCCGGGGCGGTTTGCAAATTGGGCACCGTCATCGCCGGCGGCGTGTTCAGTGGCGGAGGCGTGTATTCACTCGGTGACGGAACCGTTCCGCCTCCCGGCGGCAACGCAAAACCGCCCGACTGCATCGATACCTGGCGAACGTTCCCGGCTGCTCTCGTCGCCGAGGCTGTCGAGAAGTTTGCCCGACGCGGGACGTTCTGCTGGTCGTGGTAGGCCGTCTCGGCGTAACGTTTCTCGTTCTGAAATTGGTCAACTGCGCTGGGGCTGCCGATCGGACGGAACGGTAGCCCAGACGTTTCCGCATGCAAGGTATGCGTTCCCACCGGGCTCGAACCGACGAAGCTCCACAGGTAAAAAAACGTACCGAACAACAGGACCTGAAACAGCCCGAGTGAATCCTTCTTCCTTCGCATCCGTTTTCGCCGCATCGTTTCGCTCCTTCTTCGCAGTTCCATCCTCTGCGTCTCACCACAACGATGAGCCGAATCTGCTTGCACGTTTTCGCGTGTTTGCGAAAAGTCAAGTGAAATCTTTGCGATGTCAATCAGAAAACGCCATGCATGCCATGAAACACTGTCGTGAAACATTGGGGCCACGCATGTTTCTACTGACAAACGCTCTCCTATGTTGCGTTAGCAAGAATCGACGCGAGAGAACAAGCCGAATACCGACACGGAAAGTTTCATCGCGCATGAACCTCGCCGATACCCGACACTTGCGCGGCGTGGATGACATCGCATGAAACAAGCCGCCGTGAAACCTAGACGGCGCGCTGCGGATGTAGAAGAACGGAGTTCGCTATCGATCACCGATCGGAACGAGAGCGTCCGCGAGAATTTCGATGGGGTGCAACGCACGCCTGCCCGTTCCGTCGAGAATCTGATGCCGGCACGATGTCCCCGCTGCCGCGATCAACGTGTCGGTATCTGCCTCGCGTACCGCCGGCAGCAAAACTAGCTCTCCGATTTGCATCGAGACACCGTAGTGTTCTCGCTCGTATCCGAACGCCCCTGCCATCCCGCAGCACCCGCTCCGGATCTGCGACGCGGTCGTCTGCGAAGGCAACTCAAGAACCCGCATCGTTGGTTGCAAGCTCGAGAGCGTTTTTTGGTGACAGTGACCGTGCACCAAAATGGTGCGCGGCGTGTGATCGAACGCGTCGGATGTGACACGACCGGAGTCCATCTCCTGTTCCAACCATTCATCAAACAGCAAACAGCGAGTCGCGAGCAATTCAGCTCGCTCTTTGAGATCGTCGCCTACCAACTGCGGATACTCATCGCGGAAGGAGAGGATCGCGGACGGTTCGATTCCGATCAGCGGCGCATCCTCCGTAACAACATCCATCAACATCTCGACGTTCTTTCTCGCGATCTCCTTCGCGTCGCGCAACAACCCTTTCGACAACGAACTGCGGCCGCTTTCGACATGATCGGGAAGGCTCACTTCATAGCCGAGCGTTTCGGCCAACCGCACCAAGGCGATACCAATTTCCGGTTCAACGTGGTCGGTAAATTCATCCGCGAAAATGTGAACGCGGCGTCTGTTGCTTCCCGCCCCGGGAAACTTTTGCTCTCGCCGCTCAAACCACCTGCGAAACGTTTGCCGAGCCACTTTGGGAATGCTGCGTTTGGGGTGAAAACCGAGGAGTCGGTTCACCGTTCGGCGGATCAGCGGCACGCTCATGAAACCGTTCACGACCGCCGGAGCCATGCCGAGCAGCGATTGAATTTTGACGAAGTTCGCGACCATCTGTGCGCGGCGCGGAACACCGTTGGCATCATAGTAATGTTGCAGGAACTCGGCTTTCATCTTGCCCATGTCCACCGTCGACGGACATTCCGACTGGCACCCCTTGCACGAAAGGCAGAGGTCCATCACCTCCTTGATCTCCTCGCTGTCGAACGGATTCAGCTTTTGCGACGTGGTCAGAATTTGCCGCAGAGTATTGGCTCTCGCCCGCGTGGCGTCTTTTTCATTCCGCGTGGCCATGTAACTCGGGCACATCACACCGCCGGTCAGGTGTGTCTTGCGACAATCGCCCGACCCGTTACACATTTCGGCAGCGCGCAAAAGTCCCTGGTTGGCGGAAAAGTCGAACACGGTCTCGATCGATTCCTCGGTCTTCTGCCCGGGCTCGTATCGCAACGAAGTATTCATCGACGGGGTGTCAACAATCTTTCCCGGATTGAAGATGCCGTCCGGATCCCAGACTCTTTTGAACTCACGTACGAGCGAATAGTTTTGCTCGCCAATCATCTGTCTAAGAAACTCGCCCCGCAGTCTCCCATCACCGTGTTCGCCCGACAATGATCCGCGATATTTCTTGACGATCGCGGCGACTTCCGACGCCACCTGACGAAAGAGCAGTTTGCCTTCGGCTGTCTTGAGATTGATGATCGGCCTCAGGTGAATCTCGCCGGATCCCGCATGCGCGTATTGCACGCATTCCAGACCAAACTGTTTCCGCAAACAAGCATTTACTTCTGCGATGTAGGCAGGCAGATCGCGGACATCGACCGCAGTGTCTTCGATCACGGGGACCGTCTTCTCGTCACCAGGGATGTTTCCGAGCAGTCCCAATCCTGCTTTTCGAAGATCCCAAACTCGGTTGCCTTGATCGCCAAAGAGAACCGGGAAGTGATAGCCTAGTCCCGCGGCTTTCATCTCATCGGCGATCCGATCGGTGGTCACTCGGACCTCATCCTCCGTCTGGCCGCGGACTTCGGTTACGAGAATTGCAGCGGGATCGCCCTCGATGAAGAAACGATTCTGACGATGTTCGATGCTCCGCCGCGTGCAGTTCAGAATCACCTCGTCGATCAACTCGCACGCGTCAATATCATGTTGAACAGCGATCAACGTTGCACTGAGTGCTTCTTCGACACTGCGAAAGTGAACACACATCAACCCTGAGCATGGCGGACGCAGCGGAAGGATCCGCAGTTTGATCTCCGTTGCAAAGAACAGAGTCCCCTCACTGCCGGCGATCAAACGACAGAAGTTGAACGGTTTCGCGGTGGTTCCGCTTGCCTCGTTAGCGCGTGCATCAGCACTCAACGAACTGTCTTTGTTGCTGTCTGTGTCTTGAGACTGACCAAACACGTCGGCGTCCATCAGCAGATCCAACGCGTAGCCAGTGTTTCGTCGGCGGATCGAGGACTTGGGGAACTCTCGAGTGATCTCCTCTCGCACGGCGGAGTCACTCAGCCGGTCGCGCGTGTGATGATAGAGCCGTCCTTCGAGTGTCGATTGGTTTTCGCATTTTTCCGCGAAACGGCTCGTCGTCATCTCGGAGAACTCGACCTTGCTGCCGTCGGACAAAAATCCACTGACCGCGAGAAGATGATCCCGCGTGCTGCCGAATTTGATGCTGTTGCTGCCGCACGAGTTGTTGCCGACCATGCCACCGATCATGGCGCGGTTTTGCGTGGATGTTTCGGGGGCGAACCAAAACCCGAACGGCTCGAGGTGCGCGTTGAGTTCGTTGCGAATGACGCCGGGCTGCACTCGCACCCAACCCTCATCTGTATTCACCTCGAGAATCCGAGTGAAGTGCCGCGACACGTCCACAACGATACCGCCACCGACAACCTGTCCGGCCAACGACGTTCCCGCGGTGCGTGGTATCAATCCAATCCGATGCTTCTTTGCGAACCCGATCAACGTGGCGATGTCTTGGTCGGATTTGGGGATCGCGACCGCGGAGGGCATTTCCTGATACGCCGAAGCGTCGGTCGAGTAGATTCGCCGCATCAGGTCACCCGTGTGCAACTCGCCCGCGATCGCGCCGGCGAGTTGGGTCCAATCAGATGAGGTCGGGCGAGCTTCGGAGGATGGATTCATCGATGCGAGTTCCGTCAGGTGAGGCAACACAGCGCACCAAACCGACGCGCTGCGCACAGATCATGAGTGTACCCAAGATCGACGTTCCGGCCTCCCTGACACGCGGTTTCGTTTTTCAGGTTCCGATTGGTTCGGACGGTCCGTGGGACGACGAACTTTTTTGTGGCAGCGCGCCTCGGTTCTTTCCAAAATAGGCCAATAGGAGTGCCCCGTTCGAAAACCGACTCACCGATCGGCGTGGCTGGGGTGAATTTGACGCGTGGCTGGCTGGAATTGTCCGTTCCCAAGCTGTGCTTTCGCGGTGCCTGTCCTTGGCACTGTTTGATCTGAACACGATAATCGGAGGAGCATCGTCGCCTCTTGGACATTATCAGTCCCATTCCTAATGCGAGCGATTCAATCATGAGCGTTGCCTACGAAATTCAGCGATTAACCGAACTCCGCGATCGCGGCGAATTGAGCGAAACGGAGTTCCAGGAAGCCAAGGCTCGTGTGCTCGCCGGAGAACCCCATCGTTTCGCCATGCCGAGTGCGTCGGCAAACCAAATGGCGATGCTGTTGCACCTGTCACAGTACTTGGGATTTGCGTTCCCGGTGCTCGGATTCGCCGTGCCGATTTTGATCTGGCAGCTCAAAAAAGACGACATCCCCGAAGTTGACATCCACGGCCGAATTGTCGCGAACTGGTTGCTCTCCTCGCTGATCTATTCGCTGATTTGCGTCTTGCTCCTGTTCGTAATTGTGGGCTTCTTTGGATTCATGTTCCTCGCGATTTTGTCGCTACTCTATCCGGCAGTTGGTGCGATCAAGGCCAATGACGGTCGGCCGTGGGACTATCCCGGTAGCATCCATTTTTTCTAACGCATCGCGTTGAAATTCGGACCGATCGAAAGATTGCAGGTCATCGGTTACGATTTGTCTTTTGAGCCCACCCTCTTTGCAAGAGAACCTCTCCAACATGATTCGCGTTGCCCTGATCGGTTCGACTGGATACACCGCCCTCGAAGTCGCTCGGATTCTTCTGTCGCACGAAAAAGCGGAGCTGACCATTGCGACCAGTCGGTCGGACGAAGGGAAGCCGCTTTCGGAAATCCACCCTTCTCTGGCCGGTCGATGTGACATCGCGTTGCAACCATTCGATCCGAAGACGATTGCCGAGAACGCAGACGTGGCGATGTGTTGCCTGCCACACGGGGCGTCGGCCGAAAGCGTCCGCGACTTGGCGTTGGCGGGCATCCGTGTGATCGATTTCAGCGCGGACTTTCGACTCTCGTCCGTACCGCTTTACGAAAAGTGGTACGGCGTGACTCACCCGTGGCCCGAACGCGTGGGCAACGTCGTGTACGGCATGCCAGAATTCTTCGGCGATGAAATCGCCGGCGCCGATGTGGTCGCCAACCCCGGCTGCTATCCGACGTCGGCCATCATGCCGTTGGCGCCGCTCGTCAAAGCCGGGCTGATTGAAGCGGACGACATTATCGTTGATTCTAAGAGCGGTGTCAGTGGCGCGGGCCGTTCACCGAAACTCGGCACCCTGTACTGTGAAGCGAACGAGTCGATTGCCGCTTACGCCATCGCCTCTCATCGTCACGGCCCGGAGATGCAGGATCTGATTCATCGCATCGCGGATAAAACAGTCAACGTTCTGTTCACCCCGCACCTGACACCGATGGACCGCGGAATTTTGTCGACCATCTACGCTCGACCGGTGCTGCAGGACAACGATACCGTCGAAGGTGTTGCATCGCGATTGATGGATAAACTGCGTGACACGTACCGCGACCATCCGTTCGTGCATGTCGTCGATCACCTTCCGGCAACGAAGCACGTTGCGATGACGAATCATGTCCAGATGACGGTCCGCGTTTCGGGCAGCGGCGATCAGCCCGGCCGGGTGATCATTGTTTGTGCCATCGATAACCTTTCCAAAGGTGCCAGCGGAGCGGCGATCCAAAACATGAACGTGATGTTCGGTATCGACCAGATGACAGGACTGTGAGCGGCGAAGTCCCCAGTCAGCTTTCCTTGGATGATCTCGGTTGGCCGGTGTGGCCGCCTAACGATCCGGCGGTCTTTCAATCGCTCCAGCGTACCTGGGATGCAGGCGAATGGGGCAGCTACCACACCGAACTGCATTCGCGGTGCGCCGAACAATTCGCAAACCTCTGCCGAGTCAATGATCGGTGGGCCACGGACGATGCGTCACCTTGGCACCGGTATGCCGATCGCATTCAACGCGACGTCAACGTGCGACTGTGTTCGAGCGGTTCGGCGGCCGTCGAACTTTCACTGCGAGGCGTCGGTGTCAAACCAGGCGACGAGGTGATCGTTGCGGCATACGACTATCCCGGCAACTTTCGCACGATTGAGTTGCTCGGCGGCAAACCGGTTCTGGTTGATGTGCGAGCGAACGGCGTCACGATCGATCCCGCCTCGCTCGAGCAGATTCAATCGGACTCGGTCCGGGCCGTCATTGTTTCGCATCTTTATGGTGAACTGGCCGACGTGCTGTCGATTCGAAAAATTTGCGATGAACGCGGATGGCATTTGATCGAGGACGCATGCCAAGTCCCCGGTGCCGGTTGGCGCAGCAACACGGGCAATGGAAGTGACTCTCCCGAAGGTAGCCAGGAGACGGACGCTGGCTTTGTTCCCGTCGGAGCGCTCGCCGATGTCGTCGCCTACAGTTTCGGAGGCAGCAAACTGCTGTCGGCGGGAAACGGCGGCGCCGTCGTGACGCGCGACCCGAGAGTTGCCGCGCGGTTGAAATCG
>JBICHZ010000426.1:0-23196 GCA_043101355.1 Rhodopirellula sp. JB044
GCCCAATGGCAGCGACAGCTTACCGGCGATCACCGAATGGGAAGCACCATGGTGGACTGAAAGCTTCAGTACTTTCTGCTGTGTCGAAGACAGCTTCTCGAGGCATTCTCTTGCTTGAGCGGTTTCTTCGCCCCGGATCAACTGATCATCCACGTCGCACGAGACGCTAGCATCGACCGTTTCCGGAATGATCGGTTCCATCGCCGGTAACCTGCCTTGTTTTCTTTTGCGATCGATCAACCGTCGACGTGCAATCATCGCGACGAAGGTTGCTTCGGCGCCAACCGCCGGATCAAAACGTCCGGCTTGCTGCCACAATTCTACAAAGATCTCTTGGACGGCGTCCTCGGCATCATCCGCATTGCCGATCCAGCGTTTTGCCAACGACCAGATGAGGCCACCGTAGCGATCGAGACAATCATCGACCGCCGAACGATCACCAGCAGCAATGCGGGTCAATACCGAGTTTGTCACAAGTGTGTTTCCGAAGAGACCTGACAATCCAAGAACGTAGAACTCTACTTGGTTGCCAACTGCGAGTACATTTGGTCCATGCCGTGACGAAGCGTCCAGGCACGGGTCGTTGGGCAGTGTTGCGAGTTCGCGGTCTGCATCACGCTGGTCAAGTGATGACGCAACGATGGGTCCAGATCGGCTTCCATCAGTTGATGCATTGTTTGACTATACAGGTTCGCACAGGCCTCGTGGTGACCGGCGTTGAACAACTGCGAACCTTGAGCAATCGCACCGTGGATCACCTGCTGCGCGTTGGCACCTTTCGCAGGCGGCAACAACACCGAATCGATCACGTGAATCACGCCGTTGGTTGCGTCGATGTCGGTCTTCACGAGACCGGCGTCGTTGATCATCGCTCCGGAATCGGAGACATTGACCGTCAACGTCGAACCCTGCAGCGACTTCGCCATCTTGGCGGCAACCGCATCGCTCGAGTAAACGCGTCCCGAGACGACGTGGTAGGTCAAGATGTCAATGAGCTTTTGCTTGTTCTCGGGCTTCAGCAAATTCTCAACGGTACCCTCGGGCAACTTCGCGAACGCTTCGTCAGTCGGTGCGAAGACAGTAAACGGGCCGTCGCCTGAGAGTGTTTCGACCAATCCGGCGGCCTTCACCGCAGCGACGAGGGTTTTGAAAGATCCCGCGGCCACGGCGGTTTCAACGACACTCTTGTCGGCGGGCAGGATCACCGAATCGATGACGTGGATCACACCGTTGTCACACTCGATATCCGTTTTGACAACGTTGGCGTTGTCGATCATCACGTTCGAACCGTCGACTTTGACATCCACCTGTTGGCCTTGGACCGTCTTCGCACCAATAACGTTGACGACGTCCGATGCCATCACTTTGCCGGGCACAACGTGATAAGTCAGAATCGCAGCGAGTTTCGCTTTGTTCTCAGGTTTGAGGAGCGTTTCAACGGTGCCCTCGGGGAGTTTCGCGAACGCGTCATCGGTCGGTGCAAAAACGGTCAGAGGACCATCGCTCTTGAGCGTGTCGACCAAACCGGCGGCCTTAGCGGCAGCGACGAGCGTTTGGAAAGATCCGGCACCGACGGCGGTGTCGACGATGTCTGCTGCCTGAGCATTGACGACGGAAATGGCGGCGATTGCTGCGGAGAGGCAGTAGCGTTTGAGAGTGTTCATGTTTCCTGTGCTTCGTTTGAGTTTCGATTCAAAAGTCGTTTCCTGCGTTCGAATGAACGGAGGGACTGGCCGAGTCGAAAACGTATTCGCGAAGCAGCGGAAATCGGATTCAAGAAAGTTGAAAAGTTTTCTGGATTGTTTGAGGTTGGTTTGCTGGAACGTTTGCAGGTGGACACAGAACGATCGAATTCGTATCGAGTTTGCGTGTCTTTCTCTGTCTACGACAGGATGCCCTTCACCACGTGTGCTTCTTCGACGCCGGTGAGGCGGAAGTCGAGGCCCTGGAATTTGTAGGTGAAACGATGGTGGTCGATTCCGAGCATGTGCAGCATCGTGGCGTGAAAATCGCGGACGTGGACTTTGTTTTCGACCGAGTTGTAGCCGACCACGTCGGTTGCTCCGTACGTGGTTCCTGCTTTCACACCGCCGCCGATCATGACGGTCGTGAATCCTTTGATGTGGTGGTCGCGGCCATCGCCTTGTGCCATCGGAGTTCGGCCGAACTCACCGCCCCAAATGATGAGCGTGTCCTTGAGCATGTCGCGTTGCTTGAGATCTTTAATCAACGCCGCTGTTCCCTGATCGACCAGCTTGGCTGTTTTCGCAACACCTTTTTTGACGCCGCCGTGATGGTCCCATCCGCGGTGGTACAACTGGATGAAGCGAACGCCACGTTCAGCGAGCCTGCGTGCGAGCAAACAATTGCTACCGAACGATCCGTCGCCGGGCGTGCATCCGTACATGTCGATCACGTTAGCCGGTTCGTCAGACATGTCGGTCAGTTCCGGCACCGATGCTTGCATGCGGAAGGCGAGTTCGTAGGACGAGAGTTTCGAAGCGATTTCACGATCACGCAGTTCGCTGTGCCGTCGTTGGTTGATCTTGGAAACCGTGTCGATAATTTCGCGTTGTTGCTCCCGAGTGACTCCGTCGGGGTTGCGAACGTAGTGCACAGGACTGCCGGTCGAGTGCATTTGAACGCCTTGATATTGACTCGGCAGGAAACCGGAGTGCCACTGCCGTGAACTGATCGGCTGGCTTTGGCCGCCTCCTTCGCTGGTCAGCACGATGTAGCCGGGCAGGTTTTCGGTCTCGGCACCGAGCCCGTACAGCACCCAGGCACCCATCGAAGGCCGGCCACTGATCACGGTTCCGGTGTTGAAAAACGTATGTGCCGGGTCGTGATTGATTTGTTCGGTATACATCGAACGAACAACGCACATGTCATCCGCGAGATGCGACATGTGCTCGAAAACATCCGACATCATCAATCCGCTTTCGCCGCGCGGTTGAAACGGGTGCTGCGGCCCCATAACCTTGAGTTCTTTGCCTTGGAGCTGCGCGATCGGTTGACCGGCGGTAACCGAGGCGGGCATGGGTTTGCCGTCGAGCTTCTCGAGCGTCGGTTTGTAGTCGAACGTTTCCAGGTGGCTGGGTCCGCCCGCCATGCAAAGATGGATGACGCGTTTGATTCGTGGCGGATGATGCGGCAGTTCAGAAGCTCCCGCGTGGCCGCCCACTTGGCCGCTCGCTTGGCTCGCCATGGCGTTTCCGACCCACTCCGGGTGCAAAAGGCTCGCCAGCGCGGCCGATCCGATTCCGGTTCGACGCAGAAAGGTTCGCCGGGTTAACTCGAGGTTGGCATGCGGGTGGTTTGAGTGGTTCATGACAGATCGAAAGTTGCGTGACAGATGAATGCGATGTGTGGGAAGTAGAACGGTTCGACGACGTCTCAATAACGCATCATCGTTTCATGCAGGTTGAAGATTGTTCGCGTGACACTGGTCCAGGCCGCCAACTCCGCCGGCTCGACGTAATCGGGGGGCGGCGTGTTTCCGATCACGATCAAACGTTTCGCCGATTCGGGTGAGTCCTCGTAGTGAGCGAGATGGTTGTCGTAGAGTTCGGCGAGCAGCTCGACGGTTTCATCGTCGGGTGCGTGAGAGATCGCGTTTCGATACGCCCATCGAATACGTTCGTCCGTGTCACCGGTCGATTCGGTTAACACGCGAGTCGCGTACACACGTGCGGCTTCGACAAAACTCGGATCGTTGAGCAGCGTGAGCGATTGTAGTGGTGTGCTGCTGCGGGCACGTTGTGCCGTGCATTCTTCACGACTCGGTGCATCGAACGCTTTGAGCATCGGGTGCAGGAACGTGCGTTGCCAATGCGTGTAAACGCCGCGTCGGTATTGGGAGTCGTTGTTGTCGGCGGTGTATTTGCGTTTGGGGAAGTTCAACTGTGCGTAGTAGCCTTCGGGTTGGTACGGCCGAACGCTCGGACCGCCCACCTTTTCGACTAACAAACCGCTGACCGCGAGCGCGGTGTCGCGGACGTATTCGGCATCGATTCGGAAGCGACCTTGCCGCGCGAATAGGTCATTGTATGGATCGCGTTGGTCGAGTTACGCCGTCGAACGAGAGCTTCGTTGATACGTTTCGCTCAACGCGATCGTCTTGATGATGTGTTTGACGTCCCATCCCGATTGGATGAACTCGATCGCCAACGCGTCCAGCAGATCGGGATTGGAGGGATAGGTGCCTTGACCGCCGAAGTCGTCGACGCTGGTACAAATCCCGCGACCAAACATGAGGCTCCATAAACGGTTGACCATCGTTCGAGCGGTCAACGGGTTGTCTTCTTGGCAGAGCCATTGTGCCAGGTCGAGTCGTGTGGCACGGCGTTGTTCGGTATCGAGCGAACCGAGGAACTCGGGCACGGCGGGATCAACGATTTCACCGCTGTCGTCCATCCAATTTCCACGTGGGAGGATGCGGATTGTGCGTGGTTTCACAGACTTGCTGACCACCGTGGTGGGGACCTCCCGTTCGACTTTGGCGAGTTCGTTTTCCAGTTGAGCGATTCGAGAGTTCTTCTCTTGGAGCGGTGTGGAAAGCGAGAGATAGTACGTTTCGAGATTTTTGGTTTGTTCGTCAGAGCGTTCGGCTTTGGGCGTTTGCCACGCGCTGATCACGGCGTCCGGAGTGCGTTCGTTCCATCCGGCTTCGTCCCACCATGCCGCGCCACCGAACTGCGTGAAGGCCATCCCGTTGACGGTAGTGGTTTTTGGTTTGGATTTCGCGGTGTCCTGCGGCGACAACCCCACGTCGGTGGCGTCCACCTGCAACCGCACCCATTGTCCGATCGGCGGCAACGCCCCCATGCGACGGTAGCCTTCCCAATCTTCATCGTTGCGTCCGTAGACAATGTCATCGCTGCCCCAGACCGCTCGGTGCGCCCATCCTTTGGAATCGTTGTACTGCAGCATGATCGCCTTGGGTGGATTTTCCGGATCCAGATAAACCCACGCGAAGAAGTGGGTGTTGGGTGACACTGTGATCCGGTCCGCCGCGTTCTCGACAAAATGCTGCACCAGTGCCGAGTTGGTTTGAAAACGAGAGGCAGTACCGGATTGAATCGGATCGGACTCGGAAGACACGTATCGCCATTCGCCTCGGTGCGTGCGTTTGGGACGCTGGTTGTCGTCGACCCAAACTCGGTCGACACCGATCTCAGTCGGCGGTGTCCAATGATCGAGTTCGGTAATGAGTTTTTGTTGGAATTGATCGCGCTGCTGTTTCGCGTCGCTGATCGCGTTCTTCAGGCTCGCGATCTGTTTCGATTGTTCTTCGGTCGGCAGTTTGAGCAGCGGTGGACGTGACCGAGCGGAGTACACGCCGCGTTCTTCGATGTCGGCGAAGAAGGCTCCGAACGCGTAGAAGTCCTTTGCCGTGAACGGATCGTACTTGTGGTCATGGCACTGGGCGCAACCAAACGTTGAACCCATGAAGACCTGCGAGGCGTTGCGGACGCGATCGGCGAAGTAAATCGCGAGGTATTCCTTGGCCTGCGCGCCACCTTCTTCGGTCGTTTGGTTCAGACGGTTGTAGCCGGATGCGATCAGTTGATTCGTTGTCGGTGAAGGCAGCAGGTCACCGGCGAGTTGTTCACGTATGAATTGGTCATAGGGCATGTTGTCATGAAAGGCGTTGATCACGTAATCGCGATACGGCCACTGCGAGATGTTCTGATCGCCGTGATATCCCACAGTGTCGGCATACCGCACGAGGTCGAGCCAATACGCGGCCATGCGTTCACCGTATCGAGGCGACGACAGCAAACGATCGATCAGGTTTTCGTACGCCTGCGGTGAATCATCGTTCACGAACGCGTCGACTTCTTCGATCGTTGGCGGGATGCCCGTTAAGTCCATGCTCAGCCGGCGGATCAGCGTGATCCGGTCGGCCGGTGGTGCGGGGGTGACTCCCTCTTCGTGCCATTTTCGCTGAATCAACTGATCGATCCATTGATCGGTCTTCCGATCGACGCTGGATTGCAACGGTGCGTAGGCCCAGTGTGGTTCGTACTGCGCGCCTTGGGCGATCCAGCGAATCAGGGTTTCACGTTCCTGGGCGGTTAGGGGTTTGTGAGCATCAACCGGGGGCATCAACAGGTCTTCGTCATCCGAGAGAATTCGGTTAACCAATTCGCTGTCGTCGGGGTCGCCGGGCGTGATTGCACCGAAGTCGATCGCGTCCTCTTCGTTGTCCAGTCGCAAACCGCCGGCCGCGTTGTCGGCATCAGGACCGTGGCAGGCGAAGCATTTATCCGAAAGGATTGGACGGATGTCGCGGTTGAAGCGGATTTCGGTCGTTTGTGAAACGACCGTCGTGGCGTCGCTCTCGTTTGCCCACGTAACGCCAGGAATCACCGCGAGACCGATTACCAGGCAACAAAGAAAGGGGACAAGATGTTCTTTCATAGATCGTTGGCACATAAATCTCGTCGAGCGAAGCAAAGCGTGGGCGATTGATACGGCTGTCGAAACCGTCGTCGGGGGCAGGACTCTGAAGCGTCGGAACGCATCAGTGAATAGGCAGGAGGTGTCGGCGGGGGGCGGGGGCGTTGAACGGTGACTCGATCGAGACGAACGCTGATCATGCAGCGTAGTTTAGGCTCGATGAATGACGACCGTTTCGCCACGCAGGCGTCACGCCATTCCCATTTAACACTCGTTCAACATAGTCGAAAGCGAAGCGTGAAAACAACTCAGCGCGGCGAGCAATGTGTGAGAAAAAACCACTGCAAAGCCTATAGAGACCGTGCTGCGTTTGTTGGGCAGTGACTTAGGCCCGCCGCAGCATCAATCGTGTGATCTTGATCGCGAAATCTGTTCGAATGCTCTGCGGGGAGCGAATATGCCGACGCGGAACCGGGTGTTCGTGGTGGTCGTCAAGCCGTTGTCGAAATTCAATACGTTGCTAACGTATGGTATTCCCGTCGCGTGGCCGAGAAGGTGCAAGAGAAGACTGTGCCGTTTTTGCGGTCGCGACGTCTGACATGACGGAAGTGAGGACGACCTCACCGCTCCACGATCCATTCAGGGACGACCCTGCCTATGAGAAACGAGACTGTCGATGGCATGGCTGGTTTTGGTAATCGCCGGACTATTTGAAATCGGTTGGGCGATTGGGTTGAAGTACACCGACGGATTCACCCGGGTTGTTCCAACGTTGCTGACCGTCACGGCAATGGTGATCAGCATGACGATGCTGGGCATCGCCGTAAAAACTCTACCGGTCGGAACCGCTTATGGGGTTTGGGTCGGGATCGGGACGGTCGGCACGGTGTTGCTCGGCATTGCGTTGTTTGGCGAATCGGCGAGTCCGATTCGGTTTCTGTTCGTGCTGCTGATCATCGTCGGAATCATCGGTTTGAAATACACCACACCCTCGTGATCCACGTTGCGGCGATCGGAAAGATACCGAACGTTTTGCCAGGTCCTGCGTCAACAGTATTGACGCATTTGTGACAGTGTGACGACACAGGGAGCCGCGATCGTGGTTGGCTCAGTCGTTTGGCGTGACTTCGGGAGCCGGGTTGGCTTCGGAAGCTTCCATCGCGCGTTCTGCGTCCCGGATGGCTTCTTCGTAGGACGCGATGGCTTCCTTGTCGCCGAGGTCAACGACCGATCGGTTTTGCTCTTCGCCGCATCCGGTCGCAAAGAGAGCCGCTATAACGATGGCGGAAAGTGAAATCGACTTCATGTTGAGGTTCCTTTCGGTAGGTAGACCGTAGAAGTTGTTTGATGAAAGGGTGTCTGCCGGATGTCAACGTGGCGGACATCGCGACAGACACGGAGCGTTTCAAAACTGGGACACGTTAGAATTCCGCGTCGATGATCTCTTTCGCGGCACGTGTCCCGAGGCTTCCCCACAAACCGTATGGGCTCGCGATGCCCGGACGCTGCGCGGCCCAACTGATGTTGAAGACCATTCCGGCACGCGAGTCGCCGGCTTCGATCGAGTCGGTAACGAACCGCACCGCGCCGTCTCCCATCAAGACATGGGCACCGCCTTGGTGCCGGCTCGAGACGCCGGCAATGCAACGGGTATTGTAGCCGTTGGACTGAATGCAGACTTCGCGGTTGGGTGGCAGGATGGTCATCACCGAACCGTAGAACGGCATGTGCGATGCCCAACGAAAACCCCGTCCCGCGATCGACGTGTTCCCTGTGTTGCCCGGTGCCCAAAAGCGTGGACGTTCGGGATCAATCAAACCGTTGTCGAAACAGTAGCTCGGGTTTTGTCGGATGTGGTTAATGTGTGGCGCGCCGGAAACGTTGGGGACTTTCGTACGGACGTCTTCGTCACCGAGGTCGGTCGCGATCTCACCCATGGCGATCGTGTTCGACAAACCGTCGAGGCAGTCGCGAAAGTTGGTCTTTTGACGCGGCATGAAGAACCCTCGACATGCCGCGCGGGCGTCTTCGGCAGCCGTGCGGTCGAAGGGCGACGTGTTGGAGTAGGGGCCGTAGTCGGACTGCACCGCGGAATCACCGATGCATGCGGCGTAGTTGGTTCGGCCGAGTGCGGGCAATCCGAATCCCGGATCACTCGGGCAGCGGAACGCGACGATCTCGGTCGCCCATGGGACGTAGTTGATGTCCTGCGGCGTTGGTCCCATCGGGTTCCATGGATTGGCGATGGTTCCGATCGCGGCACTCAGGTTGCCGTCGGTTCGTTCTGAACTCGGGTTGCTGATCTTTTCCCACGTTGCCTGTTGTTCGATGAACGGAAGGATACCAACGAGCATGCTGAGGCTCTCGCGACTCGCGATCGTTGAGCTCCGCCAAACCGCCGACGGTCCGTTGGCGACGTTGCCCGGTGGCAGCAGCAACGGCATCGTTCCCGAACCGTGAGTAGGCAGTTGCCGGTAGGCCGAGTGATAGTTGTGGATGGCCAAACCGATCTGTTTGAAATTGTTGCTGCAACTCATCCGGCGAGCTGCCTCGCGAGCGGCTTGAACGGCCGGTAGTAACAGTCCAACGAGGACTCCGATAATTGCGATGACTACCAGCAGTTCCACCAGTGTGAAGCCGCCTGGTTCGCGTTTTTGGTGACGCATTTGAAAACACCCTTTGAGAAGAAAGACAGAAACGTTGTCAGCGACAGCCCGATGTTTGGCTGCACCTCACCCCACTGCGATGACAATTAAACCCACCGCGATGGCAATTAGGGCAACACGGGCAAAGGCCCGTCGCTGCCCGCAGTGGCGTTGTAGTGGTGCAATGATAGACGCAAAGGGGGCGGCAAGTCCCTCAGGCGTTCACATGATATCGAGCGTTTTTCTGCAGAGGCTGCGTTCGCAGCAGACCGACAGTGGGCATTGGTGCGCAGCCGGAGTAGGGAAGCTTGTCACGACACGTTTAAGAAAAGACGATTCACTCGCCGGGAGTCAGCAGCCCGAGACGGTGGGCTCGGTGAACGGCGCCGGGCGCGTTACTCACGCCGAGCTTTTCGTAGATGTGCGTGATGTGGGTATCGACGGTTGCGTAGCGGATACCGAGTTCGTTGGCGATTTCTTTCTTAACCAACCCTTCGGCGAGCAGCCCGAGCACTTCCAACTCGCGATGAGTGAGAAGCTCAGCCGGATCGGCCCTTTGATGTTTCTTGCGAAGCGCGTCGAGCAAGTGTTTTGCGACGGACCGATCGATCGTCGCATCACCACGCATGACTGCAGCGATGCCTTCGGTGATCTCCTCGAGGGTCGCGGTCTTCAAAAGATATCCAGCCGCACCGAGCGAAAGGGCGCGCACGACGTCATGTGGAAGATCCGATTGCGTCAAAACGATCACTTTCATATCCGGCGCCACCGTTAGGATCTTTTCGAGAGCGGTCAGACCGTCGATGCCAGGCAACCGAAGGTCGAGAAGAATCAGATCAGGGAGCGACGAACCGGAGTTCTTAAGTTCGCGCAGCGCGATCTCTGCCGTCCCATACTGGCACGCGAGACGAAATTCCGGATGGTCCGCCAGAGCGATGCGAATCACCTCGCGATATTCCGGATTGTCTTCGATCAACATCAGGTCAACTGTTTTCATGTTGCTTCTCTTCTCGATCGCCATCGCGAGATGCGGCTTTGTCGTAACGTCAGCATGATTCGTGTGCCTTCGTCCGGGGGGTTCTCTGCGGTGACCTGAGCGCCCAACATTCGGGCACGGCGACCGAGCGACTTGGGAACCCGTTCGCCGATCTGATCGACGATTCCACAGCCGTTGTCCGTCACGATCAAACGGACCTCGCACGGCCCCGCATCCAACTTGGTCGACGCTCGGGTTGCGTTGGAGTGTTGCAGAATGTTGGCCAGGCACTCTTTGTAAAACAGAAAGAGATCGATCCGGCTGCGGTGTGAAAGCAAGTCCAGGTGTTCTTCGCCGGTGATAGTAAGTTCATGTTCGAGGTCGGCCATCATCCTTTGCGACGTTCGCCGCATGTCGTGCACAAGGTTCTCAAAAAGGCCTTTCGATTCGATCAGGTTCGAGCAATAGCGAGCCGACGTGCCGCTCCGCTGCGAAAGCGCGCGGATGCGTTGCAACAGGTCAGCGAGTTTGTCCGGCGAGCCTCGGTTCACGTGAGCGATGTCGGCCAACAGACTGAGTGCGTGTAGGTTCGCACCGAGTTCGTCGTGAAGGTCAGCGGCGATCTGTTCACGTGTTTTGTTGATCGCCCGTTGACGCCGAGTGTGTCCGATAATGAGTGCGGCAATCGTTCCGAGCAGTAGCATTCCGACGAGCCATGTCAATCGGCGGATCACGGTCGACTGTTGATCGTAGCGACGGTTCAGTTCTGCGATGATGAGCGGTCGCTCAGATTCGAATTCATGCCGCGTTGAGAGTTCATGCATCCATTGTTTGATAGCGATGATCTGTCCGTAGATGTTGTTTCCGTCAGTCAATGACGGAAGCGAACGATTGAACCCGAACACGCGAAAGTTGGCGTCGAATGTACGACCGATCGCAACGTTGATACCGTCGCTGAAAATTTCAATCTCTGCGAATCCGACGATTTCGGTCTCCTGATTGTAGCCTCGATGGGTCGGCAAATTCTCGAGCTTCATTCGCACGTAGCGACAGGACGTCTTCACGCAGTGACGCATGACAATGGGGCCCGTGTCGAATTCTGATTCGCGAACATAGTCAAGCAACGTCACCGGGTCGGTGAAATCTTCGTGAAGTGATCCTTCGACAAGGATTCGTCCGGGGAAACCAAATCCTTCGGGCGCACTCGCCGGGATCGTATCGCTCTGATCCGTCGAATGAAAATATATCCGTTCGACTTCGTAGGTCGATCCTAAGTCAACCGAGAGAGTCGGCAAGACATCGCCTTCGACGCGGCTGACGAACGCCGTGCTTTGCTCGCCTCCGACGCCGTTCATGAGGTAGGGCATGAATCCGTCGACGAGGTATTTTCGTTTGCGTGGCCCTTGTTCCCACTCGTCACTTGACGAGGATTCGACGCGTTGGTGCAGCGCCACGTTTTCCCGACCCGAGAACACAAGGATCTCCGAGAGTTGCAGCACGTAGCGGTTGTCCCATGCACGTTGGGATAACTGCGTCGCTTCGATGCGAATCCACGTTGCATTCCGAGGCTCGATATCAACAACGACGGGGGCGATGCGAGGCAACAGATTATCGTCGGACGTGAAGCTCGCGACGCGGTGCCCCTGGTCATCGTCGCATCCGACGCTGATGTTGAACGCGACCGGAAAGCCATCGGCGCGAAAGCCCAACGTTGTGTCACGCCAGATCGCCGGAACCAGGACGACTTGATCGATTGCGGCTTCCTCTGCGAGCCGGATGGTGATGTCGACGGTTTGGTGCGGGTTGTCGGAGGCGGTAGAACGATAACCGATCGCGCCAACCCCGCTCCGCATGCTGGGCCGTGCCAGCAACTGCAGGCTTCTATCAATTTTCGCCAAACGTTCTTCGAGTAGTCGTTGAGGCGTGCCGCGGTACGGTCCGTGTTCGAGCGATGAGTCGGCGGCGATTGACAATCGGCCAGCACAGACGAGCAGCAACCACGCGAGCGTACTGGCTAATCGGATATGGCGAGAGGCATCCAAATCGCAGGCAGATTCAACGTCGGGCAAAAAAGGTGGGGAACGCACCGAGAAATTGGTCCGGATGCGAATGAGGGAGATCGTCCGCACCGACGTCAGTCTAACGCAACGCAAGTCGCGCGATTTCGCGGATCCTGTGAAAACGGGAGGCGCCCCGGCGCGGCTGCGGTGACGAGGCAACAATTACGAGGCATCAATAACAACGCAGCGCAGCCGCAATCGCGACCTGGAAACCGTTCTCGATACGAGGCAAATTGATCGAACCGGCGGTGACACTCGATCGAGACTGCGTGCGTGACAAAAAACGGGAGGCGCGACCGCTGGAGAGGATGGTCGGCGGGCGGTATCTTTAAACGGGTTCGCCTTTCCCTCTCTCAATTTCATTCGAAACACACGTTCACGGCGCGGACTCACGACTCCGGTACTGCTCGACAGAGAAGACTCGTTCGGAAGGTTTCGTGCCCCGTCCATCCCCGCACGGCCCATTCATCATGACAGCTCCCCGAACGAACCCGTCGCTCGCCCAGAATCGTCTCGGTCGTGACGGGTTCGAAGTTTCCACGCTCGGGTTTGGCGGCTGGGCGTTGGGGGGACAGTGGGGCGTGCAGAACGATTCCGAGTCGATTTCGGCGCTCGAAAAGGCGATCGAGTCGGGGGTGAACTTCATCGACACCGCGCCCGGATACGGCGACGGACGCAGCGAGCATGTGATCGCCGACGTGCTCGGCAACGTCCCAACGCAAACTCGCGAAACGATTCACGTCGCGACGAAAACGCCACCCTCGGCCGGACCGTGGCCACCGAGTCCTTATTGTCGTTGGCAGGATCGTTATTCGGCGGCCTATATCCGGTCGAACGTCGAGGAACGTTTGCGGAACCTGCGAACGGATTGCCTCGATTTGTTGCAGTTGCACACGTGGACGCGGGCATGGAACGACGACCCGCAGCCGCTGCTGGTTTTGCAGAAACTGCGAGAAGAGGGCAAGATCCGCAAGATCGGGATTTGCACGCCCGAACAGGACCAGAACTGCGTCGTGCAATTGATGCGTGACGGGTTGGTCGACGTCGTGCAGGTGATCTTCAATCTGTTCGAGCAAGAACCGGCGGCTCAGTTATTCCCCGTTGCCGAGGAAACCGGGACCGGGGTGATCGTTCGCGTTTCGCTCGATGAAGGTGGACTGACCGGCAAATACGCAGCCGACCACGAGTTCCCGGCCGACGACTTCCGCAGCACCTACTTTGGTGGCGACCGGATGCATCGGACGGCGGAGCGGGTTGCCGAGATCGCCGCCGATCTGGAGGAACTCGGTTTGTCCGACGACTATTCACTCGCCGATGCGGCAATAAAATTCTCACAGTCTCATTCCGCGGTCAGCACCGTGATCGTCGGCATGCGGAACCCCGAACAGGTCGCGAAAAACGTGGCCGCGGACGGGCTGCCCGATTTCACACCAGAAGTATTGCAACGGTTGCGACGGCACCAGTGGTTGCGGGGCGTGTGGTATGGGGGAAAATGAGACTTTCGCGTTTTCCGCACTCCGGTATCATCATCATCCATGACCAAACACATATTTGTTACCGGCGGCGTTGTTAGTTCACTCGGCAAGGGGCTGACCAGCGCCTCGATCGGAATGCTGCTCGAGCGGCGCGGACTCCGCGTCCGAATGCAGAAACTCGACCCGTACATCAACGTCGACCCGGGCACGATGAGCCCTTACCAACACGGTGAGGTGTACGTCCTCGACGACGGATCGGAAACCGACCTCGACCTCGGTCACTACGAGCGGTTCACGTCCGGAAAACTCGACCGCGACTGCAATTACACCACCGGTCAAATTTACCTGTCGGTGATCGAGAAGGAACGCAAAGGCCAGTTCCTCGGAAAAACGGTCCAGGTGATTCCACACATCACCAACGAAATCAAACGCGTGATCAAACGCATGGGCGGCGATGACGTCGACGTCGTGATCACCGAAATCGGCGGTACGGTCGGTGACATCGAGAGCCTGCCGTTTCTCGAAGCGATCCGTCAATTTTCCTTGGACGTCGGACGCGAGAACTGCCTGTACATGCACCTGACGCTGGTGCCGTATTTGAAGGCCGCGGATGAATTGAAAACGAAACCGACCCAGCACTCGGTCGGGCAACTCCGCGAGATCGGGATCCAACCCGACATTTTGGTTTGCCGATCCGAACGCAGCATCAGTCGCGACGACCGTGAAAAGATCGCGTTGTTCTGTAACGTGAAAACCGAAGCGGTGATCGAAGAGAAGGATAAAGACTTCTCGATCTACGAAGTCCCGTTGTCGTTGGTCGATAACAAGATGGACGAACTCGTCGTGGATAAACTCGGCCTCTCCGCCGGGAATCTCGACATGACGCCGTGGACGGACCTGTTGCATCGTTTGCGAAACCCGCGTCACGAGTTATCGATCGCGGTCGTCGGAAAATACGCCGAGCACAAGGACGCGTACAAGTCGATCTACGAATCGATCGATCACGCGGGCATGCACCACGATGCTCAAATCCGCATCGGTCGGATTCAAAGCAGCGACATCGAACGCGAAGGTGCCGAACGATTGCTTTCGGGATACCACGGGATTTTGGTACCCGGTGGGTTTGGCGAACGCGGTGTCGAAGGCAAGGTGCAGGCGATCGAGTTTGCTCGCAAGAAAGGCGTCCCGTTCTTTGGCATTTGTCTCGGCATGCAACTCGCCGTGATCGAATACGCTCGAAACGTGATGCAATTCGCCGGTGCTCACTCGACCGAGTTCGATAAGGACACTGCCTACCCGGTAATTTGTTTGCTCGACGAGCAACAGAACGTGACGCAGATGGGCGGCACGATGCGTTTGGGCAGCCAACCCGCTCGATTGACGCCGGACTCGCGGGCACACCTCGCCTATGGCGTCGAAGCGATCGCCGAACGCCATCGTCACCGGTATGAATTCAACAACGAATACCGCGACGTGTTTGAGAAAGCAGGCATGCAGTTCTCAGGACGTAGCCCCGACGGTGGGTTGATTGAGATCGTCGAGATCCCATCGCATCCGTGGTTCGTCGCGGCCCAGTTCCACCCCGAGTTCAAGAGTAAACCCTTAGCCGCTCATCCGCTGTTTGTTGATTTTGTCGACGCGGCGATTCGGCGGCGAAAGAAGCGTGTTACGGACGAAATCGAAATCCAAGCAGCAGAAGCGTCTAGTTAGAATGACCCAACCGAACGAAGAAAACGAAACGACTCAGCAATCGCCAAAAATCATCGTTGACTCCGATTGGAAGGAGCAGGTCGCCAAAGAAAAAGAGGCGGCCGCCCAAGGAACGACAACCGACGGGGACGCTCCCGTAACCAGCAGCGCCGCGAGTGAAACGGCTGGCACCGAAACGACTGGCACTGAAACGACTGGCACTGATTCAACCGCGAGTGCGCCAGCGGAAAACACGGACGCCGCGGAGTCCGCACCAGCGCCGAGTGCGTCCGGCGACAGCGGCCCGCCGTTGCCGGCACCGAGTTTCGAGGTTTTGATTTCGATGCTGTTCACGCAGGCGATGAGTGCGTTGGGCCAAATGCCCAGCCCCGTCGACGGGGAGACGAAAGTCGACAAGCGGATGGCGAAGCACTCGATCGATATGCTCGAAATGTTGACGAGCAAAACGCAAGGCAATCTGTCCGATAACGAGTCGAAGATGCTCGGCGAAGCCCTGCACGCGTTGCGAATGACCTACGTGAGCGTCCGCGATTGATGCAAACGCCCGGTGATGGAAGCTGCTAAACTTCCGTTGGCTGTGTCGCGTTTTCGCGAAACCCACGATGGGTTTGCGTAGCGTACGACCGCCGTCGCTCGCGTTCTTCGCACGTCGATTTCTCTCAAACGAATTGATCTTGAATGTTGATTCTCCGTCGTGGCATCGATCTACCGCGTTTCGTTGCTCTGCTGATGATGTCGATACTCGTCCTCGCGAGCGTTCCGGCGACGTTGCGAGCACAAGATGACGGGGCAAAATCCGATCCCGCGGCGATGGCCCTTTACGCGGACGCGGCGAACTTCCAAACCAACGGCGCGGTGGATCTCGCGATCGAGAATTGGCAACAGTTCCTCAGTCGTTACCCGGATCATAAACTCGCCCCAAAGGTCGCGCACTACCTCGGCGTTTGCTACATGCAGTCGGATCCGCCGGAATTGATCGAAGCCGCCCGCGCGTTCGGACAGGCGTTGCAAAACAAGAAGTACGAACTTCGCGAAGAGAGTCTTTCCAACCGCGGGTGGTGCTTTTACGCCGCCGCGATCCGGGACGATAAAATCGACAAGGGCCTGCTGCAGGAATCGCTTAACGCGTACAAGCAATTGCTCAAAGAGAACCCGAAGTCACGCTACCGCGAACGTGCGTTCTTCTACAGCGGCGAAGCGGCGTACACGATGGGAGATCCTCGCCAAGCGATCGACTACTACAGCAAGTTGCTAGCGATGGATGGCGCCGAGAAGTCACCGCTGCGATGCGACGCGTTGTACGCCCGTGGGATTGCTCAGGAAGAAATCGACGAGCTAGACGCGGCGGCGGAGTCTTACGAACAACTGTTGCGGGCATGCGTGGAGTCGGACCTCGTGGTCGACGTGCAGTTGCGACTCGGGGACATCCATCTTTTTGCCAAACGTTATGATCGCGCGATCGGCATGTTTCAAAAAGTGATCGACGATCCGACCGATTTGGCCACGGATGCTGATCGAGCGCATGCTCTTTTCCGGCAAGGGTTCTCGTTCGCCCGGTTGAAGAAAGCCGACGAAGCCGCCGAGCGATACGAACGTTTGGTCAAACAGTATCCCGAATCGCAGTACACAACCGCGGCAACGTTGGCGGCGGCTCAGACCCGTTATCAATCCGGCGAAATGGATGCGGCGGCAGATGGGTTTCGCAAACTGCTCGGCAGTGACGACGTGAAAGCGTCGACCGAGGCCGCACACTGGCTCGCACGGATCGAATTGGCCAAAGCGTCTGCGGCACCAACCGGTTCACCGGAGATGCAACGTGCCGCCGAGAAAGCGTACTCGGTCGCATCGACGCAGTTGGACGTCGGAGCGGAAGGCGACTATGCACTGACACTGCGACTCGACGCGGCCGAAGCACTTTCGTTTCAGAATGATAAACTCGCCGACGCACTCGCCCTCTTTGTCGAAATCGCGAATAACCACCCGACATCGCCTCTGGCGGCCCGTGCGATTTACAATGGTGCCTTCACCGCGCTGCAGCTCGGCGAACATGACCGAGCCATTCGTCTCGCCGACGACTTTGGGAACCGGTATTCCGACAGCCCGTTGGCCGCGGACGCTGCCTTCATTGCCGCCGAGGCACGTTTGCTTTCCGGCGACGCGGATGAAGCGGCCAAGCGATACCAAGGTCTGATCGACAATCCGGCGTATCGAAACAACCCGCAGCGAGTGCAGTGGATTCTGCGAGGAGCGACCGCGCACAACTCCGCCGGGCAGCCCAAGCAGGTGGTCAGTCTGCTCGCCGAGGAACTCAGCTCCATCGACGATCCGAGTTCACGTGCAGAGGCGTTGCTGTTATCCGGGCAGGCTCGGTTGAAACTCGGCGACGCCGCTGCGGCTGCGGAAGCGTTCCGCGAAAGTCGCGAGGCGGATCCGAAGTGGGCACGCAGCGATGAGGCGTTCTTGCTAGCCGGCGAAGCACAGATGCAGGCCGGCAACCGTGACGCAGCGGTTGGCGTTTGGCGAGAACTGATCTCCACGAATTCCGAATCGAAACTCGCCGACCAGGCTCGCTTCAAACTCGGCCAACTCGCCAGCGACGAGGGACGATACTCCGAAGCGATCGATGAGTTTGATCCCGTGATTCAATCGGGACGCGACGCAACCCTTCTACCGTTCGCGCTCTATGGCAAAGGTTGGGCACAGATGTCGCTCGGCAAACATGATGACGCGGTTAAGACGCTCAGCCTGACGATCGAGAAGTTTCCTGAACATGCGATTCGCGACGACGCTTTACTCGCGCGGGGAATCTCGCATCGCAGTCTCGAGGATTTCGATAACGCGGCGATCGACTTGACGCAGTTTCTCGATACCGACCCGAGTGGCATCTTGCGAGGACATGGCTTGTATGAGCTCGCGCTGGTCCGGCAAAATCAAAACCGGCCTGAACAAGCGGCCGAGCGTTTGGCGGAGCTCGTGCACGATGTCCCCGACTATCCCGGGATGGACAAAGTCGTCTATGAACTCGGTTGGTCGTTGAAGGAGGCCGGTCAGGAGGACCAAGCGATCGAGCAATTCGAACTCCTGATCGAAACCTATCCAGACAACCCGATGGTCAACGAAGCGGCATACTTCGTCGGCCAAAAACGATACAACGATGAAGATTGGGACGCGGCGGCCCAAGCGTTCGAGATCGCTGCTCAATCCGGTGACGCGTCTTCGGATGAGTACAACGAGCTGCTCGAGAAGTCATTATACCGACTCGGTTGGTCGTACTTCAAAGCGGGCAATTACCCTGCCGCGGAAGCCGCCTTTGTGCGACAGTTTCGCGAGGCGTCGAGCGGCCCGTTGTACCTCGACGCAATGATGATGGTCGGCGAAGCTCGCTTCAAACAACAAAAGTTTGACACGGCCCTGCGTGCCTACGGAAAGGCCCGCGAAAAGATCGAAGCCGACAACGATACGGCGCAGTCGATCCGAGACAACGCCGAACGCCAGGTTCGTGAACTCACCTTGCTACATGGCGGCCAAAGCGCGGCCCAGTTAAAGGACTGGGACACCGCGATCAATTGGTATGACGAACTGCGGAAACGCTTTCCGGCAACGACCTATCTACCGCAGGTTTTCTATGAGACCGGATTCGCCCACCAACAGGCGGGGAACGAGCCGCAAGCGCTGAAGTTATACGGCCAGGTGGCAAATAACTACCGCAACGAATTGGCCGCGCGAGCGCGTTTCATGATGGGTGAAATTCACTTTGCCAACAAATCGTATTCCGACGCGATTCCCGAATTTCAACGGGTGATGTACGGATTCGGTGCGGAAAAAGCGGACCCGAGCATCAAAAACTGGCAGGCGAAGAGCGGTTTCGAGGCTGGTCGGTGTGCGGAATCTTTGTTCGATGTTGCGAAAACTGAGTCTGCAAAAGAAAAAGCCCGCGGTTATGCTGTGAGGTTTTACGAGTATGTAGTGAACAAACATCCCGGTCACGAGTTGGCGGCTCAGTCGCGAGATCGACTCGCGGCGTTGAAGGGATGATCGGCGGGGGAGACCTCCCCCAACGGAAGTTTGCTTAGGCTCATTGGGCCGCCCTTGCTAGCGTCGACGGGATTCGCCCGTTCGACAACTCGGCGGGGCCATTGGTAAGATTACCTCGTCACACGTTCGAGTCGAAACCGAAAGTTCTGGTATGCGTTTTCCCTCGCCCGCAGAGATTATTCTGAACCGTTCGCGGTCGCACCGGTCCCGAACGGATCGACGGAAGGTGGCTCGCCGTTGGGTGCACGTGTTGGTTATCGCGATGGTCGGTTGGGTTGTTGCAACGTCAACCTATCCTTCGGTGACATCTCCGTTGCCGACCGCTCACGCGCAAGACATCGCACCGTCGGAGGAAGCCGGGCAGAACGTTGAAATGATCGATGCCGCCGACATCGAAGATGTGATGAACGAGGCACCAGAAACAGCGATCGGTGATGGAGGGGACGCACCCTCAGGGATCGATCTGCTGTCGTTGTTTCGGCGCGGCGGATGGTTCATGGCCCCGATCGGATTGATGAGCATGTTGGTCGTGACGCTCGCGGTGGAACGCTCGCTGTCGCTGCGGACCAGCAAAGTTCTGCCACGCGGCCTGATGGAAGAACTGTCTGACCTCTCGGCCCATCCCGATCACTTCCCACCTTCGACCGCATGGGAAGTTTGTCATGAATACCCCTCACCGGCCGCTCGCGTGGTGATGTCGATGCTGATGCGGACCGGACAACCGCTCGGCGAGATCGAACGAACCGGAACCGAAACGATCCAACGCGAAGCCGACCGATACGCGTCGCCGGTTCGTTGGTTGACCCTGGCCGCCGCGGCGACACCGCTGATGGGATTGCTCGGAACGGTTTGGGGGATGATTGTCGCGTTTCACGAGTCGAGCACACTGACGGCCGATCGCAGTCGCAGCGAACAACTCTCCGAAGGCATTTACACCGCGTTGGTGACGACACTGGCGGGGTTGGTAGTCGCGATTCCCGCGGCAATTTTCGCGCAATATCTAGAAAATCGGATCACCAAACTGTTTCACCGAATTGAAGAGCTCGCCTTCGCGGTCGCACCGGGAATGGCCCGCTTCGCCGGCCGGTCCAAACTCGACAACGACGGGCAACTGCGTCCGATAGAAGCCTCGCCACCGCCGGTGGGCACTGGAGCGCCGCCGAAGGAACCCAATCACGCCAACGCAATCGCCACACCGCCACCAGTCGCATCACCGTCCTAGTTACCGCCGCGCTGATGTTGCTTAGCGGAGTGCACGGCCTCGTCGCTTTAACGGCAATCAAAACACCGCTCGCCGGTGATGCTCCTTTGGCCGTCGAAATTCGATTCGTCACGACAGCCCACTCGCCGAACTCCGAAAACTCGCCAATCACCCATGGCATTTGAACAACACCAACTGCCTGTTTTCAATTGATCACGCATGGCCATCGAACTCAAGAAATCGAACGTCGCCGGAACGCTCAGCCTCACGCCGCTGATTGACGTTGTTTTCCTGTTGTTGATCTTCTTCCTCGTCACGAGCGAATTCGAAGATGAAGAGCGACGTCTCGACATCGTCCTGCCGTCGGCAACCAGCGCGGTGCCGATGACCAGCAAGCCACGCGAGGTTGTCGTCGATGTCGACTCGGCGGGCAAGATTTACCTTCGCGGAAAAGTCACGCCGCTCGAGGAACTCGAGGAGTTACTTAAAAAAGCCGTCGCAAGTAATCCGACCAACCAGACCGTCGTGATCCGCGCCGACCAAGCAACGAGTTTTCAACCGGTCGTCAACGTAATGGACGTGTGCAATCGCACCGGCGTGAGTGACTATTCCGTCACGACCAAAGATGGCCCCGCAGGTTAGTCGTTCCCGTGACATCGAAGCAACCCAAACGACCGTCGCCTCATCCGTCGGGAAAGCCCGCTGCGGTGGCTTCGCGTTCGAATCACGCGCCGTCGGACGGGCATTCGGCATCAGTCACGCATTCGTTATCGGGCAATCCGTTGTTTCCGATCGACGAGGTCGAGGACGAAGGCGTCGAACGGATGTGGCCGCTCGATGTCGGCATGGCCGCGCTCGGCGGTCTCGTCCTCTACATGGTGTGGAACTATCTGTCGTTTGACGACACTCGGATTCTGCACAACCGGCTGACTTACCTAATCGCCGTTCCATTGATCACCGTCGCGATATCGTTCGCGCTGCGGATGATCGCTTCGCAGTTTGTTCAAAAGTCGATTCAGGTCGGGTTTCTTTTCAGCACGATCGTTCACCTGTTGCTCTTAATCTTGGCTGTGCAGTTGGTGATCTTCCCGCATTACTTTCCTGAGGCGTTTGCAGGAGCGAAACCGGAACGATCGCCGATCCGAAAAACGGTACCCGAATATCTGTTTCAAAAGCCCGAGGAAACCGAGGCGGTGACGCCCGATTGGTCGCAGCCGGTCGATGCGGAGACGACGTCGCGTGTTGTTCCCCGAGAAGACCGCAAACTACCGCCGGTGGCGCGGTCGGCTCCGCAACTCGAAGTGCCGCGACCGCGTGAGAAGCCGGTGCCCAACGAACGCAAATTTTTGATGAAGCGTCCCGAGCCGGAGGCGTCGATCCCGAAACCTGCCGACGCGCCATCGAAACTGGCTCGGCGGCGGATGCAACGGGAAGCCCCCGCGATGCCGGCCCAAGCCTCGCCGCAGGCACCGACGATCGAAACCACGCCGACGCCGTCCCCTCGAGTCGCTAGCGCGGAGAAGCCGACTCGCCCCACGCGTCCGACCAGACGACCACGACAGCCGACGGTGTCGATCGCCGCCGCGGCTCCGGACCTGCCTCGCGTTGAACCGACACCATCGCCGTCGCCGGCGGTTCGGAAGCTCGCCGACGCGATGCCTCAGGTGGGCACGTCAGGCTTATTGCGTCAGAAAAGCCAACGCCGCCGCCCCAATCGCGAAGCGCCCGCCGGTTCGGCTCCCGCACCGCCGTCGGTTGCGATCGCCAAACTCGACGTGACCGCCGAACGCATGATCGCGCCGATCGACACACCGATCCAACGACGCAGCGATGCGGTTGGGGCACAGCTTTCCGCGGCGTCATCGGAACTCCCATCGCCCGCGGCTGAGTCCCGTGCCGAAGAGTCGGCAGGCAATCTGCCTCAACGCAGCGAATTGGCATCGATGGCTGGGTTGCCTGAACCGACGGTCGAGCTGCAGGAGTTCAGCCGCCCTCGATCGACACGTCGCCGGGGAAGATCGGGCCAAGGGCAAGCCGCCGGAGAAGCACCCGACGCGGGCGCAATTGCGGAAATGCTCGCCGAGGCCCAAAGCGATCCGGGTGATTCGGGACAGGAGAACGACGACGAATCCGAACTCGCGATGCGAAACACGGAACTCGAACGGACCGCTCGCGCCGATAACGACGGCTTGCCCGATCTGTCGACGACGGCCGATCCAATTTTCGACCTCGCCGCACCCGAAGGTCCCGCGGGGCTGGCCAAAGCGTTCACCGAAAAAGCGGGTGTGATCCCTTCTACCGATCCGGTCGAAATGGCGTCCATGGATTTGTCGCGTGACCGACGAGAACGTCGCGAAGTCGGCGGCCCAATCACTCCCGCCGGAATGGCCATCGCGGCCGTCGAACAGTTCAGCCGTCGGGTGCAGCGTACCAGCGGCGGTGCCGCGCCCGCACCCGCCGGCATGGTCGGACCGGCGACCGAAGAGGCGATCGAGTTGGGGCTGGCGTATCTCGCTTCACTGCAAAACGAAGACGGCAGTTGGTCGCTGCAGGGGCAAGGGGAAGACGTATTGTTGCAAAGCGACACTGCGGCGACCGGCATGTGTTTGCTTGCCTTTCAAGGAGCCGGTTACACACACAGACAGCATCAATACGCGTCGGTGGTCGCCAAAGGGCTCGCGTTCTTAAT
>JBICHZ010000427.1:0-6131 GCA_043101355.1 Rhodopirellula sp. JB044
GTGCAGACGGAGTCCACGTGGGGCAGGAGGAACTGCCGGTGGAACAGGTCCGCCGAATTGTCGGACCGCAATCCATCGTCGGATTGTCAACGCATGACATTCGCCAGGTTCGCGAGGCGTTCGCATCGACAGCGGACTACATCGGTTGCGGGCCGGTGTTCCCTAGTAACACGAAACCGTTCGAGCATTTTCCGGGGTGCGATTTCCTTTCAGAGGTCAGCCACGAGATCGCCATCCGAGCGGATCACGCGGGAACGCGGCCGGCGTTTGCGATCGGCGGAATCGGATCGTCAAACATCGACCAGGTCGTCCGTGCCGGCTTTGGACGAGTCGCGATGACGGGCGCGATCGCCGGAACCGACTCTGCTGAGGTCGCCCGCAACGTGCGAGCCCAGTTGGAAACGGTGCCAATCGATACTACCGTTGACGAGGTGATCGCGTGAAGGTTTTCGCTCATCGATCAATGGCGTTGCTCGGTCCGCTGAACGACCGAAGCCTACGAAGCAGCATGTTGATGGCGACGTTTCTCGCGTTCGTCGGTTGGTGTTTCGCTGAAAATACCCAATCGCAGTCGATTCGTTTAGTCGGTGCTCCGCAACTCAGCGAGAGCAGCGGTTTGGCGTTTTCCTCGCGAGACCCCAACTGCGTCTGGACGCACAATGATTCGGGAGATCGAGCACGTCTGTTTTGTTTCGACCGGGTCAGCGGCGAAGCGACCGGGGGTTGCGAATTACAAGGCATCCGTGCAATCGATTGGGAGGCGATGGCGAGCGTTCCGGCGACGAAAGGGGAGAAGGCAAAGCTGATCGTTGCCGATTGCGGGGACAACAATGCTGTGCGCCCCTTTATTTCGCTATATCGTTTCGATGAGCCCGACCCTCGTGACAACACCACGCTGCGCATTGCGGATTGCGAGGTTATGCGGTTGCGGTTTCCCGGTGGACCGGTCGACTGTGAAGCGGTTTGGTACGATCCGGTGGGGCGTTGCACCGTTTTGGTCGCGAAAGGCCGGTTACCGATCGCAGGCGTTTACACAGTGGAGGATGCACTCTGGAACCAACCGTCGCAACGTTCCGGCGAGTCGCAGACAGGAGCGACAGAACCAACCGCTTCGCCGGAGAAAGGCTCGAGCAAACCGCAAACAGTCATCGCAACCCAGATCACGACGCTCGCGTTGCCGATGGCCACCGGCGCGGACCGTGACCCGTTGACGGGTGATGTTTGGATCGCGAGTTATTTTCAAGCGTTCTGTTTTCCTCGCGGTGAACACGCTCGTTTGAGCGATCAGCTCGGACAGCTTCCCGTGGCGACCGAGATGCCGCGGTTGCGACAAGTGGAAGCGATTTCAGTCGACGAAAAAGGGAGGGTGTGGGTAACGACCGAGGGAAGCCAGCCGTTGCTGCACCCGATCGCGATGCCGCCAACGAAATAGAAGTTGCCCCGCCGGTACATTCGCCCAGCAGGCCGGATAAAGGAGGCATCGTGACGCGTATCCGGCAGTGTCGAAAGACTGCCGGAACTTCGCTAACGCTCGGTCCGGCCTACAATGCCAGTTTGTTCATGTTGAAGGAATCATTGATGTTTGAGATTGAACAGAAGTACCACGTTGAGGATCGTAATCTGTTGGTCGAACGACTCGCGGCAGAAGACGCCGTGTTTGTTTCCGAGAAGGCAAACAGCGATACGTACTACAACCATCCGTGCCGCGATTTTGTGCAGACCGGCGAGGCTCTGCGGATTCGGCGAGAGGACGACGTTCCGATGGTGACTTACAAAGGAACCAAACGTCCCGGCGATGTGAAGGCACGCGAAGAGTTGGAGTGGCGTCTCGACCCAGGCGACAATGATGGCTCCCACATGCAACGCCTCCTAGACGTGCTCGGGTTTCGGGAAGTCGCGACAGTGAACAAACAACGCCAAACGTATCGGATCGGTGCGACGGAGAACGCGTTGACGGTCACGATTGATGTGGTGGACTCGCTCGGGCGAGACGGTCGCGCGGGGCTGTTTGCGGAAATCGAGTGCGTGCTTCCGGTGGCAACGCCGAGCGACGAGCAGATCGCCGAAGCACGTTCGCGAGTCTCGGGCATGGCGGGACGGCTCGGTTTGGACAAACCGGAAAGTCGGAGCTACCTGCGAATGCAATTGGAGCGTTGACTATGTTAAGATCACCGCCCACACGCCGCCGCTAAGCGACCGTTCGCACTCCTAGGCGTCACGCATTCCACGAGGTAGTTCAGATCACAATGCCGACACGTCACCCCATTTGCGTTCGATTCGGACTGTTGTGTTTGCTATTGGGGATGTTCGCATTGGGAGCGTCATCACCTGCCTTGGCCGGTGAAGCCGACACTGCCGACCGCTCGTTCCATAGACTTGCGACCGGCGGAACGCTCTTGGGACAAACGTCTACTCCGTCAGCACTCGATGGCTCGACCGGATCAACCGGGACGCCGGTGGACTGGATGCCGGCGGTGTTTGTTACGGTCGGCATCGTCTCGGTGCTGACGCTGATCATTGGTTTGAAACTGAACGCCTTCTTAGCGTTGATCATCTCCGCGATTCTCGTCAGCGTTCTGGTAGGTTTCGATTCCAACGCGAGCATGGGCGAACGAATGGGGGCCGTGGTTTCTTCGTTCGGAAGTGCGGCCGCCGGCGTGGGGATTGTCATCGCGATGGCGGCGATCATCGGCAAATGCATGCTCGATAGCGGCGCTGCGGATCGGATTGTTCGAACGGCGGTTGACGCCACAGGTGAAAAAAAGGCTTCGCTCGGTTTGATGATCAGCGGTTTTATCCTCGCCGTGCCCGTGTTTTTTGATACGGTGTTTTACTTGTTGGTGCCGTTGGCCCGCAGTCTCTATCGCCGCACCAATCAAAACTACCTGCGGTATTTGATGGCGATCGCGACGGGCGGTTGCATCACGCACACGTTGGTTCCGCCGACGCCCGGTCCGCTGTTGGTCGCGGCCATTTTGAACGTGGATATTGGAATGATGATGATCGTCGGTGCGATTGTCGCGATCCCTTCGGCGATGATCGGTCTGCTGTTCTCGATCTACTCCGACAAAAAAACGCCCATCCCGATGCGACCTCTCGGTGCGAATGACGACAAACACAAACCGCTCGACGAATCGAAACTGCCGGGGCTGTTCGTTTCGTTGTTGCCCGTTTTGCTGCCGGTTCTGCTAATCGGTGCGGGGACGTTGGCGACCACGTTGGCCGACCGTGAAGATCGTGCAGCGGTACTGACAACGGACATCGAAGATTTCGACTTGTTGGCCGAGCGATTCGCGTCCGCGACCCAGAAGTCACCCGCGGGGCGTTTGTTGGCGAGCGAACTGTTGAGCGACAAACAACGGCAACGAATCACCACGCCAGCAACAAACGATTCCGAAGAGCAAGCGGTCGTGGCGGCGATCAATGAAGCGTTGCTCGATCCGGATTTCTACAGCCAGGAGGCGTTCGCGGATGTTGCGATGCCGGAAATCACGGCGCAACTCATGAAGACCGATCAGGTTCGCATGAAACCGGTTGACCGCCGGCGGATGAATCGTGCGTTGCTCGATGCCGCGTACCCGGAACTGATCGCGGCACAGCGATGGGACAGCCCGATGCGAAAGACGGCCAATTCGTTGGGTTTGTGGAGCAACCCGAACTTTGCCTTACTACTCGCAGCACTCGCGGCGATGTTGACGCTGAAGATCGTTCGATCGTTGACATGGCGGGAACTCAACATCGACGTGGAGGAGTCGTTGATGGGCGGCGGAGTGATCATCCTCATTACGGCCGCGGGCGGCGCGTTCGGCGCGATGCTGAGCCAGACCGGGATCGGCGAAACGATCCAACAGGCGTTCCGTGGGCAAAACGCCTCGGGAATCGCGATCCTGCTTCTCGCCTGGGTCGTTGCGGCAGTGTTGAAGGTTGCCCAAGGCAGCAGCACGGTGGCGATGATCGTGGGGGCGGGAATGATCGCTGCCATCATGGGAGGCGAAGCTCCACCGTTCAACATGGTTTATGTGGCGACCGCGGTCGGCAGCGGATCGTTGATGGGTAGCTGGATGAACGACAGCGGTTTCTGGGTGTTCGCCAAAATGGGCGGACTGACCGAGAGCGAGGCGTTGAGGACGTGGACGCCTCTGTTGGCGACGTTGTCGATCGGCGGACTCGTGACAACCATCATCCTCAGCCAACTGATTCCGATCGCGGGATAGAGGAAGGGAGCAAGCCGGAATTTTTTGACGCGAGATCACGCATGAAAGATGACGACGAGCTGTGCCTTTGCTTCCACGTCACGCGGCGGAAGGTGCTTCAGTACATTCGAGTCCATCGCCCGAAACGTGCCAGCCAACTATCGGAGTGCTACGGTGCGGGAACCGGATGTGGTTGGTGCCGGCCCTTTCTGACCCGGTTGCTCGAATCGGAAACGCCCGAGAGCGAATCGCTTCCTGACGAGCAACAATACGCGACCGAACGTCAGCGTTATCGGGCCGATAGTCAGCCAGATGATTAAGTGAATAGCAAGCCAATTCGTCTACGAGAACATGCTGCAGGTCACGCCAACACGTCCTTGATCACGCGGGCAGGCTGCACTCCGGTCAGTTTCTGATTAAGTCCCTGGAACGGATAGCTCAATCGTTCGTGATCGAAACCGAGCAGATGCAGCATCGTTGCGTGGAAGTCCCGCAGATGGACCGGATTGACTGCTGCGGAATAGCCCACGTCGTCGGTTTCGCCGTACGTGAACCCCGATTTAACTCCGCCACCGGCCATCCACATGGTGAACGCGCCAGGGTTGTGATCGCGGCCGATATACCGCATTTCGCCGCCGCCTCGGTTTTCTCGCATGGGAGTTCGCCCAAACTCACCGCTCCAGACGACGAGAGTGTCGTCGAGCATGCCGCGTTGTTTGAGATCCGCCAGGAGAGCCGAGATCGGTCGGTCGATCTGTTCACACTTGCTCTTGAAGCCCGCGTTGAGCGCTTCGCCCTTGTCGGCACCGTGCGAGTCCCAGCCCCAATCGAAGAGCTGGATGAAGCGGACATCGCGTTCGGCCAATCGTCTTGCGAGCAAGCAGTTGTTCGCAAAGGATTCTTTCCCAGGCTGGGTGCCGTATGCTTCGTGCACGTGTGTGGGTTCGTCGCGAATATCCATTGCGTCCGGAACGGCCGCCTGCATCCGGAACGCCATTTCGTACTGCGCGATGCGAGTCAGCGTTTCCGGATCACCAAACGTCTCGTAGTTGCGGCGGTTAATGTTGTTGAGAGTGTCCAGCATCGCGCGGCGGCGGTCTCGAGTAACGCCCGTTGGGTTTGAAATATCTAGAACCGGATCACCCTGGGATCGACACTGAACACCTTGATACACCGACGGCAGAAAACCGCCCGACCACAACGCCTTTCCGACCCGCGGTTGCCGTCCGCCGGAAAGCAGCACGATGAAACCAGGAAGGTTTTCGTTCTCGGTACCGAGTCCCCACGTCGTCCACGATCCGATCGAGGGATACCCCATTCGCGCTTGACCGGTGTGAACCATCAGTTGCGCCGGACCGTGATTGAATTGATCGGTCTGCATCGTCTTGATGAAACACAGGTCATCGACGTGCTTGGCCAGATGCGGCAACCGGTCCGACACCCACGTTCCGCTCTCGCCGTGCTTCGCGAACGGGTATTGAGGGCCCAGCATTTTGGGTGTTCCCTGGATAAACGCGAAACGCTTGCCCTCAAGGAACGACTGCGGGCAATCCTTCCCATCCAACTTCTGCAGGTCCGGTTTGTAGTCGAACAATTCGAGCTGGCTAGGGGCGCCGATCATGTGCAAAAAGATCACCCGTTTAGCCTTGGCCGGCAAAGGCGCGGGCAAAGGACTCAGCGGATTTTGCAGTTCGTGCGCGGGCTGGTACGTTCTCGACGGGGTCGCGTTGGCTTGCCCCTGCATCGCCAACCACAACGCCCCCATCCCGGTCGTGCAGCCTTGCAGGAAGTGACGCCGCGTTTGTTCTTGGAGTGACGCGAATCGCAGTTCGGTGTCGAGTTTCTGGATGTTCATATTCCTTGCCTATTTCATCACGACTTCGTCTAGGTTCAGTAACACGCCCGCGACGATGCGAAGGCCCGCGTCGGCATCCGCGG
>JBICHZ010000428.1:0-8123 GCA_043101355.1 Rhodopirellula sp. JB044
ACGAGAAATGGGGTTGCTCAGCAAAGAAGCCTGGCGTCGGCGAACGCTGCAGAACCATCGTCTCGCACGATTGCATTTTGTCGCCAACGAACCGACCTACACACAGCGTTTGATTCGGCTCGACGTGATCGTGCAGGAAGATCCGTTTTCCGAAGCCGCGGCGGAAAAACTGAAACTGGTCTCCGGCGAAATGGAAAAGACGCTCGACTCGGTTGAACTGGAGACGAAGACCCCGTGGACGTTGTTCACGACGGGCACCACCGCATCGATCGTCGATCTCCGCGAAGTGACGTTGCGGGACACGCGTCGGATTAAGATTGCCGTGATTGTCGCCGTGTTGGTGGTGCTGATTATTGTGATCCGTCGGCTCGCCCTGTCGCTGTATCTGATCTCGACGGTGCTGCTGAGTTATTACGCCACGTTAGGGCTGACGTTTTGGTTCTTCGCCTCGATCGACGGGCCTGACTTTTTGGGTTTTGATTGGAAACTGCCGCTGTTCCTATTCGTGATTTTGGTCGCCGTCGGGCAAGACTACAACGTTTACCTGGTGACGCGGATCATGGAAGAACGCAAACGTATCGGTTCACTCGCGGCGGTGCGACGGGCGGTCGCTCGTACCGGCGGAATCGTGACGGCGTGCGGAATTGTGATGGCTGCCACCTTTTTTAGTATGACCTCGTCGGCGTGGTGGCCACCCCTGGTCGAGGCGATCTGGCCGTCGAGCAATTCGATCGCGACGACCGAGCAAACAACGCTGCGTGGGATTACCGAACTCGGTTTTGCTCTCGCACTCGGTGTTCTGATCGACACGCTTTACGTTCGCACGGTCTTGGTTCCGAGTTTTGTGGTGCTCTGGGATCAATACCGCAAACGTCGTGCGGCGAAACGGGCGCAAGCGTAGGACTGCTGGCGGGCACGCAAAGGAATCACGGTATGGATCGAATGATTGGTGTTTGTGTCAACGACAATGGAATTGACCGCCGATGTGGTTGATCGCAATTGATGAAGCGGGCTACGGCCCCAAGCTCGGCCCCCTGGTCGTCGCTGCCTCGGCGTGGCGGTGTTCGCAGGAGGGTGAGCGAGCGGATTCGTCACGCTGCGAAACGTCGGTCGATCAAATGACGCCTGACCCTTTTCGTGTGCTGGGGGAGCCGGTGCGTGTGGGGCGAACCACGGTGCGGGTCGATGATTCCAAACAAGTCTTCCGGGGTGGGATCCTGGCACCGCTGCATGCCGCTGTCTCGGTTGCTCATCACGCGTGCGGGCATAACGAAGTTTCGCTGGCGGAGCGGTTGCCGACCCTGCTGCCGATGGATTATCAAAACCTGTGCGAGGTTGCGTGGCTCAAAGACATCGGTGGGCGGCAGGGCGAACCGATTGAATTCGCGGCGACCTCCGATACCGCGGACGCTCGCGAGCAGTGGAGTCGGTGTCAATGGCGTTTGGTCGACGTCGCCGCTCGTGTGGTCGATGCCGCAACGTTCAATCGGTTCTGCAACGGAGACGCCGAGCACTCGCCGCGTGGGAACAAAAGTGACCTGCTGGGCGAAACCAGCCTTCGCCTCGCCTCACTTTTGATCGATCAGGTCACGGCGAGCAGTCAGACCGCAGATAGACAAACCGTTGACGCTGAAAACGACGAACCGGTTGAGTTGTACTTTGACCGTCACGGCGGGCGGCGATACTACACCGGTGTGATCCAGTCGGTGTTCGGTACTGAACCGGTTCGTGTGATTCACGAATCGAAAACGCAAAGCGTCTACGCGACCGAGTACCAGGGGCGGTCGCTGCGGTTGCATTTCACGGTCAAGGGTGATCGCTTCATCCCGGTCGCGCTCAGTTCGCTGCATGCGAAATACCTGCGTGAGTTGGCGATGGCGTCGTTCAACGCATTCTTTCGTGCGGAGGTTGAGCGGACCAACGCGGATCGCAAATCGGCATCCTCCGGGCAGGAAAGCTCGGCGAGTGAATTTCGTCCCACCGCCGGCTATCCCGTCGACGCGGATCGCTTTATCGAGACGATTCGGCCCACGATGCAGCGGCTCGGGATCGAGGATCAACAACTGATTCGTTCTCGATAATCCGGCATCCGCGAGGGTGGTCCGCATTTGGGCTCCTGCGACAATGGAGGCCTCCTCACGCCTGCCCGATTCACCCCGGGGCTCGTTTTGATACGATAGGCCTTCCCCAAAATGCCACGTTGTGGTTGCCGCAGGTCGCGACGCCGCTGGTGGTGTCGGCTAGTCGGCCGCTTGTCCTTCTTTGATCACGCCTCGCTATGAACACACCGAACTACACCGAGCGACAACGGCAGTTGCGAAACATTGTCGTGATGGCGTTAGCAGACGGTTCGATCGGCGGACGCGAAGTCGCCTTGTTGGCGGACCGCTGCGTCGAACTCGGGCTCGGTCAAGCGGAACTGCAGGAGGCGTTGGAGTTTGGCCTCGGCGACGATGCCGCTCTCGAATTGCCCGCGGACGAATCCACCCGCGAAGCGTTGCTCGCTGATATGATTCGGATGATGGCCGCCGACGGGTTCCTCGCCGAAACCGAGAAGCGACTCTTCGCACTCGCCGCCGCTCACATGAATATTGTCGGCGACCGCTTACAGGAAATTATCTCATCGGTCATCTCAGATCAAAACGATCGGGAAGGCGAAGACGCATCAGCGTGAACGAAACAAAGAAAACCCCCGCGAAGATTCTGATCACTTCCGGGCCGACACGGCAGTATCTCGACCCGGTTCGATACCTGACCAACGCCTCGAGTGGCAGGATGGGAGCGTCGCTTGCTGACGCCGCCTTGCGCCGTGGCCATGAAGTCGTCATCGTGTCCGGACCGGTCGCGGTCGACTATCCGAGCGGTGCCGAAGTCATTCCGGTCGTCACCACCGATGACATGCTCCGTGTCGCCAACGAAGTCTTCCCGAGTTGTGACGGTGCGATCGGCGCGGCGGCGCCGTGTGACTACAAACCGCTGCATGTTTCCGATCAGAAACTGTCCAAAACCGGACGCCCGTTGCAGTTGGATTTGGTAGAAACTCCGGACGTGATCGCCGTTCTCGGTGAATCCAAACGCGACGACCAGTGGGTGGTCGGCTTTGCACTCGAAACCGACGACCGGCGATTCCGAGCGACCGTCAAACTGCAAAAGAAACACTGCGACCTGATGGTCAGCAACGGCCCCGAGGCGATCGATGCGTCGGACAACCATGTCGAACTGCTCGATCCGGCCGGCTCGGTGATCGAAACCATTTCGGGTGACAAACCGCACGTTGCCGACCGACTCATTCACCATATACACAACCGATTGATTCTTCGATGACCTCATTGACTGACGTGAACACGCCCTCATTGCAAACCACGTTGGGCCGACTGACGTTGCCCAACCCGATCATGGTCGCGTCGGGAACGTTCGGTTACGCCCGCGAGATGCAACGGATCGTTGACCTGCATCGCCTTGGCGGAATCCTCCCCAAGACAATCACCGCCGAACCGCGGATCGGCAACGCACCTTGGCGAACGGTAGAAACCTCCGCCGGTTTGCTCAACGCGATCGGACTCGATAACGACGGCGTCGACGCGTTCCTCGAGCATCACCTGCCGTACCTCGCAAAATTGTCCGCACCGATCGTGGTCAGCGTCGCGGGGCGAACGGTCGAAGACTTCACCGAACTGGCTCGACGAGTCGGGCAGTGCGAAGGCGTTGCCGCGATTGAGCTGAACCTTTCCTGCCCCAACGTCAGCGGCGGGATCGACTTTGGTACCAACGCCGAATCGTGCCAACGAGTTGTCGCGTCGGCGAGGGAGGCGACCGAGGTGCCGATCCTGGCGAAATTGACGCCGAATGTGACCAGCATCGCTGAAATCGCTCGCGGGGCAGCCGAGGGTGGTGCCGATGCCGTTTGCCTGACCAACACGGTTCTTGGGATCGCAGTGGATTGGCGAAAACAACGACCGATTCTTGGCAACGGCATGGGCGGACTCAGCGGCCCGGCGATCAAACCGATCGCGTTGCGGTGCGTGCACCAAGTCCGACAATCGGTTGATATTCCGATCATCGGAATCGGCGGCATCGCGAACCTCGATGACGTGATGCAGTTCCTCGTGACCGGAGCCTCCGCCGTGCAAATAGGAACAGCCAACTATTATGACCCAACGTTGTCGATGCGATTGATCGACGAGCTGCCCAGTGCACTGGCGGAAATCGGTGCCACGGAAGTCAGCGACATCGTCGGCACGCTGAAGACCAGCTAACCCGAACCCGCGGTCACGGCCATCTTTCACTATCTCCTCGATCGCTGCGTACTCCGTCCGTCGCGCCATTCGATCCCGTTCGAAGCGTTGATCCGGTGCGACCTTCCCTATCGTCGGGGCGATGCCAAAACGGCCGGTGATGAGTCGATCCTTGAAACGTTCGTTGCCACCAACGTGGAACCCCGCGTGCTGCCCGAGTCCGCATCCGCGTCCGCTGCGACACGTCTGAGTCCCGACTGGGAGAACGTTCCCAAACCGCAATTCCTGCTGTTGAAATTTCCTGGGACGGCCGGACGTGCCGAACGGTCTTCGCCCTTCCCGGCGAATCTGATCGATGGGCAAGATCAGGTGCGTGAGCCTGGGCAACATCACGAAACCTGGACATGGAACCCGCCCGGATATGGTCGCAGCAGCGGTCGTCCTCGATTGCGAACGATGGCTTCCGCCGCGAAATGTTTTGCGTCGCAGGTGCTCGCCGCCCGAGCGGGATCGCAGACCACGGTTTGGATCTGCGGCAACAGCCTCGGTTGTTTGGCGGCGTTGTTTCTCGCTTCACGCCTGCAGGACTGGGCGACCGAACATGTCGATGCGAACCGTTTCGCGTTGTGGCTACGCAACCCACCGCAGCTCGATGAAGTTGTGTTGAAGGTCGCTGATCGCTACGCCGCACGCCGGTTGATGAGAGTGGCGACCAAACGCATCCCCGATTCACTCGATGCCGAGGCTTGTGCCCGGCAGACTTCTCTTCCGGCCGTGTTTTTGATGTCGGAGCACGACGAGTTGGTGCTGCCGCCGATCCAGCGACGAATTCACAATGCGTATGCGTGCGAGCACCTCGTGGTTACGCTTCATGGGCTCGGCCACGGTGGGGTGCTCGAGGAAGAGCATCGCGAGAGCGTCGAGCAGGCGGTCGAGTGGTTGGTCCGCTAAAGTTCGCGTCCTGCACGATGACCACCGTAGGTACCACGATCGAAGCGATCACGTTATCTCGGTACCAGCGAATCTCGGTACCAGCGATGCATGGAGGATGCGTTACTTCGTCTCCGCCATCTTGTACAACGGCAAGTGACGATAGTAGACCTCCAGGCAGTAGATCGAAAAGCACGTCGTGTACAAACGCCCCGACGCGTTACCGTGTTCGTCCGCCTGTGGTGACCAACTGCCCGCTTCGCGGCCACGTTTGACCTGCATCCGTGGCAGTTCGACTTTCATGTTGTCGTTCCAAATTCGCCACGCGGATCCGCCGTAGTGGTGCAGTGCTTGTGTGGCGTAGTACCAATAATAAACGTTCATCGCGTCACGACGGATCGGCCAATCCTGAACCAACGTGCTCAACCCGATCGCCATCGCTTGACGCTCGCGCGGCCAACCGAGGTACTGGCGGCAAAGCAATCCTTCCGCGGTCATCGACGGGCTCGGCGGGCGTCCACGCTGGTAGCAATATCCGGCGCCATCTTCCACCGAAACGGTGTCAAGATAACCGTCAACGATGGCGAGAGTCGAATGGTCGACCGGGATACCCGCCGCCTGTGCGCTGGTCAGTGCCATCACATACCATCCGGTCACCGATAAATCCGAATCCGAACGCGGGTCGTATCGCCATCCGCCTTCGTTCCCTTGTGCCTTGATTGAATACTCGATCGCCGCTTCGGCGGGCACGCGGAGTTTGGAATCCCGCGTCATCGCGTATAGCTCGCAGAGCACGATCGTTGCCTGAGCGTGTGCATAGGCGCGTTGGTGATGAGGTTCGTTAGCGGCAAAAAATCCGTCGCGTCTGCGTTGCTTGTTCAGCAGAAACTTCAAACCACGTTCGACGTTCTTCGAATAAGGGCCGTCAAAGTGAGTGTTGCCGTCGCCTTGAAAAGCCAGCAGCGCCATCGCGGTCGCGGCAGTTTGGTTTTCCTGGAAGGAGCCGTCATCGTATGGCCCCCGCATGCTCCACGAGCCGTTCTTCTGTTGTTGCTTGGCCAACCATTTCAGCCCCAGCTCGACGGCCTCGACCGTGTCCGAGTTGCCACCGTATTGCCCGAGCAAGAGGGACTTCATCGCGCCCGAACGCCCACCAAACATCGGCTTGGCCATCGCCTCCAACGCCGACGCGCCGAGGTCAGCGGGAACGACGTCGGACGGTTCTGCGATGTCCATCGACTCGATCAGCGTTTCGACTTCCATTTCCATCGGCACTTCCTCAACCGCCTCCGCTTCGAGTTCATCGAACTGCGACTCGGCACTCTCGAGCGAGTATTCCTGCAGGTCCACTGAGTCCGATTCGGTCGCCTCGCCGATCTCCAGCACAACTCGCGAGATCCCTTTGCCGACCGGCAACGTCCACAGCGCGAGCACGAGGAACAGCGTCATGTGAAAGACCATGCTGACCAGCCACGCCGGAATCGATCGGCGGACCGGTTCGAAACCTTCTTCGTCGTGTTCGTTCCGGGCCGGCTTCTCATCGGGTTTCCCCACCGTGCCACGCCAACGCGGAGTCGGCGAGGCCCCCCCCGCGGCCGCGGCCAGACCGTTGGTAATCGGTTTGGCCCGCCTGGTGTGTGTTGTCGGTTGACCCGAGTTGACTTGCGAAGCGGCACGCGGCTTGGTGACTCGCCGAGGTTCAGCGTTTCGTTGTTGCGGTTGCGTTTGAGGCGGGCCGGGGGCCGGCCGGCGAGGCTGTACCGGTTGAGACGGCTGCCGTGGCTGGATCGGTTGTTGAGGTCGGCCTGGGTTTTGAGGTTGGACTGGGTTTTGAGGTTGGACTGGGTTTTGAGGTTGGACTGGGTTTTGAGGTTGGACTAGGTTTTGAGGTTGGACTGGGTTTTGAGGTTGGACTGGGTTTTGAGGTTGGACCGGGTTTTGAGGTTGGACCGGGTTTTGAGGTTGGACCGGTTGCTGCGGCTGAGGCGTATGCTGCGGCTGAGGCGTATGCTGCGGCTGGGTTGGCGGTTGTTTCGTCGTCCGCGGTGATGCGGCGAGAGGAGTGTTCGGAGGACTTTCCGGTTGGGGGGCGCCCGCATTATGTGGGGGCGCAGGCGGAACCGGATTGGCGGCCCGAGGAACCGGTTTGGCGATCGGCGGCAGGCTCGCTCGAGGCGGAGGCAGCGGTGGGACTGGCGGCGGAGAGGGAGGCGGCGGGACGGCACCCGACTCCGGCACCACGGGCGGGAATTCGCCCGAGCCTTCTGCCGAAGTGGATTCCGAATGATTCATGAAAACGACGCCTCGTGTGCGGGATACAAGGTCACCACACGAATCGAAAAAAGAGAGATCGGACAGGGGGCGGAGATAAGAGTACGCGATAAGAGCCCGCGGACACGCTTGCAGAACAATTGTTAGCAGAACGAATGAGTGCCCCTTCCGTCAAGTTTAGGCCAGCATAACGGATCGAAAGCGTCGGGAAGCAAAATTTCTTCTCGTGTTCTTAGCAACCTCGGTTGACAGAACCGCGTCGATAAGGAAAGCTTACGCGAAGACGAGCCAGCGAAAGTTGTTCCAAAAAACTTGCTTCCAAGTTGTTTTTCTGTGAACCTCGGAAGCACCAGGAGCGTCTACATTTAAATACCGCGGGATGGAGCAGCCCGGTAGCTCGCGAGGCTCATAACCTCGAGGTCGTCGGTTCGAATCCGGCTCCCGCAACTTCTCTGAAAGGTTGGAACAAGTTCTGACCCAACGGTTAACGAAAAGCCGATGCGTGCTCCGCATCGGCTTTTTTCGTTTTATCCCGCTGTCTACGCACGACTTGCGTCGATGTTCGTGGCGGCGGTTTCTCTGTCGTCTCAGAATCCTGAGAACACTCTGGCCGGCACTCGCGGGCGGATTTCGGTTTCTGGGCCAGAATTCTTACGTTCTCTGTGTCTAAGCCGGTTTGGGTTAGGA
>JBICHZ010000429.1:0-14858 GCA_043101355.1 Rhodopirellula sp. JB044
GAGAAACGTGGTGCTTGACATCACGCACCGCAAGATCGCAGAAGAACTCGCTCGCAAAGCGGACGTCGCTCAGGCGAAGTTGGCCATGTTGTCCGAGCGGGAACGTGATGTGTTCGCGTTGGTCGTCGAAGGGCTGATGAACAAGGTCGTCGCGAGGCGACTCGACGTGAGTGAAAAGACCGTCGAGCGGCATCGATCGAACTTGATGAAGAAGCTCGGAGTGCGGGGGGTGGCCGAGTTGGTTCGCATCGCGATGGATGCCGAATCGATCCGCTGATGGTGCCGAGTGAATCACCCGTTTTTCAACGAATGCTCATGTTTTGCATGGCGAGGCGTTGATGACGTCAGGCGGTCCGTTGGAGGGGGCGTTGGCTGTCTAAAGGTGGAGTAATGAGCGGTTCTCCAGTAGGTGAATAGTCGTACCGTATGAGGGATGTCCCCCAAATGAACACAAATCCCATGCATGTCGCTATAGACGGCCGATAATATTACAACGACCTTGAAGTACGGCTCAGCCGGCGACGGAAGACCTTCGCTTGGGGCAAAGAGGAGCGATTCTCAATCCGGCTGAGCCTACTTCAAATCGTTTCTGGATCGCATGCTGCTGCGATCGTCTTTTTCAGCGATGACGTAATGCGGGTGGGACTGCAGTCGTCGCATCATGGGCAAAGGCACAGTGTTGCCGGCCGCTCCGCGGGCAAAGACACAACGTCGCCCGTCTCTCCGCGGGCAATGCACAATGTCGCCCGTCTCTCCGAGGGCAATGCACAATGTCGCCCGTCTCTCCGAGGGCAATGCACAATGTCGCCCGCCTCTCCGAGGCGGGTTACACGTTTGCCGCGTAACGATGCTGGAGCGACTCGACTTGCATGTCGTTTTCTCGCACCGCCTTCATTGCCCGCACGGCAGCTTCTGCGGCCGAGAGGGTGGTGATGCAGGGGACGCCGTGTTGGACGCCCGCGGCGCGGATCTTGCCTTCGTCGGTTCGGGCTCCCTTGCCGCTCGGCGTGTTGAGGATCAACTGCACATCATCGTTCTTGAGGTAGTCGATCAGGTTCGGGTGACCTTCGGCGATCTTCTTGACCTTGGTGACGGCGATGCCGGCTTCGGTTAGTCGCAGTGCGGTTCCCTCGGTGGCCAGGATTTCGAAGCCGAGTTCGATCAGTGATCGACCGATCTCAACCACGTTTTCTTTGTGTCGGGCGGAGAGGGAGATGAAGATCTTGCCCGAGTCAGGCAGCACGGTTCCGGCGGCGAGTTGGCTCTTGGCGAACGCCATCGAGAAGACTTCGCTGATCCCCATTACTTCGCCGGTGCTTCGCATTTCCGGGCCGAGGACGATGTCGACGCCAGCGAACTTCCGGAAAGGGAACACCGATTCTTTAATCGACACGTGTCGCGGAATCGGTTCTTCGGTGATTCCGAGTTCGGCGAGGGTTTTGCCCGTCATGACTTTCGTGGCGATGCCGGCGACCGGAACGCCGGTGGCTTTGGCGACAAACGGCACCGTGCGGCTGGCCCGCGGGTTGACCTCGAGGATGTAAACCTGGGGGCCGTTCGCTTCGAACTTGACCGCGAATTGGATGTTCATCAGGCCGATCACGTTCAGACGTGCGGCGAGTTTCTGCGTCGCGTCGCGGATTTCCGCGAGGACCGGTTGCGGCAGACTGAACGGCGGGATGCAGCATGCGGAGTCACCCGAGTGCACACCGGCTTCCTCGATGTGTTCCATGATTCCCATGATCACACAATCCGTGCCGTCGGAGATTGCGTCCACGTCGACTTCGGTGGCGTCTTCGAGGAAGCGGTCGATGAGGACCGGTTGTCCGTCGGCGACGATGAAGGCTTCGGCGACGAAGCGCTCGAATTGTGACTTGTCGTAACAGATTTCCATTGCCCGGCCACCGAGCACGAAGCTCGGCCGGACCAACGCCGGGTATCCGATCCGTTTGGCTTCGACGCGGGCTTCTTCCATGTTGCGGGCGATGCCCGACGGTGGTTGTCGCAGGCCGAGTTCGTTGATCAGGCTTTGGAACAACTCGCGGTCTTCGGCGGTGTCGATCGTGTCGACGCTCGTTCCGATGATCGGCACGCCGGCTTGTTCGAGACCGCGGGCGAGGTTCAGCGGAGTTTGGCCGCCGAACTGAACGATCACGCCGTCCGGTTTGATTTCGTCGCAGATATTCAGCACGTCTTCGATCGTCAGCGGTTCGAAGAACAGCATGTCCGACGTGTCATAGTCGGTCGAAACCGTCTCGGGGTTACTGTTGACCATGACCGATTCGATGCCGAGGTCCTGCAGCGCGAACGACGCGTGGCAGCAGCAATAGTCGAACTCGATCCCTTGGCCGATCCGGTTGGGACCGCCGCCGAGGATCATGATCCGTTTGCGATCGCCCTTGGCGGGGACTTCCGATTCGGATTCGTAGGTGCTGTAGAAGTACGGCGTGAAGGCTGCGAATTCGGCGGCACAGGTGTCGACGCTCTTGAAGACCGGGCGGATGTTTTGTTCCAGCCGATACGAGCGAACTTTGAGTTCGGTCGATCCGGTCATCGCCGCGATGTGACGGTCCGAGAAACCACGTCGTTTGATATCGAGCATCCATTCCGGATCGATCTTCTCGAGCGAACCGAGTTCGGTGAGCTGGTTTTCGGTTTCGATCAGGTGCATGAGGTGTTCGAGGAACCACTCGTCGATGTGAGTCAGTTCGTGGATCTCGGCGACGCTCATGCCGGATTTCATGGCGTATCGGATGTAGAAAATCCGTTCGCTGCCCGGGGTGCTGAGTTTGGCACGAATTTCGTCGCGGTCGGGTTGGTCTTCGGTGCCCCATTTATCTTTCGGGTCGCTGCCGAAGCCGAACGCGCCGACTTCGAGTCCGCGGAGGGCTTTTTGAAACGATTCTTGGAACGTCCGTCCGATCGCCATCGTTTCCCCAACGCTTTTCATTTGCGTGGTCAGGGTCGCGTCGGCTTCGGGGAATTTCTCGAACGCGAACCGTGGCATCTTGGTGACCACGTAATCGATCGTCGGTTCGAAGCAGGCTTTGGTTTTCTGCGTGATGTCGTTGGGCAGTTCCCACAATCGGTAGCCGACGGCGAGCTTGGCAGCGATCTTCGCGATCGGGAAGCCGGTCGCTTTACTGGCCAACGCACTACTGCGGCTGACCCGCGGGTTCATCTCGATCACGATCATGCGGCCGGTGTCCGGTTCGATCGCGAATTGGATGTTACTGCCTCCGGTTTCCACACCGATTTCTCGGATCACGGCGAGCGAGGCGTCGCGCATCCGTTGGTATTCTTTGTCCGACAGGGTTTGTGCCGGTGCGACGGTGATCGAGTCGCCGGTGTGCACGCCCATCGGGTCGAAGTTTTCGATCGCGCAGATGATCACGACGTTGTCGTCGCGGTCACGCATGACCTCCATCTCGTACTCTTTCCAACCGATGATCGATTCTTCGATCAGGACTTCCGTGACGGGCGATTGATCGAGACCGTTTTGGACCAACGCGTCAAAGTCGTCTTTGTTGTACGCGATGGCCGAACCGGAACCGCCCATCGTGAAGCTGGGGCGGACGACGGCGGGCAGGCCGACTTCGGCGAGTGCCTGGCGTGCTTCGGCGAGTGTTCCGATGGTGAAGCCTTTGCAGACGTCGAGGCCGATCTTCTCCATCGCCTCTTTGAACTGGTCGCGTTCTTCGGCTTTGGCGATCACCTTCGCGTTGGCGGCGATCATTTCCACGCCGTATTTTTCCAAGACACCGTTGGCGTCGAGGTCCATCGCGACGTTCAGTGCGGTTTGTCCGCCGAGCGTCGGCAGGAGTGCGTCGGGACGTTCCTTCGCGATGACTTTTTCGACCACCTGCCAAGTCAGGGGCTCGATGTAGGTCGAGTCCGCTGTTGCGGGGTCGGTCATGATCGTCGCCGGGTTGCTGTTAACCAACACGACTTCATAGCCCTCTTCGCGGAGAGCTTTGCAGGCCTGCGTTCCCGAGTAGTCGAATTCGCAGGCTTGGCCGATCACGATGGGGCCACTGCCGATGAGCAGGATTTTTTTGATGTCTTCGCGGCGAGGCACGTTCTTTAATTCCAGTAGCGAGGAGGCGACGGCGTCAAATTTTGGGAAGGATAACAGGTTTTGGCTTTGGCGCAGAGGGTTGGGACGCACAGAAACGTGACGCCGAATTGGGCTTTATCCGCCGCTAATTGGGTCGTGTGGGAAACATGGGTGGGCACGCGAGTGATATCTGTTCGATTTCGCACGAAATCGCTCGACCATCCTCAGATGGGTGGATAGATTGAATCGGGAGTGTGGGTGGATTTTGAGAAGAAACGGTTCAGGATTGCAATTGCGAGATGCTAACCGTCGGCTTCTTGCAAAAATCCATCACACGCGAGGAGTCTGCGTCGTTTCTGCGACGCTGTCTCGATCATGCGACGTAGCCACGCGAGGGGGCTGGAGGGAACACCATGAGAACATTCGGATTTCGCGTGATATTGTCTGGATTGAGTCAGGCGAGTGAGGGGCTCGCGCACGCTTTGTACGAGGCCGGTTGCACCGACGCTTCGTTGAGGTCTCACGAGGGAGTTGTGTCGGTTCGGTTCCAGCGCGAATCCGATTCGCTGGACACGGCGTTGTTGGAGGCGAGAGACCAAGTACAAACGGCCGGTTATCGGGTCGAACGGATCGAGCTGGATTGCGGCCAGATTGATGCGTTGTCGCAGGGGTATGCTGCGGTGCATTGAGGTCTGGGTGTTGTTCCGCCGGGGCGAGCCCGGACGGAAGGCCGGTGATGTGGGGCTCGGGACGGCCGAGTTGTGATCTCAACACGCTCAAAATCCGCGTGCGTACGCACATACGGCTCCCTGGTTTCAGTGTCGCCCGCCTCTCCGAGGCGGGTAAATCGGCGTTGGTCTGTTGAGCGAACCGTCGCCTGGTTTCGGTCTTGGAAAGACCGAACGATCTTGGTTGAACAACCGAGTGCTTTCGCACATTCGGCTCCCTGGTTTCAGTGTCGCCCGCCACTCCGAGGCGGGTAAATCGGCGTTGGTTTGGTGAGCGAACCGTCGCCAGGTTTCGGTCGTGGAAAGACCGAACGACCTTGGGTGAACAACCGAGTGCTTACGCACATTCGGCTCACTGGTAAGTTTGCTTGCGGTAAAGATTTGCGGTTGGTACGGGTGAGGTCGCGGTTGCCGCGACGATTCGTCGCGGAAGGTTGGATTCTCGCCTGTGGGCGGTTTTCAGGATCGAACGCGTCGAGACAATACAGTGTCTGCCTCCTCCCCACGCTCGCTCCATTTTCTCATGGCTACCTCGTCGATCTTTCGCACCGAACGCTATTGGACGCTTCGGACCTGTTGTGGAATCCTCGCATTCGGTGTGGCGTTCGGTTCGCTGGCCGGTTGCCGCGAAGCTCCGCCGGAGTTTGAGGCGAACCTCGTTCGTGCGATGTCGCTGGAAATCTCTCGGGACATTCCGACTCAGGCGGCGATGGAGGATGTCGAACCCGTGATCGAAGCGTTGTTCGGCACGCCGCAATCGCCGCGATGGCCGGCGAGTTGGATGGCCAACGACGACCAACGCAATCTGGTTTCGATCGAGCGGTTGAAGGTGGCTGCCGGTGGCGTGACGAGTGACCAAAAAAACGCTCACACCGGTCTGTACCAAGAACACTTTGTCTTTTGTCATGGAGTTTCGGGCAGCGGTGCGGGGCCGGCGTCGCGGTATCAGGTTCCCTACCCGCGTGACTTTCGCGCGGGCGTTTTCAAATGGAAGTCGACGGCGCGTTCGGAAAAACCGACCCGAGAAGATTTGGCTGAATTGCTCCAACGCGGCATCCCGGGAACGCCGATGCCGAGCTTTTCGCTGCTGGCTCCTTCGGACCGCGAGGCGATCATTGACTATGTGATTTACCTGTCGGTGCGAGGCGAAGTCGAACGCGAGTTGTTGTCGTTCGCCGTCGACATGTTGGACTACGACACGACACCGCCGGAGGATGAGTTACGAATCATGTTGGTGTCGACGTCGGGGGAATCTGCCGAGCCGCAAGCGCCGTCGGGAGAAATGCCTGAAGAGTTAGCCGTGATGCCTGAGGAGTTAACCGAGGGCGGCGAAGCGATCGCGGAAGTGATCGACGACGTGGTCGGGCGATGGGTGAGTGCAACGTCGACGCCGGTGCCGCCGCGGCGAGAGTTCGAGGGCGACGAATTGGCGGCTTCGATTGCTCGCGGCAAGGAGATTTTTCACGGCCAGATCGCGAATTGTGCCGGGTGTCATGGCGTGAACGGTGAAGGCGGTCTGCCCACGCTCGACTATGACGACTGGACGAAGGATTTCACGACGCGAATCGGGATCGATCCGACGGACAAGGAAGCGGTCAAGCCGTTCCGCAGCGCCGGCGCGTTGCCTCCGCGGCAGATCGATCCGAGAGTATTGACCAACGGCGTCTTCCACGGAGGCGACGATCCTGAGACGCTGTACCGACGGATCCAACACGGGATCGCGGGAACGCCGATGCCGAGCGTTGACATCAGTGAAGAGGCGGCCGGAAAGACGGGTTTGTCGCCGGACGAGGCTTGGGATCTGGTGAATTATTTGAGGCGAGGGAAGTGACCGGTGGCTGGTCCGCCGCGTGTTCGTTTGTCTGTCCCTGTTTCGTTCGCTTTCCGGACTTTCGATGGTTCCGTTTTTCGGTTCCCGTTTCCTTCTGTCATTCCTTTCTCCCCGACCAAAATGCGTGATACCTTTCGAACCGTTGGTGCTCTGACCGGGCTTTGCGTGGGGCTTTCGCTGATGTGGTTGCTCGGTTGGGGCGGGGTGCTCGCGTCGGGGTTTTTCGGTGCCATCGGCGCCGTGGTCGGCGGGATGGCGGGTGAGCGGATTCATGATCGAGGAGAACGTTGATGGCGGAGGCGACCGAAGTGGTATCTGTCGAGAATGTGGAGGCATCCACTGGTTCGAAGGTAACGGCGAGTGAGCAGGAGCGGAATTCGTCCGGTGTTTCCCGATCGCGGTGGCCGCGGCGGTTGGCGGTCGCGTTGGTCGTTTTGGTCTGGCCGCTGATTTGGGTCGGCGGTTTGGTGACGACGTATGACGCCGGGATGTCGGTGCCCGATTGGCCGGGGACGTACGGGTACAACCTGTTTCTGTATCCTTTGTCGACGTGGTTGCTCGGGCCGTTCGATTTGTTTATCGAGCACGGTCACCGGTTGCTCGGCGCGTTGGTCGGTTTTGTCGCGATCGGTTTTTTGATCGCTTGCTGGTTGGGCGATTCGCGACGGTGGGTCACGGTTCTCGCTGTCGCGGTCTTGGCGGCCGTGATCGGGCAGGGCGTTTTGGGCGGATTGCGGGTAACGATGAGTGCACGCGTGTTGGCGATGGTGCACGGTTGCACGGGGCCGGCGTTCTTCGCGTTGTGCGTGGTGGCGGCGTGTGTGACGGGGGCACGGTGGCGGCGTGATTCGGTTTTGGCGGCGGCCGGGATCGGTCAATCGGAGGAAGGGGCACGACCGTCGCCGCGGTTGTTCTTGCCGATTTTGATGGTCGTCGCGGCGTACTCGCAAATTGTTTTCGGGGCGCAACTGCGGCACGCTCTGCCGACGGCGAGCCCCGGAATGTTCGCTCACACCGCGATGACGCACGCGTCGATGGCGTTTCTGTTGTGGCTGTTTGCGGGGATCGCGTGGTGGCGAATGCGGGGGTGCGGCGATTTGACGCTATCGCGTCCTGCGGCAGGATTGATATGCTTAGTGGCCGTGCAGATTCTGCTCGGGGTGGGGACTTGGATCGTGAATTACGGCTACCCGCCGCTGTTGGATTCGTTGCCTGGCAGCCAAACGTATCGGTTAGAGTCGAAAAACCTGCTCGACGCGTGGATCGTGACGGGGCATGTCGCTACGGGATCGTTGATCTTGGCGGTGACGACGTTGTTGACGGTGCGATTATGGCGTCGGCGCAGCGTTCTGGCGTCGCTCGATGTGGCTGGTTTGCGTTGATTTGGCTTTCGCCGCGTTGGCTTCGTCGCGTTCGATCCGTCGCTTTCGATCCGCAGAGGCTCTCGGCCGATCTCCTAGCACTGTTTGCTCATCTTATCTCATTAACTCTCACGAGGCCGCTCATGGCGACCGATTGCCGCGAATCGTCGACTGCACTCCTGGATGAACCGCCTGTGATGCCCGAGCAGCCCGTGACGCCCGAGCAGCGTTTGAAGCCCGAGCAGCCTGTGAAGCCTAAGCAGAACGACGAATCGCTTCGCGAAGTGGTGGTTTCGGATTCTGCCGCCGCGGCGGTCGTTTCGGATGCGGGCGCCGCTGGCGGAAAGGCGGCCCGCCGCGGACGACGCGAGCCGACGCTGACTCGCGATTTGATCGAGCTGTCCAAGCCTCGGATCGTGATGATGATTTTGGTCACGACCGCGGCGTCGGCGTGGATCGCGATGGCGGGACCGACCGGCGTGAGTTTGTCGTTGCTGGCGTGGGCGGTTTTGCTGTTGGGAACCGGGTTGGTCGCCGGTAGTGCGGGCGCGGCCAACCAAGTTTGGGAACGCGTGATCGATACCCTGATGCCTCGCACCGCGACCCGCCCTCTGGCGTCGCGGCGGAGGTCGTTGACGCTCGGGGTGTTTGCGACGGCGGTTTCCGGGATCGTGGGCACGGCGTTGCTCGCGTGGCAATTCGGCGTGATGCCGGCGGCGGTCGGCGTGGCAACGTGGGCGATGTACGTTTTGATTTACACGCCGATGAAGACGCGAACGGCATGGAACACCACGGTGGGTGCCGTCGCAGGTGCGTTGCCGGTGTTCATGGGATACACCGCGGCCGGCGGCCAGTTGACTGATTTGCCGGGATGGATGTTGTTCGGTGTGCTCGCGTGTTGGCAGTACCCGCACTTCATGGCGATCGCTTGGTTGTACCGGCGTCAGTACGCGGAGGCGGGTTTCCAAATGACCACGACGGTCGAACCGACCGGACGCAGTGCGGCGTGGCAGAGCATTATCGGCACGCTGACGTTGGCGACGTGTGGCGTGGTGGCGTGTTTTGCTCCCGCGGGCGAGTTGTTGATGTCGCCGGCGAGTTTCATCATGGCGGCTTTGGTGATGGCGGCGTGTTGGCCGTTGTTGAAAGCGTCGTTGCGATTCCAGCAGTCGCCCGAAGACACCCGAGCACGCAAGATGTTGCGATGGTCGTTGGTCGTTTTGCCGGCTGTGTTGCTCGTCATGACTTTGCGGATGATCGGACTGTAATGACCGAGTCGACTGCGACGCGGGAGATGCCGCTAGGTAGCAACAAACTCAACGACGCGGCAGAGGCGACCGCGTTGGTGGACGTTTCTGCGGTAAGTCATCGTTATGGCGAAACGCTCGCGTTGGATGACTTTGACCTGTCGGTTCGCGGTGGCGAGATCGTCGCCGTGCTCGGTCGCAACGGCAGCGGCAAGACGACTTTGTTTCGCATTCTCAGCACGTTGTTGCCGCTGCAGTCCGGTCGAGCAGCTATCGCCGGTGCGGACTTGGCGACGCAGACGATGGCGGCCCGCGGACGGTTGGGGATTATCTTTCAATCGCCGAGTTTGGACATCAAACTGACGGTGATCGAAAACATGCGATGCCAGGGTGCGTTGTACGGGCTCGGTGGCAGCCAGTTGAATCTCCGGTGCAACGAGTTGTTAAAACAGTTTTCGCTCGAGGATCGTCGCGACGATTTTTGCCAAACCTTGTCGGGCGGGCTGAAGCGACGGGTGGAGTTGGCCAAAGGCCTGTTGCACCGTCCGCCGGTAATGTTGCTCGACGAGCCGAGTACCGGATTGGATCCTGCGGCGCGGCTCGCGTTGTGGAATGCTCTCGAGTCGTTGGCGGCCGAAGGTGTGGCGGTGATGTTGACGACGCACTTGATGGACGAAGCCGCGAAAGCGTCGCGGGTCGTTTTGCTCGATTCAGGGAAGAAGATCGCTGATGCCCCGCCGTCGGTTCTGCAGCGTGAAGTCGGCGATCGGGTGTTGTCGATCGTGGCCGATGACGCGGAGGCAGCCGAGTCGGTGCTGCGTACCGAACTGCAAATCGATCCGATTCGGATCGGTAACACGCTCCGTGTAACCATTCAGAACACCGGAGCCGCGGATTTGGCAACGTTGGTCGACCCGATCGCCAAACGTCTCGGCGAGAACGTTCATTCGATCGCGTTTGGACGAGCGAGCCTCGAGGACGTTTTCGTTGCGAAGACGGGCTCGGCGTTTGACGACTGAACGCGAAAAGCATCGTTCTTTCGATCGGGTTTTGATAAATCGGATATTGCGATTTGGTGATTTTGAACGCACTGCGAACGAAAATTGCACCTTACCCGTATAGGAAACTTAACGGCGAGTCGGCCTGCCTAAGAGGATTGCCGCACAAAATTCGACTTGACGCGGTCTTCCGGGGTAATTAATTCTGAATTTCAGGTTTTTTGACTCGCTCGGTTTCTCTGGTGTTTTCCAACTCCGTCGGCGAGTGGACCCTTCGTCTTCGAAGGAGCAATGTTATGCCTGATCATTCTCAGCCCAAGCGATCGACGCTCGATCGTTTTCTCAGCGGACTGTCTGAGTACATCTTCCAGACCAAACTCGGCGTGGCCGATGTTCAGTTGGTCGAGTACGTCAGCGAATTGATGTTGAGGTTCACACGTGTCGACGCGATCCAGCGGGTGCGCCGCGATGACGGACGTCCCGCCACGGAAGTGTTCCAGTTGATGTGTGAGGCGGAACGGAGGATCGGGATGGCACGGCGTGAAGTACACCGGCACATCGGAGACGTGACGTTGTTCCGTTCAGGAATGTTTCCCGAGAGCGTTCGTGGGAACGGGAAAGGTTCGCCGGATGAGTTGCTGGACTATTTCCACCACGGCAAACGTTCCTACAAAATCGCGTCCACCATCCAAGCCGACGAGACTCGCCCGCCTTGCGATCTGTTGGACCGTTTGAGCGATCAGTTTGAGTTGTGTGCGTACGGTCTGCGAGAAATTCGACGCGCGTGGGAAGAGTCCGATCCCGCGGATCAGTTGCTGATTGATTGATGCGTGTCCCCCTTTGGTGGACGCGTATTCGAACGCCTCAAGCGTAGCCGGAGTAGTCACGACTTCGGGGGTGTGCGTGTTGTGGTTCGTCTGAATTCTGGCGAATCCAGCTACAAAAAACGTAGCCGGAGACGCCAAGACTTCGGGGGTTTGCGTGTTGTGGATCGTCTGAATTCTGGCGAATCCAGCTACGGTCGTGATTCGCGAGGCTTAGGTTTGGCCCGGCATTTGCGTGGACTCGTTGTCAAAAGTAACGATGGTCGACGCGTTCACGTCTCCCGCGATTGGCCATGTCTCTGACATTCACCACCGATCGCAACCGGCCCGCACCCATGGACTTTTTCAAACAAACCTTCAACGAGTTTTCTAAAAACAACTGCAGCACTCTCGCCGCGGCACTCGCCTATTACACCGCGTTCGCATTGCCGCCACTGCTGTATCTGCTTCTCACGGTGCTCACGTTCGGTCTGTCGGTGATGTACGACAGCGAGCAAGCCGAGGCGCAGGCGCAGCAGGTCCTCACCAGCCAAGCGGCTCAGATGCTGGGCAACCAAGCGGCGACCGAACAAGTTTCGACGATTCTCGAAAATAACGATCAGGCGAGCGGCAAGTGGTGGAAAACCTTGTTGAGTTTCGCCGGGATTGTTGTCGGGGCGACCGGAGTTGTTGCCGCGTTGCAGGCGGCACTCAATCAAGTTTGGGAGGTCCAACCGGATCCAGAGTCGACGGGATGGAAAGACTTCCTGTTCAAACGACTGCTGTCCTTCGCGATGATCCTCGGTCTTGGGTTTTTGTTGCTGGTTTCGTTGGTCGTTTCGTCTGTGCTCGCGGCGATCGGCGGTCAACTCGGCGGATGGATCGGCATGTCCGGCATGGCGGCGTCCGCGGTGAACTTCGCAGTGCAAGGGTTGGTTGTCTTGGTCATCTTCGCGGCGATCTTTAAGTTCATGCCTGATGCCGAGGTCCGTTGGCGTGATGTTTTGGTCGGTGCTGTGATCACGACCACATTGTTTCTGCTCGGCCGGTGGGGACTGGAGTTGTACTTCTCGTACAGCGACCCGGGAGCAAAGCTTGGGTCCGCGGCCGCATCGCTAGCGGTGTTGCTCGTGTGGGTCTACTACTCGGCAATGATCGTTCTGCTCGGTGCGGAGGCGACTCAGGTTTATGCGATGAAGTACGGTCATGGCATTCGGCCGGAGAGCGGCGCCGTCCGCGTGGTCAAGGAGCTCAAACGCGGTGCGAATGCAGTGGGATAAGCCGTTTCGCAAACGCCATCTCGCGAAATGATTTAACATAGCGGTTTACAAAGCCGTTCGAGTTGATGACCGACTATGAAAGCCATCTTGATCACGTTGTGGGCGAAGGTAAAAGCCAGTTATTGGTTTGTGCCCCTTTTGATGGCGATCGGTGCGATCACGCTGTCGTTTCTGACCACTGCGTTGGATTACCGGCTCGGCACGAGTTGGATTAACAACACGAATTGGCTCTATGGCAACGAGCCTGAGGGTGCGCGAGCGGTGCTTTCGACCGTGGCCGGTTCGATGATTACGGTCGCCGGCGTGACTTTCTCGATGACGATTTTGTCGATCTCTCACACCACGTCGCAGGTGGGGCCGCGGTTGCTCAATAACTTCATGAGCGACAAGGCGAACCAGTTCACGCTGGGCGTCTTTATCTCGACATTCCTGTATTGCCTGATGGTATTGAGGACGGTCCGTAGCGCCGAGTCGCCGCCTCCCGGGTTATCTGTCGCCGACGCGGAGAAGCTCGAATTGTTGGGAGCGTTTGTTCCTCACGTCGCGATGATCGTCGGTGTTGGCATGGCGATCGCGAGCGTCGGTGTGCTGATCTTTTTCGTTCACCACATCCCTGAGACCATTCATGTTTCCAATATTGTTGCTCGTGTCGGACGCCGATTGAACTCGCAAATTGACAGCCAATTTCCTGCCCGGGTCGGCGAGTCGACTGACGCCGATGTTAAAACCCCGGTTGTGTTGCCGCCGTGGTTTGATGAGTCGGCAGAGAGAGTCGTGTCGGAAGGGACCGGGTATTTGGAATACATCGACGGAGACGGCTTGCTCGATTTGGCGTCGCGTCATGACCTCGTGCTGCATGTTCAGGTCAGCCCGGGTGATTTTGTAACGTCCAAAACGGTGTTGTTGCTGGCGTCACCGAAGGAGCATTTGAGCGATGAGGCGGTAGAGGGCCTCTCCGCGATGTTTGTGTGCGGCACGCAGCGAACGGCGACGCAGGATTTGCGGTTTCTGGTCAATCAACTTGTCGAGGTTGCGATGCGTGCGTTGTCGCCGGGGGTGAATGATCCGTTCACCGCGATCAGTTGCATGGATTGGCTGCAATCGGCATTGGAAACGTTGGCGGACCGGGAACTGCCGTCACCGCATCGCTATGACGATGACCAGAAACTGAGATTGATCGCCGAGCCGACTTCGTTCCGGGCGTTCGCGTCGCTCATCTTTGATCAACTGCGACCTTACGTTGCGGCGGATCGGAACGCGTCGCTGCACATGATGGACATGATCGGGAGTCTCACCGTCGAGGTTCGGTCGGCGGAAGACCGTCGCCTGCTGGCTCGGCATGCGTGTGCTCTTCGCCGGGAGTGCCGCCGAGCGATCAACGACACCCGAACGCTGACGTCGGTCTCGCATAGGTACCGAGACGTGTTGCGTTTGCTGACGGACGCGGACCAGCGGATCCGTGCTCGGCAGACCGGACACTGGAATTGAAAGTAGTCGTTACTTCGAGGTACGTGAGACTGCCGCGACGATGGTGTTGAACCAAACTCTTTGGTCGACGGCATCGGGATGTCCATCGCACCGGTCGACTACACTCTCGCCGGACAAGCATCACGAATTGGCGCGCCCGCCAGGATTCTTCTGGGGCGGTACACCAACTTCTTCCTGATCTGCTAGCCTATCGTGAAATCAATATTCTTCAAACGCGAGACGTGTCGTTGGGGATCATCGCTAACTGAAACCCGGTTTTCCGTCTCTCTGGCCTGCCTCAGTAACCGCTGGATCGCTGTTTTATGTGTCGTCTGCTGTACGCTCTGTCGCTGTTGGTCGTGCTCTCACCGCTTTCGAGTGCCGAGGATTGGCGTGTTTGGCGCGGGCCGACGCTCGATAACCACGCACCGGCTTCGGCGGCCGATTCGATCCCGGTTAGTTGGTCGTCGTCGCAAAACGTGATTTGGAAAAGCCCGATCCCTGGCAGCGGGCATGCATCGCCTATCGTGGTGGATAGTCGCGTTTTTGTGCTGACGCATGAATCGGATTCGAAGACCATCTCGCTGCTGCGTTACGATCTCGAGGACGGTGCGAGGTCGGGGCGGGTGGTGTTGCACGAAGGAGTAGAGCCTCCAAAATACCTGCACAAGAAAAACACGTGTGCCTCCGGGACACCGGCGAGCGACGGGAAAGCGGTCTACGTTGCGGTTCAGGTCAACGACACGATTCAGGCCAGTGCGGTGTCGCTCGACGGGACGATTCTGTGGCAGCGTACTGTGGCTCCGTATCAGGTCAGCAGCAAGTTTTGGTTCGGCTACGGATCGTCTCCGTTGTTGACCAACGATTCGGTCGTGGTCGCGGTGGATGTCGACAACGATGACCGTGGTTTGTACGCGTTCGATAAAACAACCGGCGAGCCCAAGTGGAGAGCGGCCCGGCCGAGTCACGCGAGTTACTCGTCACCGATCCTGGCCGACGTCGATGGCAAGCAGCAAATCGTGATCAGTGGCGGTGCGCTGGTTGCGTCTTATGATCCCGAGACCGGTCGCGAGTTGTGGTCGATAC
>JBICHZ010000430.1:0-3934 GCA_043101355.1 Rhodopirellula sp. JB044
ACTTCGGCGGGGGTGGGGTGTGTGGGGTCTGAACTCGGGCGAGTCCAGCTACGCGGACAACGTTCACGCCGCCAGATCCTTTATCGAAACGCTTTATTCAGCCACCGTTTGACTCGCCAGTCCTTCGTCACGCATCTCACGCCAGAGCGCGGTCATCTCCTTTTTCATCGAGCCGACGAGTTCGGGATGCTCGTTTGCGATGTCGTTGCTTTGTGAAGGGTCGACCGAAACGTCGTAGAGCTCCACACGATCGGGATCGGACCTGGCGAGCCACTCGTCGAGCGAAACGCCCTCTTTGCGTTCAGGTAACCAAGCGATCAACGTGTATTTGCCTTCACGCATCGAGATTTGTGGCATGCGAAACCACGTGTCGCCGTGATGTGGGAAAAACCAGATCGCTGAATTTCGACGTTGAACCGGTTTGCCGAGAAACGCATCAAACGCATCGACGCCGTCCACGTCGCGGCCAACGGGCACGTCCGCGTGAACGATGCCGCAAATCGTGGGCAGAATATCGGTTCCGTTGAAGAGCACGTCACTGCGCGTGTTCGCAGGAATGACTCCGGGATAACGGACCAGCCCCGGGACGCGGTGACCTCCTTCGAAGGGGAACCGTTTCATGCCGCGCAGGACGCCGGGCGAGCCAAAGCATTTATCGCGGATCGGGTCCTCCCACTGGCCCAGCGACTCTTCGACAGTCACCGGGGCTTCCGGTCCGTTGTCGCTGGTGAACAGAACCAAGGTGTCCTTCTCCAGTCCCTCGTCCTCGAGCGTCTTCATCAGTCGTCCGAAGGCGTCATCGAGTTGATTGACGGTTCCGTAATAGTCCTTCTTATAGCCGGAGATATCTCGTTCCGGACGCTTGACCCGACCGTACTGCATGTCCTTTTCTAATCGCTCCACGTTGGCGTTCTCGTACCGATCGCTGTATTCCTCGGGAGGATCGAGTGGAGTATGCGGTTCGTGCGAGCACACATACATAAAGAACGGTCTCTGCTTGTCTCGTTGTTTGGCCAGCCACTCGCGAGCGTCATCAACGATCACGTCGCAGTACCAACCGTCGATCGGACCCAGCGGCTCGCCGTTCTTGATAAACGCTTTCGGTCGGCGTGGCCCGCCGAGTTTGTCGAACGCATTGAGCGTCGTTCCCATCCAGTAGTCAAATCCCTGATCGCCAGGGCCGGGATGGACGTAACGATCTTGCTCGAGCGTTGAAAGATGCCATTTGCCCCAGAACCCGGTTTCGTAGCCTTTTTCTTTGAGTACCTCCGCAATGGTGACCTCTTCATCTCTCAAGAATGTGTTCTTGTTGTGGATGTAGAAGAACCCACTGCGGTAAGGATTTCGCCCAGTCAGCAGCGCAGCCCGTGACGGCGAACAAACCGTTCCACCGGAGTGGCAATCGGTCATGCGCACGCCTTGGGATGCGAACCGATCCAAGTGAGGCGTCTGGACGATGGGGTTGCCGTAGCAGGCGAGGTCACCGTAACCGAGGTCGTCGGCAAGAAAGACGATCACATTGGGCCGGTCATCGGTCGCATGTGCATCGCAACAAACGGAGAAAAGCAGGACTAATGATCCAAGGCAAAGTTTCATTTTTGATTACTAAGCGTTCTCATGGCGTCCGAACCCGGATGAATCGTGCGTCCGGAAATCGTTTTGTATGGTTGTCCGGCACCGATCCAAAACCACCGATCGGATAACGCATTAGCCGATCGTCGTTGAATCATGTGGCAGGCCTTTGTGATTCATCACAGCCGCGGAGTCGGTTTGGGCGATCGGATCTCCCAAACAGACGCCATCGTTTGTACTTCGCACTGCACGGAACCGGGTTGTAGGCCGAGTGATCGTTGTGGATCGCTAAGCCGATTTGCTTGAACACGTTGAGAGGTAACATGAAAATTGGGTGAACCAATCATGAGAGGTGGGATTTGTATCCGCTGCGGCGCCTCGATTCAATTAACCGAAAGGATAATGTACCGTCGCTAACTCATCGTTCTGTGTTTTCATCGCCATGCTTAGATGTTTCGGCGCACAACGTTTTTGCGTGAAGAAGGCGAGCGTTTGATATGAAAAATTTCGCGGTCTCTCGATTGGTTGCCCAGCAATCGTAGCCGGAGTCGCCGAGACTTCGGGAGGGTGTGGGGCGTTTGGGGTCTGAGCTCTGGCGAGTCCAGCTACGAGGGTGTTCGTAGCCGGAGTCGCCGAGACCAGGGCTTCCAACATCAGATTTCCTTGCGTTTATCAAGAAGTCGTTTCGTTGAAACGTGGACCGTTCGTTTGTTGCCCTTCTTCTTCGGTGGCGGCTTCTTCGGGCCGCGGACAGATTTGCGGTAGCGGCTGATCTTGATCGAGGCGGCGATCTTTAACAGTTCGTCGCAGTAACTTCGCAGCGGTATCGTCGTCACTTCGTCCCAGCGAGTCTCCTCCAGTGCGATCAGCAAGCCGCGACTGTCACCGGCGATCTCGTCACTGAGATAATAGTGCGATAGCGATTCGCTCGCCTCGCGGCCGTGCTGACAGGCGACCATCGATTTGATCACCGATAAGGCATTGAACGAAACCGCCGACATCGCGAAACAAAACAAAGAGGCCGCTGGATAGCACAACGAATCGATTTCGCAGTTCAGGTGTAACGTCATATGCAAGAATGCCGTTTCCACTTTCCAGCGGTCCCGATACAGTTCGCTGATCCGTAAAGCATCCGCATCGTCGATCGGTAGGTTGCTCAGGATCACCATCTCGGTGTCCCCATCGCGTGTTGGCTCGTTGAGTTTGATCACCACACGGCGAACGGTCATTTGCTCGCCTTGGTACTCGGGAAGCACAAGTTGGTTTTCGTAGATCACGCCGGTGTCGGTCTTGCCGATCTTCTTTTCTTTGCCTCGAATCTCACCCTTGAGTTTGGCATGTTGGCGAATGACGAAACAGCCTGACTTGGCGGCGATCGAGTACATCAGCTTGAGCGTGCAAAAGTTGCGGTCGGCGATCCAAAGTTGATGCTTTTGAAGCGTTTGAATGATTTGATCCAGTCCCGAACGCTCCTGGGCATAGCCATCTTCGATGGGAACGAAATCGCAGATCGCTTTGAATCGAGGATCAAGAACCGCCAGCGATTTGCCCGGGAGCGGACCAGCTACCAGATCGCGTGTTTCTTTGATCCGGTGCTCGGTCTTGCCGAGGTGATTGCCATCGAGGATTCGCGTTTGGTAGCCGGGCACATCATGGCGTTCGACGCCACCGAGTGTTTTCTGAACCTCAACAGCACTGCGGTAGCTGTGCCGAACGAGGGCGCGTGAGGTCTGCGGTTCGATCCGTTGCAGTTTGTTGTAGAGTGCGGTGCAGGACGCCCCGAGTTTCTCGGCATGTTTCTTATGGGCAGCACGCACACTCGGGTTCTGGCCCAGGATGACACTGGCCATCACCGAGGTGATGGCCGAGAACAATTGCGTCCGCTCGTACTGCCTCTTCGCGTTGTCATCGAAGATTTGATCGACCGCGCCTGGTTCAATCAGCCGTCGCAGGATCATCTGCGCGGCAGTTGCGATTGGTGCTTCTTTGACAAAGTTCTGGAAGACGGAATCCTGAAAGATCGACTTTTTCACAGCAGCTCTCCATAGCCAGCGAGTTATTGTTCGCCAGCATGTTAAACTGCGTCGTCAAAATAAGTTAGGCCAATGTTGGAAGCCCTGGGCTTGGCGACTCCGGCTACGGGGTGTGCTTGGTCCTGTAGCTGGACTCGCCAGAGTTCAGATCTTTTGCGATCCGATCGTCGTAACGATCTTATGCTCGCCCGAAGGCTTGGCGCCTCCGGCTACGGGGTGTGCTCGGTCCTGTAGCTGGACTCGCCAGAGTTCAGATCTTTTGCGATCCGATCGCCGTAACGATCTTTTGCTCGACCGAAGGCTTGGCGACTCCGGCTACGGGGTGTGCT
>JBICHZ010000431.1:0-8114 GCA_043101355.1 Rhodopirellula sp. JB044
GAGACGGTGAAGTCAGCGGCCGATTCGAGTGCGTTGGCGACTTCCACGTCGACCGACAAGGATGCGTCGCGATAGTTGTCATCGAGATCCGTGTGGACGAAGTAATCGCGGATCTGCAGTTGATCGGCGGACCACAAATAAACGTCGCGGAAGATCCCGCTCAGCCGCCAGAAGTCTTGGTCTTCCAAATAGCTGCCGTCGCTGTAGCGATAGACATCGGCCGCGATCGTGTTGGTTCCGGTGGTGACGTGTGAGGTCAAGTCAAACATGGCCGGCGTGCGGCTGCCTTGGCTGTATCCGACCATCTCGCCGTTGACCCAGAGGTAGAACGCCGAATCGACACCGTCGAACTGAACGTAGATTTTTCGTCCGTCCCACGATTCGGGGACGTTGAATTCGCGGCGGTAGGACCCGACCGGGTTGCGCTGCGAGTAGTTCGTGAAATGCTTCGGTGGTTCGCCCATGACGCGAGGCGGATCGACATGAAACGGGTATTTCATGTTGGTGTACAGCGGAACGCCGTAGCCCTGCAGTTGCCAGTTGCTCGGCACCGGAATGTCGTCCCATCCGGAAACGTCGAAGTCGTTTTGGAAGAAATCTTGCGGGCGTTCGCTGGGGTCCTTTGACCAGTTGAATTTCCAATCGCCGTTGAGACTTTGGTAGTACGGTGTGGCGTCGGGGGATGCCTTCTGGGCAGACTCGCGGTCCGGATAAGGCAGTGAAGTGGCACGCGGCGGCAGTTTGTTGATGCCGATGACTTGTTCGTTTTCCCAATCAGGCGTCTCGGCGAACGCGGCGACATTGAGACCTATTGTCATGGCGACGCAGGCCAGCGGCAGGGGCAAAAAAGACAGAATACCGGCGGCGGAAGCAGCAAGCGATTTCATGATCTGCTCGGTGGGAAGGGCAGGACTGGCAAGGCGGGACGGGCATGGCGGAACAGGGCCGGGCCCCAAACGGAGACCGGCAATGTAACGTCCCAAGCGTCCGCGAACCACAGCCCCTCTATGGATCTCTAGCGACTATTTGTCTCACGCGGCGGCCGTTCAGACGGGGGCGTAAGGCGTGTGACCGGATGCATAACCCGTGCGTGGGCCAGATGGACTCGTCGCCTGGTGTCTGTTGTTCGCAAGTCGATTTTATCCCTGAGGGATTTCAAGCCATTAGCCCCAGCTCGCGCCAGCGGACCTGGGGAGATCGCCGAGACGGATTCGGTGTAGGTGTTGGATAGACGATCATCGCGGCATGAAAAAACTCCGAACGCAGATCAACCGCGAACGGAGTTTTGGGAGTTTGAACGAAGGATTCGTTCTTTGTGTTTTTAATCGATGTTTGGCTACAGCAAGATCACGGCGTTTTAAGAAGCGTCATCGTCTTGGATTTTCCCGAAGCCTTTTGGATCTTCCGCTTGCATCGCTTTTTGGGTGGCTTCGGCGTCTGCGCGGAATAGGTCCTTGAGGTCTTGGTCTGGTTCCAAGACGACCGGTTCAGAGCTGCCGCAACCTGCGAAGGTGAATACGATCGCCAGGCATGTGACCGCGAAGGCCGTTCGGCGGAAAAGAGATGTCATGGTTGCTTTCCTAGTGGGGAAAAGTGAGGGCTCGATATCGCCGCTCGCGAATGCGTTGGTGATTCGGTATCGAGGGAGGGGAGGGAATCGATAAAGGTGACAGCGATCGTTTGTTGCTGCCACGAGGTCATTGTGAATTTCTACCAACGGCAACCGAACGCGATGTCCGATTGCCGTATCGTTTTCGACCAACGTGATGCTTAGATGCCGCTGGTGTCGACGGTTTCGTTCATCGCCTTGGTGCCGAGGGCTCCCCACAGGCCGAACGGGCTGATGTCGCCATGCGATGTGGACGACCCGTTATGGTTCGGGTTCACGAACTTTGCGGTGCGGTCGCCGGCCTCGATCGAGTCAGTGATGAACTTCACCGCACCGTCGCCGAACAGGACGTGTGCCCCGCCGGTGTGGCGGCTGCTCATGTTCATCAGCGAATCGGTTTCACCACCACGAGCACAGATCGGGCTGTTTGGCGGGTGGACGGTGGTCACGCCACTGTAGAACGGGTGTTGCGATGCCCAACGGAGGCCGCGTTGTTCGGTGACGCCGCCCTCATCCGGAGCGGAGCTGAGCCAGTGCGAAGGGCGTTCGGGGTTAACGTACTGATCGCAGTCGTTGGTGATCGTGTGAAGCGAGTTGCCACGCACACGCTGCGTGAGCACCGAGCGGTCACCAAGGTCGGTCGTCAGTTCACCGGCAGCGATGGTGTTCGACAATCCGTCGAGCACGTCGCGGAACTGCGAATCTTCGTGGGCGGTGAAGAAGCCACGGTTGTATTGGTTGCGTTGATCGGTTTCCGGAGAAACGTCCCAACGCGACAGGTAACCGCGGCCGATACGGAACATCCCGTCGCCAAGGCAAGCGCCATAGTTAGTACGTGCTGCGGCGGGGGCACCGCGACCGGGGTCGCTCGGGCAACGATAGGCGGGCAGTTCTGTCACCATCGGTGGGTAATCCACGATCGCTCCACCGGTCGGGTTGGCACCGAAGGGTGGGAAGGAATGCGTGTCGGTTTCGAGTGGGTTGGCGAATTGCTCCCACAACGCTTGTTGCTCGATGAACGGCAGGATACCGACGAGGAAACTCAGTTCACGGTTGTTACCGTGGTGGGTGAACGCACTCCAACTGCCGGTGCCGCGTACCGTACCTGCACCCTGGACGGGTAACTGATTGTAGGCGGAGTGATAGTTGTGAATCGCCAAACCGATTTGTTTGAAATTATTGCTGCAGCTCATGCGTCGTGCTGCTTCGCGGGCGGCTTGCACTGCGGGCAGCAGCAGTCCGACCAAGACACCGATGATCGCGATCACGACCAACAGTTCGACAAGGGTAAAGCCCGTCCGGGACGAGCGGCAGTTTCTTTCTGGCATACGTGGGCACCAAGGTTGAAAGAGTAAGAGGATAAGACCAAAGTGCCTTTCCGTCGGTGCTCGCAGGGTGAAAGCACCCAGAGAGGTGCAAAGGTGCGAGAAAGAAACGCAGCAAGTGGCCGCGGAAACGTTGTTCCGCATGATGGACTACTGCCGCATTTAGTATGATTCGCCCGTCAAAACCCGAAAAAGATACAAAAAGCTTTTTGAGCTGCGCAATGTCGGGACTTTGAGACGCCGATCGCGAAGAAGAAGCACGCTTAGTTGCGGCTTTGGTTATAGAGTTCACGGATCTCGAACTCGGAGAGGGTTCGGCCGAACATGGCGAACTCATCGATACGGCCGTTGAGATTTCGGACCGGAGAATCGTCGTAGATGCGGATCGGGCTCCAGTTGCCGAGTTCGGCGTTTCCGAAACGGATCGTTTCCACAGGTGGGCCTGGATCCCCCGCTTCACTACCGGTACGTAGGTCGATCTGCTCGACCGGCGTGCCGTCAAGATAATGAGTCAGCGTTTGCGTTTTCAGGTCAACGACGACGGCCAAGTGGATCCAGCGACCGAGGTCCTCGTACCCGAGTGCCGGATCGGTAACATAGATGCGGCGTTTCAAGTTAAGAAGTTTGAGACCAGCGTCGAGTTCACCGGTCGACTTGATTTGCCAGTGCAAGTGACCGTCTTCGTAAGCGTCCGTAAGGAAGATCGAATTGAAGAAGCGGTCGAATCCATCGATTCGCAGCCACGCGGTCATCGTTACGTCTTGGTAGTCGCCATCGATCTTCAACCGAACCCGGTCACTCGGCTTTTTGAACTCGAGCGATGTTTTCTTTTCCCATCGGCCGGTCGTCAGTTGGCAACCGATGATCGAACCGTCGATCGCGTTCTTGCTGAGATCCCGGAGGACCTGCGGGTTTTCTGCTTGGGAATCGAAATCATAGAACACGATCAGGTTCGGATCGTTCATGATCTTGGTGCGGTATTCCTGCCAGGCTTCGTAGCTCTTCTTTTCCTGCGTCGTTTTCCGGCGGCTGAGGTCCGTCGTGTTGGTGAATTGTTTCGGGTCCGACGCAATCCGTTCCCATTCCTGGTCGCTCTTCTGTTGCAACCCCTCGCCCGACATGACTGTTTGGGACGTGATGGTTCCGTCGAGCGAATCGACGCGGACTTCGCCGTCGAAAACGTGCAGTTCTTGCTTGCCGTCGGGTTTGATCTCGACGCCGAATTCGGTTCCCAAATCGAGGTACTTTGTGTTCGCGGTTTCGATCGCGAAACCGACCGCTGCAGGGGGAACGTAGCACCTCACCTTGCCTTTGTGCAGGAACGCTTTGTCGACCGAGACGAGGTCGAGTTTGGCAGGACCTTCGACAACGATCATCGCTCCCGAAAGGAATACGATTTCGAGGATGCCTGATTCGAAGCGTACCGAGTGGCTCGGGACGACCTCGCCGACTTTCAAAGGCGTTGAGGCAGGGCCCCAGTTCACGTCGACGGAGCTTTTGATCAACGCGATCGAACGGTTGGAAACCAAACGGGTTGGCGGGAGGAGCGAATTGGATGGGGGCACGCGAGGTTTGGTTCGGATCCCGATCGATTCATTGTCCTCGGTCACAATCGCATGACTCAGGTTGTCCGGCATCGCTTCGCCGAGTCGCAGCGTGAAGAAACCGAGGATCAGCGAAGCGACACAAGCCAGCCCGACTGCAATCCAGGTTGATTGGCTGTTCAGCGACGCACCGCTTTGTCGCTGGGCAGGCGTCGAACCGTGGCCGGCGGCCGGTTCCTGCTGCATGATTTCCGCGAGCGAGATCCCGTGCAGATCCGATGCCTGTTGGTCAATGTCGTAGATGTCCGCGATTTCATTGAGTGCCGCGTGAGTCGACATTGTCTCGCGAAATTGCGTTCGTCGTTCGGCGCTTTCACGCAGTGCGGATTCCAGTTTTGAAAACGACTCCTGATCGAGCAGGCCGGCGCAATAGCGGTCCACCAGGTCGGTGAATTCGGAGGCGTTCATGGCGGAAGTTGACATAGATCACTAAATGCGGGGAGCGGTGTCAGCTAGGCAGTAACTTCAGTTCGACACATTCTTTGAGTCTGCGACGCAGTCGTCCTAACAGTTTGTAGAGACGATTGACGGGCAGGCTGTTCTTCTCGGCCACCTGGTTGATCGGTGTCCCACTGGCGTAGGACGCGATCAGCAGGTGGCGTTCTTTGCCGTCGAGTCGGGTCAGGCAATCGCTCAGATATCGGATCCGCTCTTCGATATCGAGCGACTGGTCATCCCCCGCGTATTCTTCGGCGAGTGTGGTGATAAGGTCTTCGTCCAGCACGAAACGGTCTCGAGCCAGACGTCGTCGATACGCCAGCACTTCGAAACGGGCGATCACATAAGCCCACTTCAAGAATCCCGACGGATCTTCGAGTTCGTCAAATTTCTTCCAGAGCACCGTGCTGACGTTCTGCATCACTTCGTCGACCGAATCGCGGTCGCCGAGAAGAGTGAACAAGAACGCCCGGATTCGACGCTCATTGGAGGTGTATAACTGGACAAAAGTGGCGACTTCGGCATCGCTGCCAGACCGGTTTGCCTGTTCGTTCATTGCCGATCCTGTGAAAATCGCACTATAGAGTTACTGCCGAACGACTGGTGTTCGGCCAAACGATTTTCATTTTAACCGGTTTTTTGTTTTATGGGTCTCTCGGGCGCGGTGTTTTGGGTCTTGCGGGGAGAATGGTCCCGCATAGGTGTCGTGGGTAGTGTGAAACATCACGCTTTGGATGTGATTTGCCGCGGGGTGGGTGTTGGTTTCGAGGGCCGCTCGTGACATGAAAAGAGCCCTGGGAAGATTGCTCCCACAGGGCTCGATTCGGGCGTCGTTCAATTCGTGAAGTGGGCTGGTCGTTTGAGCCAGCTTTCATTTCAGGGAGTTGGGTGCTGCAACCAAATAGAAGGATGGAGGCCGTGCCGAAAGTTGTCGGAACTTTCGGTGAATCATGTGGCCTGCCGAAACTCTTCGCGAGTTTCGCGACCCTCAAATCAGGCTGCGTCAGGGGCTAGAACTCGTCGCCGATCACTTCGTTGGAGGCACGGGTTCCGAGCGATCCCCACAGACCGTACGGGCTCTCCGATCCGGCTGGCGAGAAGGTCGCCATGTTCGTGTCGACCGATCGGCCCACGGTGTTGCCGTCTGGATCGCCGGTGTCGATGCTGTCGGTGACAAACTTCACCGCACCGTCAGCCATCAGGACGTGACAACCGCCTTGGTGATAGCTGCCCGCCGAGAATACACCGTTGGAGTTGTTACCCGAGTTCGGCCATGGGTTGCCACGCGGGTTTCCGCGGTGACCGCTGCAGCTAGCACTATTTGGTGGAGCGATCGTTTGGAAAGCGCTGCAACCGATCGCACCGCTGCCCCAGTTGTTTCCACGGCGGAACAGGTACTTGGTCGCGTCGGAGCCGTCCCAGTAGTTTTGGCCGTTGTAGTAGCCAGGACGATCCGGGTCGATGACGCCGCCGACGTTGTTAAAGCAGGCGGAGCCAGGGTTGGCATACATGTCGCCAGCGTTCATGTAGGCACGAATTGCGCCTTGGACGCGTCGGTCGTCGAGGCTCGTTGCGATCTCGCCGCCGGCGATCGTGTTAGACAAGCCATCGAGGATGTCACGGAAGCCTAGCCCGAGGAACGCTTTGAACACGCCGCGGTGAGCGGTGCGGTGAATACCGTTAGGGTAGGCCCAGTTCGGGATAATGACGCTGTCGCCGATGCAGGCGGCGTAATTGATTCGTCCGAAACCGGTGCGGCTTTTGCCGGAGTCCGATGGGCAGCGAAGCGTTGGGACGCTCGTGCGGTAGGCTGGGTAAGCGGTGCTTCGTTCCGGTGAAGGGCCCATCGCGGGCCAGCTCGAACCGCCGACGGTGAGCGGGTTCGAGATCGTTTCCCAAAGAGCCTGTTGTTCGAAGAACGGGAGCAGACCGACGATATAGCCGAGCATTGCACGGTTGTTCTTGTCGTCGCCACCGATTGGTTTGGAGTCTGGCTCAGCCGGCGTACTGTCGTGACGGGTTACTCCGGTCCATCCGTTGGTACCACCCGTCGATGGCGGCAGTTGGTTGTAGGCGGAGTGGTAGTTGTGCATGGCCAAGCCGATCTGCTTGAAGTTGTTTCCGCATGACATGCGGCGGGCGGCTTCGCGAGCAGCCTGAACGGCGGGTAGCAACAGGCCAACCAGCACGCCGATGATGGCGATAACCACCAACAACTCCACGAGCGTGAAGCCTTTACGGTGTGTCTTGCGTTCTGGATTCATGATCTTCCTCATTGGGATATCGGATAAAGAAACTACGATCGGTGGATAAGACACGCCTCGATGCGACGGTCTGTGAGGAACGACCATGTTGATCTGGAAAGAAAAGATGATCGTTCGAGTGTTTTCGTTGGCGAGGCGGGATGCAGTGCGCTTCCAGGCCTCGCATCTCAAAATGATTTACTTGTAGAAATCAGCGTCTTCTTTGCTCATGGTTTCAGGAACAAAGTTGATCACTTCGTCGGACTCGATCAGGCGAGGGTCGTTCTCATCGAGGTTGGGCTGCACATTCTCGGTGCCGCCGCCGCATCCAACGACACAACTGAAGGTAAGGCACAGCGCGAAGGCACCAACGGTAAAAGGGGACACGGATGTTGTTGGCATGGCTGTTCTTCTTTCGGTTCGAGGTGGGGGCGTAAGGCGGGGCAATCGCTCGTTGCAGGTGTTTACTGCCGGGTGCGACATTATTTGCCTTATAAAATGAAAAGTTTTCTTAAGAATCGGATGTTGGTTCGGTCTTCCGTGTTGCGATCTGGGCGATACGTAACACGGACGCAGTGAGCGACAAGGCTGTCTTCGTGGCTCGCGAGGGTGATTGCATTCACCGTGCGCAGACTGCAGGGTGTGGCGAGCCTGGTTCTGTGGGTGGGTTTGCGCTGCGTGAGAGCCTAAGGTTCGAGCGGTCGCGGTTATCGAGAATCTAGGGGCCTCGTGAGTGGCGAAAGTCTCGATGATCGCCGACAGTCTTGGCGGTTTGTTGATTTAACGAGTGTCGGCGCTGACAACCGGGGCGGGGGGTGGGGTATAGAAGCGGATCCGGGTGAGGGGCGCCGAACCTGTGCCGTAAACGGCATAAAAACTCCAACCCGTGGGGGCG
>JBICHZ010000432.1:0-2559 GCA_043101355.1 Rhodopirellula sp. JB044
GTACCTGACGTTTGAGTCACCGGAACTCAAACAACGCGCCGCCAATTGGCAGAACCCGCAAACCGGGATCCTGCACGCATTCCACTACAAAAACTGGGGCAATTGGCAGTTCCGCGTCGAGAAGATGAACCTGTCGAAAAGCACGATTCATTTTGGCGAAGGCGGATGGCAGGCCCAACGACGCTTGGGTGTTGGCAAACGTCGAGGTCACGCCGGCTCGCCGTTTTACGTCGAGAACATTTTCGAGGAACTCGACGCACCGTTCGAGTGGTTTCACGACACGAACAATGACGTGCTGTATTTCAAACCGCCAAAGGGAGTGGACTTGTCAAAGGTGACGGTCGAGGCGGCCGTGCTGAGTCGGATCATCGACGTGGAGGCAGCCGAGCATCTTCACTTTGCCGACTTTCACATCACGCAATCTCTCGCCACCTTCATGGACGCGTACGAAGACATAGCACGCGGCGATTGGGCGATTCATCGAGGCGGTGCAATCACCTTCAAGGACTCTCAGAATTGTTCAGTAGAGAATTGCCATCTCGATCAAGTAGGCGGTAACGGAGTCTTCGTCGACGGCTTCAATCGAAACATCCACGTATCAGGTTGCCTGATTGAGAACACCGGCGAGAGCGGAGTCTGCTTCGTCGGCAACCCCACGGCAGTTCGGGAGTATCAGACGTGGGAAAAACCGATTCACAATTGGGACTTTCACGATCTCGAACCGGGACCAAAGACGAACGACTATCCCGCAAATTGCAGTGTGACTAACACGATCACTCGCGACATCGGCGTGTATGGGAAACAGACGTCGGGAATCCTGGTCTCGATGGCGATGGATATCACGATCGATCATTGCAGCGTTTACCGCATCGCTCGCGCGGGAGTCACATTCAACGACGGCACCTGGGGAGGTCACGTCATGTCGAACTGTGACATCTACGCCACTATCCTGGATACCGGTGAGCACGGGCCGTTCAATGCCTGGGGACGAGAGCGGTTTTGGGACTTCAAGAACATGAAAAAGGATTACGTGATGCTCGATGCGATCAAGACGGTCAAGCTCCACCAGAATCGCATCGGCAACTTCCGCTCTTCAGTTAGCGCTGGAAACTGGACGATCGACCTGGACGATGGATCCTCCAATTTCGAAATCACTAACAACTTGATGATCGGTTCGACATTAAAGCTGCGTGACGGCTATTTCCGAACGGTCAGAAACAACATCATGGTGAGCGCGGTTCCTGTTGGATTTCACGTCTGGCCCCAGGACAACAGCGACGATGTGTTCGAACGCAATATCATCGTCGTCGCTGGATCCAAGGAAGGCGGTGGTAGACCAACCAAGTCAATGATCGCTCCCTCCCGCATGCCTGCAGATATTGCGAAGTGGGGAACGCTCAACAACAACGTTTGGTGGAACACCAACACCGACGACTTCATGATTCCCGGTGCCGCAAACAGTCTAGCCGCGTGGCAGAAAAAGCAGGGAGCCGACAGCCTGTTTGCCGATCCGATGTTCGTTGATCCGGCGACGCGAAATTATCAGGTGAAGCCTGAGTCTCCAGCCCTCAAACTGGGCTTCCAAAACTTTCCGATGGACCAATTCGGTCACCAAATGACACGGATCATGAACGAACTTCATGACTTTGAAGAGTCCATCGACGTGACGATCAGAGCCGACGTTCGCGGTGGTCGTGTTCATTACACATTGGATGGATCCGAACCCACGACGAATTCCACGCAATACACACACCCGGTACGCCTCGAAGAAACCACGACCGTGCGAGCGAACACGTTCGATGAAAATGGACATGCCGTTGGATTTGAGGATCGTGTTGTTTTTAACAAAGTCGAGCAGGTGAAACACCAAAGTTGGTTGGCCTCAACGATCGCGGGACGGTACATCGGCCCACAGCAGGAATCGAACGTGCATCCTCTCGGCAAACCTCGCAGACTTCAGTGGGCGGGAATGGAACTGGTAACGATTTCCGAGTTCCCGGATCTGATTGACGCCTCGGGCGGACAAGATACGGGAGTGTATGTCGTCAACATCGATGACAGTTCTGCTGCTGCAAAAGCAGGCGTGCAAAATGGCGATACGATCATCCGCATGAATCAAACCATGATCCAAAGCCTCGATGCTCTGGAGCGGATTTTGAAAACGGCACAACCGAAGATTGAAATTACCGTGTTCCGCGGATACCAACAGCAAACGATGAGCTTTCCCCCCAAACCCTTGCCCGACAACAACATCGAGTAAAGAAAACTCGCACTGCCGTCCGCACCGCGGTGCCACTAAGAGACATCTCCCACAGTCGTCACCGTCAACAGTCAACACAGTCAGAGCCTGCCAACGCCTGCTTAGCGAATCACCGGCAGCCAAGGGCGTTCTCCTCTCTCAGTTCATTCCATGAATTAAAACGACCAGCAAATCGATCGCATCGTGAGTGATGTCCTCCGACGAGTGCAATCTCAGGCGAGCGAGCAATCCAATCACTCAGGCTCGTCCCCTCTCAAATCGGGGCGTGCGGCGGTAATGAAAGCAGCGGGCCAAGTCGA
>JBICHZ010000433.1:0-43190 GCA_043101355.1 Rhodopirellula sp. JB044
GCTTCGGCGGACTGGTGTCGAACTAACCAATCGCACCGCTGGCCTTTTCTTCTGCCGCACTCGGTCGGAGGTAGTCGGGCACCAAGTCCATCGCAGGTGTGGTTTTCCCTCGGCCAAGCATTTCGACACCCAGGCGTCCGACCCCGGCGGCCCGGTGCATCCCTTCGCCAGCCCACTGGGCGTCCGAAATTTCGACCCCGACACGATCGAAAACCGCGCGGTCGCCCATGAAAATGTATTTTTTTTCATCGTCCAGACGTGGTATCTCGTCGCACGCCATAGGCTGTGCGGTACCGCACGATACCGCCGACTGCAGTTCCGTTTTCCATTGCTCGGCCGAGACCAAATCGATATCGGCATCCTCACCGACGCCAAAACGTCCTCGATAGACTTGGCCCCGGTACGCCGACAACCCGACGAGTACCGCCGGAGCCGGCTCACCGGTTTTAAGATTTTCGCCGCGTGAGAGTTCCGCGATCGCGCGCAGCGAATTCACCGCAACGATCGGAATTTGCAAGGCATAACCGAGTGTTTTCGCCGTCGTCACGGCAACCCGCAGTCCGGTGAACGATCCGGGTCCGACCGCCACGGAGATTCCATCGAGCGAAGCGAGCGATAAGTTTGCCAACCTTTTTTTGGCCAGATCCGAAATCTGCACGGCCAATCCCGCCGCCGCCCTGGACTCGCGGCCGAGCCAGCGAGCCTCCACCACGCGTGCGTCATCCATCAACGCGATCGAACCTTCACGCCCGATCACCTCGATCGCGAGCGTCTTCCGACCGGTCGATCGATCCGGTGAGTCAGATAATTCCTGCTGCATAGGTTGTTGCACAAAATTCATACACGCTACAATCCGACGCCACCGCCGACGATAATGTTTGGAACGGCCGCGGTGCGGGGGCGTCGATTTGGCGTGAAAGTAGTTATTGAATCCGATTTTTTCCAGGTTTTCGAGAGATTTCGTGAAACGAGCGTTGATCAGCGATATCCACGGCAACCTGGAAGCCCTGCAGGCCGTCATGGCGGACATCGATGCCATCGGCGTTGACGAAATCTACTGCCTTGGGGACATCATCGGCTATGGCCCCAATCCGTGCGAGTGCCTCGACCTGGTCATGCGTCGGTGCAAACAGACGATTTTAGGGAACCACGATCAAGCGGCCCTGTTCGACCCGGACGGATTCAACCCGATGGCGTTGCGCGCGATCTACTGGACCCGCGATCAACTCGATGCCGGTAACGGCAGCCAATCCCAAGTCAACGCCCGATGGGATTTCCTCGGCGAGCTGCCGCGGTTCCTTAACGACGATCCCTACCGATTCGTCCACGGCTCGCCACGCGATCCGACGAACGAATACGTGTTCCCGGAATACGTCTACGACACCCGAAAGATGGAAATCCTATTCGGGAAGATTGACCAGTATTGCTTCATGGGGCACACGCACCTGCCCGGTATCTTTACGACCACCTGTGAATTCATCTCGCCGGAAGAGTGCGACAACACCTACACGCTCGGTTCGGCCAAACTGCTGATCAACGTCGGCAGCGTCGGGCAACCACGTGATGAAAACAATCGCTCCTGCTACCTGATCCTCGATACCGATTCGAATACGATCACCTATCGTCGGGTCGAATACGACATCGAAGCAACTGCAACCAAGATCTACAACGAACCCGATCTCGACAACGCGCTCGGCGATCGGCTCAAACGAGGACACTGATCGCGTGACGCGCACAGCAATCTTAAGTGACATTCACGGCAACCTGTCTGCCCTGAACTCGGTCATGGAAGACATCGAATCGCAACGAGTCGATCGAATCGTCTGCCTGGGCGACGTGGTGGGCTACGGCCCGGAACCGTGTGCGTGCCTGGACCGGGTCATGGAGTTCGACTTCTGCGTCCTCGGTAACCACGACAGCAGCTCGCTGTTCGATCCGGAAGGATTCAATGTCGCTGCCGAACAAGCGATCTTCTGGACCCGCAGCCAACTCGAACGCGTCGGCGATGACCCCGAAGCAAGCCGTCGCAGGATCGACTACCTCTGCGAATTGCCTCGCACGGTCCGCGAAAACGATTGGCTGTTCGTTCACGGATCCCCACGTGGACCAACGAACGAATACGTCTTCCCCGAAGACACGCAAAACCTGAAGAAGATGGAGAAACTGTTTTCTCTCGTACCGCGACTTTGCTTCCAGGGTCATACGCACGTGCCGGGTGTCTTCACCGCAGACCATCGCTTCATCCGCCCCGCGGAAACCGGGACCGGCTACTCTCTCGGCGACCCCAACGCCAAACTGATGATCAACGTCGGCAGCGTCGGACAACCCCGTGACGGGGACCCTCGCAGTTGCTACGTGATCGCCGAACCGGGCGTGCTGGAATTCCGTCGCGTCGAGTATGACATCGAACGCACCGTTCGCGCGATTGAAGAAGAAAGCGACCTGGATAACTTCCTAGGCTACCGACTCCGCGAAGGCCGATAGCAGCCTGACGCGCCTCTGCTCAAGCAAACAGTAGTGGATCTCGTCAACGATCCTCAGGGCCAGGATCTTTGACAAGGTCCTCTACGCCAGCCAATCCTCGAAGATGGATTCGGCAGAATCCGAATCCATCAAGCCTGCCGACTTCGACAACCTCTCGCGAGCCGGAAACTTACTCGAGCCCTTCAAACGCGGACTTGATCAGATCGGCTTGCTCTAATTTGTGCGCGGCCATGCTGCCGGTGCTCGGGCTCGCCGACTCCGTGCGTGTCGCCTTCGACAACGAGAACCGTCGCGACAGCTCATCGCCGAATTTGAACTTCATGTACGGCCAGGCGCCCATGTTTTCCGGTTCATCTTGGATCCAGCGAACCTCGGTACCATCAGGCAGACCTTCGAGAGCCGCCATCAGTTCCTCGATCGCGAGCGGGTAGAGTTGCTCGACACGCATGATCGGCACATTTTCGATCTCGCGATCGAGGCGTTCCTGCAACAGATCGTAGTAAATCTTTCCGGTACACAGCAGCAAACGCCGGGCACCTTCGAGCGGCACTTTGCGGTCGGGAAGAATTTTCTGGAAGCTGCCGTTGGCGACAATCTCCAGAGGACTGGTGACCTCCGGATGACGCAGCAAACTCTTTGGCGTCAGAACAATCAAAGGCTTCCGCCATTTACGCAGCACCTGCCGGCGGAGCAGGTGGAAGTACTGCGACGGCGTCGTCGGCTGGCAAATTTGAATGTTGTGTTCTGCGGCCATCGCGAGCCATCGCTCGATCCGCGCGCTGCAGTGCTCCGGCCCTTGCCCTTCAAAACCGTGCGGCAACAACATCACCAAGCCCGACAAGCGATCCCACTTGTCTTCCGCGCTAGCGATAAACTGGTCGACGATCACCTGAGCGACGTTCCAGAAGTCACCAAACTGGGCCTCCCAAACGCATAACCCGCTCGGCGCGTCGAGGGAATACCCGTACTCAAAACCGAGCACACCGGCTTCGCTGAGCGGACTGTTGTAGAGCTCCAACCGGGCCTGCTTGTCGCTGATGTTCGCCAGCGGTGTGTACGTGCTGCCGTCGCGAACGTCGTGCAAAACCGCGTGCCGGTGGCTGAACGTTCCCCGCTGGCAATCCTGGCCGGTCATTCGGATCGGGTGCCCTTGTTCGAGCAACGACGCGAACGCGGCGAGTTCGGCGGCGGCCCAATCCAACGGACGCTCGCCGGCAGCCATCTCTCGCCGCTGCGCCATCGGACGCTTCAGCTTCTTGTGCGATGCGAACCCTTCGGGCAACCGAGTCAACGAGTCGAGCAATCGGCTGAGGTCTTCGATATCGATCGTGGTGTCGGCCGCCTCATCCGGCTCAGGTCCCCCGAAGTATTCGCTCCAATTCGCGGCGAGCGTTTGCGTGTCGGGAACGAAGGTTTCGTTCTTGCTGGCCTCGAACTCGCGTTCGAGTTTTTCGGTCCGTTCCTTGCTGATCTGCTCCGCTTCTTCCTCGGTAATTTTGCCGAGTTTCAGAAGGCGGTTGAGGTACTGTTGCCGAACGCCCGGACGGCGGTCGATTTCGGTGTACATCCGGGGCTGCGTGAACCGGGGCTCGTCACCTTCGTTGTGTCCCCAACGACGGTACGCATAAAGGTCGATCACGACATCGCGTTGGAACTCTTTGCGGAAATCCATCGCCAACGAAACGACCTGCGCGACCGCTTCGGGGTCCTCGCCGTTGACGTGAAAAATCGGGATCTGCAACATCTTCGCGACGTCGGTCGCGTACGTGGTGCTGCGGCCGTCGCGTGGTTCGGTGGTGAAACCGACCTGGTTGTTGATCACGACGTGCAGGGTTCCGCCGGTCCGGTACCCGGTGAGTTCGCTGAGGTTGAGCGTTTCCTGCACGATCCCCTCACCGGCGAACGCGGCGTCGCCATGGACGAGGATGGTCATCACCTCTTTGCGTGCGGTGTCGCCTCGGTTGTCTTGCTTGCACCGGCATCGCCCCTGGGCGACCGTGTTGACGAATTCCAAGTGGCTGGGGTTGAAACACAGCGAAATGTGCAGCGTGTCGCCGGAGGCCGTCTTCCAATCGCTGCTGTATCCGAGGTGATAACGCACGTCACCGCCACCGCGGCTTAACTCCGGCGTCGGATCATCGAACGACCAGAAGATGTTCATCGCGCGTTTTTTCAGGATGTTCGCCATCACGTTGAGGCGACCGCGGTGCGCCATCCCCATGACGACTTCCTGGACCTTATGCTGCCCGGCTTTCTCCAACGCCAAATCGAGCAGGGGGATCAAACTCTCGGCACCTTCGAGCGAGAACGTCTTGGCCCCCACGAATTTCCGCCGCACGAATTCTTCGAAAATCGTCGCGTCGGCCAAACGCGTGTAAATCCGCCGCTGGCGTTCGTAGGACAGGTCGAGACGGTTTTCGGTCGTTTCCATCCGACGCTGCAACCAATCGCGGATGTTGCGATTGTCGATGTGCATGAACTGGGCACCGATGCTGCGGCAGTAGGTTTGCTGCAGCTTTTTTAGGATCACGTCGAGCGTGCTACCGGTCACGTTTTCGAGAATGCTGCTGTCGAAAGGACGCGCTAAATCCTGGTCGCTCAGCCCATGGCTCTGCGGCGACAACTCGGGGCAGCCATTTTCAAACAGTCCGAGCGGGTCGAGTTTGGCAACCAGGTGTCCGCGCACCCGGTATTCACGCACGAGCTGGTCGATCCGGTCTTGAATGCGGGCCAGCCACAACGCCTGATCGACGTTCTGGTTGCCGGTCGACCCCGAGGGCACATCGCCGTTCGTCCCGGGGGGATCTTCATTTCCTCGCGGCTGCGTCACACCCGCGATCCGGACCGAACCGCCGATGGGCCCGGCCGACCGGGTTCGAGAAGTCCCCGCCCCAGCCGGTACAGGCGTGTTCTGCACCGGAGCCCCCGCGCCGACGAGAAACTGCTCGAAATATTGGCGCCATGTTTCTGACACGCTCGACGGGTCACGCACGTACTGCACGTACAAATCGTCGATGTAATCCAACGAATAACTATTCATGAGCGAGGGCGGCGGTCGGACCGAGGAGTGGCCACCACCGAGTTGGCTTCGAAGGGGAGAGGCTGAGCTTTCAAAGACGAGATGGCTTCGAAAACGATGAAATGGGACAACGTCAGGTGCGTTTCAACGTCAGACCGACCGAACATCACTCTTGCCGAATTGCAAAACCATGCTTCGCGGCGACACTTCATCCCCAACGAGACCATGGACAAACAATCACAGAGCACGCGGACAATCCGATTTGCGACCGTGGGGCTATTCACAAAGCGAATTGCGACGATTTATTTTGTCGCGTTCTTGTTGGCTGGATACTGTACGCACCGAACGCCCGAGTGGGTAGGCAAGACTGGGTGAACTTTTTCGTCTTTCTCGCTACGTTGTCGGGCTCCGGTTCGTTTTCCGATTGCTTTCGATTTCCCAAGTATTTTTCTGATTCATGGCCGTACTGATTCAACTCCGCGACGCGCACAAACGCTTCGGCGATCAAGTTCTCCTTGACGGAGCCAACGTGAGCCTCGTCGACGACGTCAAAGTCGGCTTTGTGGGTCGAAACGGAGCCGGCAAATCCACCCTCCTGCGGATCCTGCTCGGCGAGGAAGAAGTCGAAAAAGGCGATGTGATCCACCACCCGACCCTCCGAATCGGCTACCTCCGCCAACACGATCCTTTCCAAGACGGCGAGTCGGCCCTCGATTTCCTGATGCGTGACAGCGGGGCACCGGATTGGCAGTGCGGCCAGGTCGCCGGGCAATTCGAACTCAAAGGCGAATACCTCGAGGGTCCCGTCAAGGCACTCTCGGGTGGATGGCAAACTCGCGTCAAACTGGCCGCGTTGCTGCTGCACGACCCGAACCTGCTGATGCTCGACGAGCCGACCAACTTCCTCGACCTGCGGACGCAGATCCTGCTCGAACACTTCCTTAAGGACTTCAACAAAGCCGCCCTCATCGTCAGCCACGACCGCGCGTTCCTGAAGGCAACGTGCAGCCAAACCCTCGAACTCAGCAAGGGACAACTGACCATGTTCCCTGGCAAAATTCACGACTTCCTCGAATTCCGCGAAGAACGACGCGAGCACGATCGCCGCGTCAACGCGACCGTTATCGCCAAACAGAAACAGCTCAAACAGTTCATCGATAAAAACCGAGCCAACGCGTCCACGGCAAGCCAAGCCCGCAGCAAAGCCAAACAACTCGAGAAACTGCAAACCGTCGAACTGGAAGTCGACGAACCAACTGTCCGCATCCGCGCGCCTCGCGTTCAACCACGCCAAGGCACCGCCGTCCGGTGCGACAAACTCGCAATCGGCTACCCCGACCATCGTGTCGCCGACGACATCTCGCTCGAGATCGAACACGGCCAGCGTGCCGCGATCGTCGGCGACAACGGGCAGGGGAAAACGACGATGCTGCGAACCCTCGTGCATTCGCTCGAACCGCTCGAGGGCACGCTCAAATGGGGACACGGAATCGAAATCGGGACCTACGCACAGCACGTGTACACAAGCCTCGACGAACGTCAAACAATCCTCGAACACCTCGAGTACGCGTCCGATCCCGAAACGACCAGACAAGACGTCCTGGCGATGGCCGGTTCGCTGCTGTTTCGCGATGAAGCGATCCACAAAAAGATCAAAGTGCTCAGCGGGGGCGAACGTGCTCGCGTTTGCATGGCCAGCCTCCTGCTCGGCACCGCGAACGTCCTCGTGCTCGACGAACCCGGTAACCACCTCGATGTCGAAACGGTCGAAGCACTCGCCGAAGCCCTCCGGCTTTACAAAGGCACGGTCATCTTCACCAGCCACGATCGTCACTTCATGGCCCGCGTCGCGACGAACGTGATCGAAGTCCGCGACGGCCGCGTGCGAAACTACTTTGGCAGCTACGACACCTACTGCGAAGCGGTCGAAAAAGAAGTCTCCGAAGGCGAACGTCAACGCAATGCCGCCGCGGGAAAACAAAACAGCAAGAACAACTCCGGATCAAAAAACAGCCGCCAAAACCAGAAAGACCAACGCAAAACGGGCAAAGAACTGAAGAATCTCGAACGCAAGATCGCCAGACTCGACGACGAAAAACGAGAACTCAACGAGAAACTACTCACCGAGACCGATCCCGGCGAAGCCGTTCGACTGCACGAACAGGTCAAGGCGATCGAGGTCGAACTCAGCGAAGCGGAAGAGAAGTGGCTCGAACTGAGCGACTTCTAACCTCGCCAACGTCTCTCAGTTGAGGCCGGCCTCAGTTAACGCCGGCCTCAGTGGAGGCTGGCTACGCGAAAACAAAGCCGCGGCGAAAGACTAGCTGTCCACATTCTCCTGCGACCACGGAGCGCCCTTAACGCTTCCTTGCGTCCAACCAACCGGCTCAATCGTCAAACTTCTCCTGATCGATCCGTCGATCCGGTTGTGAACTTCTAAAATGCACGTGTCGTAGGACGAGAACGCTAGGCGACGTTTTCGCACAAAACCCACGGCAACGTTTTCCCGCTTGAGTTTTTTTAATGACTCGCGGATACCCGTCCTATTCGCGCTCACCAACGAAGGTGCGGCGGAAGGACACATTCAGTTCGCCACGGAAGACGACGAGGCTTGTAGGCGCGGGTAGGGTTGGGAAACAACCTTTGCCCCGTCGATTGGATGGCCCATGCGCACTCGCAAAATTCAACCACCTCGAGCGCTGCTGTTCTCATCGGCGTGTGCCTTATTAACGGTCCTGGCGGCCCACACGTCCTACGGCTTTGATCCGAACTACGACAGCGACGGGGACCAATCCGCGATTCGATTCGTCTCCGAAGACCGCAGCGTTTGCATCCGCAGTGACTTTCCAGGTGGGCGAGTCAACCGGTGTGTTCAAATCGGACCGCACGAGTTCGATCTTCTGATCCGCCCTGAACAACAACCCATCAACGACAGCGCGTGGTACGCGTTCCAGGTCCGCTCAACGCGGCCGTGCGAGCTTACCATCCGGCTTCGATACGACGGCGGAACCCATCGCTATGCACCTTTGACCAGCCGGGATGGTGAAACATGGTTCCCCGCTGATGGTTTAGTCACCGCGGTGCACCCGTTTGGTAAACAAGCTGTCCTGAAAGTCCGCGTCGATTCGAAACCCTTGTGGGTTTCGGCGCGACAACTCCTCACCAACCACACCGTCGACGAGTGGATCGAAACGATCGCCAAACGTGACTACGTCGACGACGACGTGATCGGTTACTCCGTCGAAAACCGCCCCATCCGCCGCCTGACGATTTCCGAATCCGGCTCACCGGCAACGATCTTCTTAATGGCTCGCCAACATCCGACCGAGATCACCGGGATGATCGGCCTGATGAGATTCGTCGAGGCGATTTCGGCACGAACCGACCGAGCCTCCGCGTTCCGAAAACAATTCACGACCGTCGTTGTCCCGACCGCAAACCCGGACGGAGTCGCCCGAGGACACTGGCGATGCAACGCGTCCGGCGTGGACCTGAACCGAGACTGGAAACACTTCACCCAACCGGAAACCCGAGCGCTTCGTCGTGAACTGCTCGCCTACCGTACCGCGGGCAGACGGTCGCTGTATCTTTTCCTCGACTTCCACTCCACTTACGAGGACGTCTTCTACACCGCAGAAGATGTCGACCAAGCGTTCCCACCCAACTTCACTTCGACATGGCTCGGTGCGATTCAACGGCGTTTCGCATGGTACGACGTCAACCACGACGCATCACACAACTCAAACCGCACAACATCCAAAGCCTGGGTACGCGACACTCTCGATGTCGCCGCGGTGACCTACGAATTTGGCGATACCACCAAACCAAACGAGATCGCTGAACTCGCCAACGGAAGCGCCGACGAAATGATGCGTTTGCTCGTGCAACGACGAACAGAGCACTTGCAACAGAAACAGCAACTCGTCAGCGTCCAACCTGCAACGACCCCGTAACGGCGACTCCGTATACTTGTCCACGCAGCAGAATCCGCCGAAGCTACGACATCCTTACGTCTTGACGCCCGCGACGACGTTATCCCTCGAGATTCAATCGCTTGATGATATAGCGTTTGCAGATTCGAAAATAAGTCACCATCGAATCGATATCGATCCATTCATCAATGGCATGCAGGTTACCAACCAAAGGACGCGACAAATTTACCGGGATGCCGTGATCTCGAAAGAACCGCCCGTCGCTACCACCGGAGGCTCGCACCATGGAAACGCCCTTACCGGTCACCTCTTGAGTGGCTTCACTAAACAGCGGATCCGGCGCAAGATGCGTCGGCTCTGCTGTCATCAGGGGCTCTATCTCGCAGCCAGAACCGAGACACTCAGTCACCTCAGCCAACATCGATGCGACGTCATGCGGCGGCGGAAAACGAATATCCACCACGGCCGAGGCCCGCGAGGGTACCCGATTCACCGTGGTGTTCTCGGTCTCGCACATGGTAATGCTGCAGGTGGGAAACCAATGGTTGACTTGTTCGCTGATCGGTTCGGACGGCCAATAGGTCGCGAAGTGATTTCCTAACCGAGTCAATCTCAACATCAGCCTCTCGATCGCGTTTTCACCGAGCCACGGCCTCGCCCCGTGAGCCTCCCGTCCGGTCTGCGTGATCCGCGCATGGATGACACCTTTCTCTTCCACCGTGATATCCGTCAGCGAACCACCATCGGGAATGATCGCCACGCCGCAACGTAGTCCCACCTCGTCGACGAGAAAACGAACGCCATCCTCACCGCCACGTTCCTCGTCCGACGTCACCGCGAGCCCGACACTCACGCCGGGATGATGACGATGCAGCGTCCGCATCAACTCCACCATGATCGCGATCTGCCCCTTCATGTCTCCGCTACCGGGACCGTAGATGCGCCCGTCTTCGACGGTCGAGTGGTACCCGTCCGGCTCGGAATGCTCAATCACGTCGAGGTGCCCACACAACAAAACATCCGGCGACTCACATCCGTGTGGACGGACCACCAACGATTGATGCCCATTCCGCTCATAACTATCGAGTCGCAATCCTTCGGTCGCATCGAGGTGATGCCGCAGAAACTCAAAACACCTCGTCCGCTCCTCCGGACGACTCTCTGTACTCGCGATCAAAATCATATCGCGAGTCAGCGAGGTCAAACGCGATTTCAGGTTCTCAAGATCGTTCGTAGCAGACAAAAAGTTATCCGTCGTTGAATGGCTTCGTTTGGATAGACGTCAACAACAAAGTCTAACACGAATGAGCGGGGTGTATCCGCCGTGTCGCCACCTCCCCAACCTGTTACTCGCAGCTCACGCGAGCCAAATTTTTCGAACCGACACCTAATCCCGGTCCGCTGTCCAACCGCCTGGCATGTCATTTTCGGCGAGCTGCAGGAACCGGCGACACTCCTGCGAATCGTCACCGATGCAAATGAACTGCCCCTTGTGGACCAAACCGTCGGATCCAAAGTTGAAGTTCAATGGCAACACACCACGCCGACTCCCCAGGTGAAACAGGTGTCCCTTTTCTTCGAGCGTTTTTAACAATTCAGACGCCGTGATCGGATGCGACAAACGCAAATTCCGCAGCAACCACGCACCGTGCGGATGAAAATGCTTGGCGAGCAACGAGGGATACGTCGCCCCGGTCACTCTCGCGTTGATCTCGCAAACGTAAACCTCCGGCTCGGCTCGCCCTTCACGCTCCACCACCAACCAGTCAATGCTCGCGGTGCCTCGGTATCCCGTTTCGTGCAGCCAACGCCCCACCCTCTCGGCCTGCCGCATGGTCTCCTCGCGCAGACCTGGCATTTCGTCGAGGTACGGTGGCGGCGACTCATTGCCTTCGTGAATGTTGTGCTCGCTCAGTATCTGCTCGGTCATATCGAAGGCATAGACGTTCGCTTCATCCAAGAACAACTGCGTGCTCGGACTACGGATCTGCTCCACCCCGAGACGCCCTGGCGACAGCCAGCCCTGCACCAAACAAGGCCCTTCGTGGAAGAAGTACGCCGGCACTTCCGCGAGCGAATCCACATCGCCCAGCCGTGAGAGTTTCATCATCCCGACACCGGAGGCACCGATCTGCGAACGCACGACGGCGCTATCAAACCCCTGTGAATGCAAGCTCCGAGCACAGCCCGCGATTTCGTCCGGACCACCCGCAAACTCCGTCGCAACGGTGGGCAAGTTTTGTTCAACCAAGAACTTTTGCAACAACCCCTTGTTGTTCCCCGCTTGGCTCGCGTTGGTCGAAGAAATTGTCCGGCACCCGAGCCGATCGGCCAACCGCGGCAACACTTCATCGGTCACATACCCGTCCGCCCACGTGTTGCCCGACGAAGCGCTGATCGACACCAAAGGATCATCCGCATCGAGCAATTCACTCAGCGGCACGTCGGGTCGACTCGCAATCAGTTTCCCCAAACGCGTGTATTGCTCATGAGGCAAAACGCAAATGTAAGGCAACTCCAACCCCAAATCCTCTGACAAATATCGACACAACGCCGGATCGGGCTTCCGCTCGACGACCAACACGTTGTCAGGACCTTCGAACAAAATATTCAAAATCGGGATCAACCGAGCACTATACGAATCGAGCTCGCCGACCTCCTCACTGAGCACACGGGTTTGTTCTTCGTTCCCGAAAAACAGGGCCAACAGGTTCGCGAAAAACACCGCCCGACGAGGCCACATCGGTGGCATCTGCCCTCGTGTATCGACAAACAACGGGCGGTCAACGTGTGCCGATGGATTCATCTACTAACGAACCTTGCCGGAGAAAGACGGTCGCGCTGCGGAACGGTATCGAACACGTCGATGCTACCACAATCAACGAGGTCCTGTTCGTATCCCGCCGCAATCATGTTTCGCCCACCATCGGTCATACCAAGTCGCTGAGCGAGCGACTCCGCATCAGTCACTTTGTCGTGGGTAATGCAGTGTTGCCACGCAGCCAACGCGATCGCGCCCGAGTCATTCTTCAATTCGACAGGCCCGTCATAGAACCGCGCCGTGTCGCTGAGTTTGCGATGACAAACCGCGATTAATGCGCCTGCCAACAAAGTGTCTTCACCGGTGATCGCACCATTCGTTCCGGCGCAGACGATGCGAACCAATCCCGATGCCTTCGGCGGAGCCCCCGAACCGGATGACGCCTCCTGATCGGTAACATCCGAGACCTCGTCAATGATCGCATCGGCAACGCTGCTCAGGTTTGCAAAGCACGCGAGCATCATCACGTCGCAATCTGACGCGGCATCAATCGCTCGCGTTCCGTTGGTGGTCGTCATGACAATGTCACGCTCCCCCACGCCCGCCGGCGAATATTCCCCCGGCGAATTCCCATAGTCGAATCCGTCGATGGGTCGACACTCACGTTCACCGCACAACAGCGGCAGCGAATCCGGAGCCGCGCCGCGTTTCATCTCAAACGCTTGCTCGATATCCGAACAGGTCGTCACCGACCGGGCACCAGCGGCGATCGCGGTCGTAATGACCGTCGTCGCTCGCAATACATCAATGACCACGCACACACGAGCACGCGATCGTTCATGATCCGCGACCGCATAAGGGGACAACCAAGTTTCAATCTGCATTCGTTAGTATCGATCTTGTTCGGGTTCGGCATGCACAACCGCCCGGTCATCATCGAGATGCACGTGGATGACACTCGGGCTGCAACAAACGGGACAATCCTCGACATAGGTTTGATCTTGACCGCCCGCGAGGTCAACCGGGATCACAATCTCTTCACCACAATTATCGCAAACATACGTCGCGTCGTCATCGACATGCGTGAAATGGCCGTTCTCACTGCCGTCGCGCTCATCCCTGCCGTAATCGCCCGCGTCCCCACCGACACCACGAACTCCATCGCGACGGTTCTCTTCCCAATTTGTCATCTGAATATTCCTTCAACGGATAACCAAACGAATCCCGAACAACATCTACACTGAGTCTATCGGCTCGGTCGCGACCGAGCGAGAAAAGAATCGACGCCTGCGGTAATTAATCGCACGCGGTGCTCTCACTACGTCCGGTCAATTTCCACGTCCTGCCACTTTCCCTGTCGCAGTCGTTGCTGAGGGACAAAACGAGCCTTGTAGTTCAAATGCGGATTACTGGCGACGTACAAACCGAGATACGCCCACCGCCGCTGATGCTCGACTGCCCACTGCACCTGTTTTAACACCGCCAACGTTCCGACACTGTACCGACTCGCTTCGGGATCAAAGTGCGTGTACACGGCGCTGATGCTGTTTTCACCCACATCCATAATCGACACGCCGATCAAGCGGTCGCCCTGGCAGATTTCCAGTTCCAACGTCGGCCAACAAGAGTCGGTCAGGAAAGCGTGGTACTCCGAATCACCGATCGCGGGACTGTTGCCGAGACCACGCCCGACGCGATGAGCGTTGTAAAGCGCCACCCGTTGCTCATCGACAATTGGCAACTGCCATTTGAGAGTCAGCTCCCGCTCGGCTCGCTTCAGCACCCGTTTGAACGAACTACCGACACGAAACTTCCCGACGTCCAGACGCGTCGGTTCGCATGCGAAACAGGGGGCACAGTGCGTGTAATACAACAACGTGCCGCTGCGCCGAAAACCGCCCTCGAGCAGCAAATCTACCTCGCGCCCGCTGAGCGTTTGGATCGGATAATACAGTGGCATCCGAGCGATCGTTGAATCCAAATACGGACACTCCGAAGCCGAATCTTGCACCTTCATCAAACGATCGAGCACCGGCAAGGCCTGTACCGGAAAACCACCATGCGAAGACGCCGACACGAAACCGATCACCTACTCAAAGAACACCGAACTCGAATTCACCGCGGTCATTGTACCTGAACCGAAACGGTGCAACGCGGGTTCACATATCGCACACCACCATGACACCCGACCGCAACGGCGGACAACTCGGTTTGTCGGTCGCTGCTGCTATCGAAACCACTGCGACAACGCGGCCGCGTGAATCATGTCGAACGCCGTTGCCGTCGGCGAATCCCCCACATCCGGCCGCAAATACTCGCCGATCATCCGATCCGTTCGCTCGGAATCGTTCTCAATGCGGTGCAACCAAAGTGACTTCAACGTCCCAACACTATCAAACATGTCCGGCCGCAGAATAAGCAGCGCACTGTCGGCAACGTCACGGTTGGCCTGCGGCAACGATGGGTTCTTCGCAACCTTCTGCCGAATCGCATCCGTCATGGACGCCCGCGTCAACCAAGCAACGGTTTCCCGGGTCGGCGACGTGGACGCCAAGTCAAATTCGTTGGCATGAGCCGTCGTACGTTCGATGTCGATACCGTAGCGAACTAACTCCAGATCATGCCCGGCGAGCTGACCGATCAGAACGTCGATCCAGCGTTCGATCATGCATCGCAGGCGATTCAACCGAACCGCGTCACTGACCGTGCACCCGCGACGGTCGAGTATCGCCGCCTGGACTCGGTTGCGTGCCTCGAGATGAGACAGATAGATCGCCTGTGCGATCGGCGAAAACTCATCTCGCTGCCCCGCCCGGTCGCTGCCTTCGGCCACCGCGGCGACCACTCGCGTCAATAACTCGCTAGCGAGAATCTCCTCGAGCACGCCGAGGTGGTCCTGCCACCAACACCGCATGCGATAGTGATTGCCACTGTTTTTGGCGTGATTGAATCGTGCCAGCGTTTGATGCCACAAATCCAAACGAACGCGAGACGCAGTCCAGTATCGATTGATTGCTTCAGGAGGAACGGTGGAGTGCCGATACAGCAGCGCGGGCCCGTGGTGGGCGATCACAGCGGCGAGTTCAGCGAGTTGGACGACGTGCATATCAATGGCGTGGCGCGATGGAATCAAATGGAATTCAATGCGAAACGCGGGCACGTCTGCATCGCCCCCAATGCTTGAATCCCCCCGGACGCGAACCATCCCACTCATGCACGACGCGTGCCCTCAGCGTCAAACACCTCCCAAGGCGAGAGAAAGCCGACGCGCAACCACCTGCCGGGTAACAACTTAGAGAAAAACACCCCTAGCCAGTCCGCGCAAACACCGTGTTGCGTTATCGCAACACGCGTGGCATTTTTGACTTTCCTGCGGCACCACGGCGCTGTGTTTACGACACGGCAGGCACTCATTTCCCAACGCCCCTCTTCTCCGCCCCTTTCCCTGCCCCCTTTCTCTACGCCACGCTCCCCTCCGCATTCCAACGGGATCCCGATGTCCATTACCGCCACACCTCACAAGGACGATCTGCCTGCGACATCGCTATCGTCCGTGCCGACCTCCCAAACCAAACTGCCGCTCGCCTTGAAAGTTGGCTACACCGCTTTCATGGCTGTCCTGGTCCCGTACTACTGGGTCGAGTACGGCCCGACGAACTTCCTCTATTTTTGCGACATCGCGTTGTTCTTAACTCTGATCGCGGTCTGGACCGAACGCCCCCTGTTCGCGTCGATGGCTGCCGTCGGAATCACCATTCCTCAATTCCTATGGCAAGTCGACTTCCTCGGCAACCTCATCAACCTTCCCGTGACCGGGATGACCGACTACATGTTCAACGAGGAAATTTCACTACTCGCCCGAGGCCTTTCCTTCTTCCATTTCTGGCTGCCAATTTTGTTGATCGGCATCGTCCTCAAACTGGGCTACGACCACCGCGCGTTGTGGTCATGGACGCTGGTTGCCTGGGCGGCGATGTTGGTGAGTTACTTCTACCTACCGGCACCAGGCGATGCACTGGAGTTCGTCAACCAACCTCGAAATGTGAACTACGTCTACGGGATGAGCCCCGACGCTCCACAGCACTTCATGCCGGCATGGGCGTGGTTGTCGACGATGCTCGTCGGACTTCCCGCGGTGGTGTACCTACCGACGCATTCCCTGCTGCGATGGGTCGCGGGGAACGAAAACCGAAACGCTTAGGCGGCGCGTTCGCTGCTTTGCGATTCTTCCTGGCCCGCCGTCATCGGAACGACATGCCCCGCCTGAACACCGTCCGGGGAGACGCCCGCCTGCGGCGGATCCGCATCCAATCCGACAGTCCCCAGCGAAGGCATTGCTTCACCGGAAGTTGCCGGCCCATCCGTGGTACGAGGGCCGGTGATTTGAGACATCGGGTTACCATCAACCGCCGCGGGTCGATGCCGGCGTCGCCTCCGCGGTTCGTGTGCCATCCGATCAAACAACGTGCCCATCAATTTGGGATGGTAACAAACAAACGCCCAGAGCAAACCGATCGCGACACCGCCGCACGCGTCACTCAAAAAATGCGTCCCGGTGTTGAGTCGCTGCAGCAAGACCCCCGCCCAAATCGTGGCAAACAGCACTCGGCCGCGCGGCAGCAGGATCCACAAACCGATCGTCAGAGCGGTCGCCGTTACAACGTTGCCGCTGGGGAATGCTCGCGTGCTCGCATCGAACGCGGCGATCTCGCTGAGGTCCCAGTCAAACGCCCACAACCATGACGACTCGCTGCCGGCATATTCCAAGTTGAGGCTGCTCGGTCGCGGCCGCAGCACAAACATTTTCGTGATCGTCGCCAACGCACCACCGCCCAACGCGAGAGTCGCCAAACGAGGTACCTGCCAACGAAGCCGCGGGGCGAGCAGCATGATGCTCATCAGCACCAAGAACACTCCGGTCCCATGCGAAAAGACCAGCGACAACTCCAACGCCGAATCCAAATCACGCGACAACGGCGAACTCTTGAAATAACGGGCCACACTCGTATCGACCAGAGTCAACACCGGCACCATCAACAACATGATGGACGCCATGTACACCAACGTGATCGGACGATACAGCGACGCGGCTTCCGTGTTCAACGCGGACAATCGCTGCGGCGAAAGCCGTTTCGGCAAGGACGGCCCTCGTTCAGCGGCGCGAGACTCCACAGCACCAGCCTTTGCACTGGACTGAGCAGACGCATTTTCCCGGAGTGATTTTGCGGATACTTCACCATCGAACCCAACCTGTTCGGGTGGCGAGCAATCGGATGTGGGGCGATCCAAGGGAACTTCCTTCTGACCGAGCTGTTTTCTTTCCGTCGCGACCTGTCGCGTCGTCCCATTTTCCTACCCAATACGGACTAGCGAACGATAGATCACTTGGCCGAAACCGAGTCCGCTCTTGGCACGATCGAGGTGCCAGCTCTGGCCAAAACACTGTCCTTCGGGCTCCGCGGTCAACCGAGGCTGCCAATCTGAACCCACCGCCACGCCACGCCAGCCATATCCCCGACGCAAACCCCTACCAAGAAACAACTTACGCCACCACAAACACTGCTGGCACGCCGATTGCTCACTAGCGACGTCCAAACAATGCGTGCTGCCACAATGACTTGGAGGAGCGTTCGCGCCGACGAAATCGTCGCCCGCAACCCGTCACCGGCAGCCCCATTGCCCCGCCGGGCCGCCGATCGCAGTCGCCGTCGGCCGCTCGCGGCCAAACTCCAACTGACACAATCCCCTCAATCTGCCCCTTTTAAGAAAGGTTTCACGGACATGGCAACTGCCACGAAGAAGGCTTCGAAGATTCGTTTGCAACCCCTCGGCGAACGAATTGTCGTTCAGCGTGAAGAGAGCGAAAGCACCACCGCTGGCGGAATTGTGCTCCCCGACTCAGCCCAGGAAAAACCCGCTCGCGGTACCGTGATCGCGATCGGCACCGGCAAGCAACTCGACGACGGATCCCGTGCCCCGAGCCAACTGGCCGAAGGCGACCGCGTCTTGTTCAGCAGCTACGCCGGCGAAACCGTCGAAATCGACGACGTTGAATACCTGCTCATGCGTGAAGACGATGTCCTCGCTGTCTTCGGCTAGGACCCGACACGCCTCACCATTCACCAAAATCACAACCATTTCACAAGCGTAACTCACCATGCCCAAAATCATTGCATTCGACCAAGAAGCCCGCGAAGCGATTCGCCGCGGCGTTGGCAAACTCGCCCGTGCCGTCAAAGTCACGCTCGGCCCCAAAGGCCGCAACGTTATCTTGCAAAAGAGCTTCGGCAGCCCCACGGTCACCAAAGACGGCGTGACCGTCGCCAAAGAAATCGACCTCGAAGACGTCTATGAAAACATGGGCGCTCGCATGGTCCGCGAAGTCGCGTCGAAGACCAGCGACGTTGCCGGTGACGGAACCACGACCGCAACCGTCATGTCCGAAGCGATCTTCAACGAAGGCCTCAAAGCCGTCGTCGCCGGGGTCAACCCGATCCAAATGAAGAGCGGTATCGAATCGGCTGTCGCCGACATCACCGAGCAACTGCACTCGATGGCAGTCAAGGTGAAAGATCAAGAAGCAATGGCCAACGTCGCCACCATCGCTAGCAACAACGACCGCGAAATCGGTAACCTGCTCGCCGACGCGATGAGCAAAGTCGGCAAAGACGGTGTCATTACCGTCGACGAAGGCAAGAGCCTTCAAACCGAACAAGAGTGGGTCGAAGGGATGCAGTTCGATCGCGGCTACCTGTCGCCTTACTTCGTCACCGATCCGGCCAGCATGGAAGTCGTCCTCGAAGACGCTTACGTGCTCGTCTACGAGAAGAAGATCAGCAACATCAAAGACATGGTGCCGATGCTCGAGAAAGTCGTGCAACAAGGCAAGCCATTGTTGATCATCGCCGAAGACGTTGACGGCGAAGCACTCGCAACGCTCGTCATCAACCGCCTCCGTGGCACCTTCACCGTTGCCGCGGTCAAGGCTCCTGGATACGGCGACCGTCGCAAGGCGATGATGGAAGACATCGCAATCCTCACCGGTGGCCAAGCCATCTTCGAAGCACTCGGTGTGAAACTCGACAGCGTCGACCTGCCACAACTCGGTCGTGCCAAGAAGGTCATCATCGACAAAGACAACACCACAATCATCGAAGGTGCCGGCAAGACCGCCGACATCCAAGCTCGTATCGCACAAATCCGACGCGAAATCGAAAACTGCACGAGCGACTACGATCGTGAAAAACTCGAAGAACGTCTGGCGAAACTCGCCGGTGGTGTCGCCAAGGTGAACGTCGGTGCGGCAACCGAGAGCGAAATGAAAGAGAAGAAGGCTCGCGTCGAAGACGCCCTTCACGCCACCCGTGCCGCTGTCGAAGAAGGCATCCTCCCCGGTGGTGGCGTCGCTTTGCTGCGTGCTTCGGGCAAAGTCAAACCGGCTGACTCGATGACCCACGACCAAGTCGTCGGATACAACATCGTCCTCCGTGCTTGCCGCGCTCCGTTGCACATGATCAGCGAAAACGCTGGCCAAGACGGTGGCATCGTGTGCGAGAAAGTTCTCGGCATGAAGGGCAACGAAGGCTACAACGCCCTCACCGACACCTACGAAGACCTGGTCAAGGCCGGCGTCATCGACCCGACCAAGGTGACCCGCACCGCACTGGGCAACGCAGCCAGCGTCGCAACCCTGTTGCTGACCAGCGATGCCTTGATCGCCGAAAAACCTGCTCCTGCCGGTAAGGGTGGCCACGGCGGCGACCACGACATGTATTGATCCTGCCTTCGCGACGAGACCTCCGTCGCGACGATCAAATAACGGAAAACCCCCTCGCGAAATCGAGGGGGTTTTTTGTTGCCTCGGTCGCTCACACTTCTCATCCGATTCGCGACCGCGTCGATCCATTTACACTTCCGCTGTGTCGCAATAACGTCTTCAATAGTGAAACGGCTTCCTCCACGCACGGCTCTATCGCAGCGGCACAGACCTCCCCCATGAACGACCTGCCTCTTTCATCCCGCATGAACGCCGCCTGGATGCTCGCCCGGCGTGAGTGGACTCGTTTCTTCCGACAACGAAACCGGGTGACCGCCGCGGTCCTCCAACCGCTGCTGTTTTGGCTACTCTTCGGCACCGGCCTGAGTGGTTCATTTGCCTCGGCGGGTGGCGAGAACTTCATGCAGTTCTTCCTACCCGGCACGGTCGCATTGATCGTTCTTTTCACCGCGATCTTCGCAACGATCTCCGTCATCGAAGACCGCCGAGAAGGGTTCATGCAATCGGTGCTGGTTTCCCCGACCGGACGCTTCCCCGTCCTGCTCGGAAAGATCCTCGGCGGAGGCGCGATCGCTTGGGTACAGGCACTGTTTTTCTTGGCCCTCGTTTATGTTGTCGGTGCGGTAACCGGATCCTCAACACTGCCGACCTTATCGGCTTCCTTCCCTCTTCTGCTGTTGCTCCTCGCGGTGATCGCGATCGCAATGTGCGCACTCGGAATGATCGTCGCCTGGCCGATGGAAAGCACGCAGGGCTTCCACGCAATCATGATGCTCGGGCTAATGCCGATGTGGTTGCTCGCAGGCACCTTTTTTCCGATCCCTGCTTGGAGCATCAGCGGTCCTGGAGCAGACGGAAACTGGGCGCACTGGGCACTCGCGGGCATCATGCAAGCCAACCCGTTGAGCTATTCGATGGTCGAACTCCGCCGTCTGATCAATCCCGACCTCGACCTATCATCGGCCGGGTTCGCTCCGAGCCCTCTGCTGTGCTGGACCGTCACACTCGTCGCGACGGGACTCACTGTCGCGGTTGCCTGGTATTTGATGCGTGGCAGTCGCCGGGCCGATACGATGGTTTAGCGAGTTGCCTTCCCCTGCGGACGACTCCCGTCCGCGCAACGTAAACGATTCAATCATGAAAACCACAATCAACGTCATCCTGATTCTCGCCGTTGGTGTTGTCGCGGGACTCACCATCCGACAATACCGAGCCGACTCGACCGCGGGCCCCGCCCCCGGAGAAACGATCTACAGCAACGACAACGCGGTCGCCGACAACGAGGCCGTCAAACCGGAAGACGTCGAAAACGATTCCCCCACCAAACCGCCCAAAGACGAAGAGTGGCTCAGTCGATTCGAACTGATCGAACGCAGTGGCGAAAAAGTCAGCAGCGAAGACCTCAAGGGCGCCCCCTACGTCGTCAGCTTCTTCTTCAGCACCTGCCCGAGCATTTGCGTTCAGCAAAACCAAAAGATCCAAGAACTCCAAGAACAGTTCAAAGACAAAGGCGTGAAGTTTGTCGCGATCTCAGTCGACCCTGAGACCGACACCCCGGAAGTCTTGCAGGAATACTCAGCGCGTTTCGGTGCCGATGAAGAACAATGGCTGTTCCTGACCGGAGACCTAAACTACATCCGACGAATCGGTGCGGAGATTTTTCGCCAACCGGTCAGCAAGCAATTCCACACCGAACGATTCGTGCTCGTCGACGCGGACGGAAAAGTAGAAGGCTTCTACAACTGGCCCGAAAAGAAGCAATTCGCCCAATTGAAAGAACGCATTTCGGAACTGCTCGAAGGCTAACCGCGGGGCGGCCGAAGCGAGCCTACCAAAGCGGACGTCAAACGTCCTGCGTTTTTCATAAATCCAACCGGATCGAAAGCATCAGACGGTTCGGCTACGATTGGCGTTTTCTTTTCCACCCCAGCGGAAACAGCCATGTGGGACGCACTCGCCAGTTACCTGCCGCACCTCAACGCGGCACTCAATATTACCGCCACCGTCCTGCTCGCGATGGGATTGTGGAATATTAAGAACGGCCGCGCCAAACAGCACAAGAAACTGATGGTGAACGCGTTCCTAGTCAGCATCGCGTTCCTCGGTTGCTATCTGTTTCACAAACTCGCCTTGTTCCAGTCGACGGGCCAATGGAACAAACCGTTTCCGACCGATGCCCCGAAAGCCGCACGGATCACCTACTTCTCAATCCTCGTACCGCATATTTTGCTCGCGATCTCAGTTCCGGTTCTCGCCATGCGAGCCATCTATCTAGCCAAGAATGGCCGCATTGTTGCGCACAAAAAGTGGGTTCGCTATGCGTTCCCGATATGGATGTACGTATCGGTCACCGGCGTGCTGGTTTACCTCATGCTGTACCAACTGTACACCTGAAGCGGCATAGCGTTGTTGACGCCTCTGTCGATTTGCATCGGACGCCCGAGGCACTAAACTAGCCCCCTTCGCAGAGCGACCAACGCTCTGATCCCGCCTCACGTCCTTCCCAACGAGTTGACCCTATGAGTCAAAACTTTCTCCGCGCCTACGCGTGCGCTGCCACAGCATTCACGCTCTTCAGCGTCACTTGCCTGCCCCCAACCAACGCCTCCGCGGACCATCCCGCCAAGCAGTCCGATTGGATCATTCTCTTCGACGGCAGCGCCCCCGATGCCGCATCACTGTCGCAGTGGCGAGAATACAATCACGACGAGGTAACCACCGGGTGGCGAGTGGAAGACGGCGCCCTGACGTGCATTTCGCGAAAAGAACAAGGCGACAAGGCTCGTGGGGAAGACCTGATCACTCGCGAGAAATTCTCAGCGTTCGAACTCGAACTCGAATTCAAAGTCACGCCCAAAGCCAACAGCGGCGTGATGTTCCATGTCGTCGAAACCGACAAACCGCCATACTACACCGGCCCGGAAATCCAAATCCAAGATCACGTCGGTGGCCATGATGGTCAGAAAAGTGGATGGCTGTATCAGCTCTATCCTTCCGAGGTCGACTCGATCAAACCGGTCGGCGAGTGGAATCACTTGCGAGTCATGATCACGCCCGAAAAGTGCCAAATTGAACTTAACGGCGTCCTCTACAGCGAGTTCGTCAAAGGCAGCGATGATTGGGACGCACGTGTCGCCAAGAGCAAATTCGGCAAATGGAAAGGCTTCGGCGAAGCGGACAACGGCCACATCTGCCTACAGGACCACAACGACGAAGTTTCCTACCGAAACATTCGCGTCCGACGTCTGTAGGAACTCAAACAGGATCGGTTCTCAGCACGCGAGTAACTTCATTTCAATGTTGAACGCGAACGGACGCTCTACCAATTGCCGTCGCCCAGTTGCCGTCTGATAAGAACCGTCACTCTTCCAAATCGATGCCTCTCGACTCCGGGAGGCAATATCGATGCAGGCCCGATGCCCCGCCGCGTGATGATCGCGGCGAGCACGTCGCGTGGATCCCTCTCCGCCTGCTGGTCCGGACGCGCTCCCGCCGACTCATCCACCAACGCGATCCACCGTTCCAACGCATCGTCGCCAACACCGACCGGCCGCAAATCACTGCCGAGTGTGTATGGGCCACCGGTCACGTAGCGCAAATATTCTTCTAAGCGCGGGTCCGTCACGAAAATCGGCTGACCTTTCTGCTCAATTAGCCCCGCATCGATCCACACGAAACCTTGTTTGGGGCCGGATTCTCCGGTGAACGCAATCGCGGCCTTCCATCCTTCACCACGCCGCGCCAATCGCGTCTCACCGTGCATCAACCGGCTCAGCGTCCGTTGCTGCGACATCAACAACAGCAAACAAGCAACCGCTGTAAAAACGGACGCAACCTGGTTCCGCTTGGTCGAAGCAACTACCCCGAATCGTCCACTCGCGATGCCCCCAACAGTCCATCCCAGCACACCGCACAAAAACGGCAGCGATGCGACGAGATACCGACGATGCCACAACGCAACGCCGCCGACGTATGAAAGTACGAAACACGCGAGCGTAGCGATCGTCACGGTGGCGATCGACAAACCAATAAAAACAATCGCTGGCCCTAATTCTGAACTCCCTCGTCCACGCGAGACAAACCCCGTCCAGAGCGTCAATGCGAGCACAGGCCAAACCACCATCGCCGCCCAAGGCCACAACGTTCCGATCTGGCTCCACGAATTCGCTGTGGCAAATGAGGTCCACGCTTCTCGCGCATTCCACAACGACTCGTGCGACTGCATCCACAAAACAGCGACCAGTCCCCAGACCATGCCCGCCGTACCATGGATGCTCAACACGACAAACCGCGCAGATCGGTTCCTTCGCCATCGCCACCAATCCATCAACACGAACACCGCGACCATCACCGCGAGCACCGCGAGCGACGTCACATGCACGGACGCGGTCAACAATACCACCAAGTGCAGACCGACGCGTCGAACAAAGCCCGTCCGATCGATCGCACCGCTGTGACGGAAATCGGCGTCAATGATTCTCGTTGCCAGGCTCAGCACCGCGGTCGACAGAAATACGATCGCCGCGTAAGGACGAAGCTCCGTCCCGAAGAAAATCGCGTTGCTTTCCACCCCCAGCGCGAGCCCCGCGGCTAATCCACCGATCAAACTGCCGCTGGTCCTCGTCACGATCCGTACCATCCACGCCGCTGCACAGGAGACCAGCAACACGCTAGTCAATCGCAGCAACGCCTCGACACCGTATAGGGTCACCGCACCCTCCGGCACGAGTCGATTCCAAAACGCGATCAAATAGAAATAACCTCCTTGCTGGTTGCCGATTGCTGCTCGCGTTCCGACCTCCCCCCAATCCGCAAACGCGCACCAGGCCGTATGCAACTCGTCCACCCAGAAACTCTCCCCGCAGGATGGCCAACGGATCGCGAAAGCAACCAAAAACGCAACGGCCATCAGCACGATCAAAACTCGCTGAGGTTGCCGCCGCCCATCGGACGTGAAATTAGGACCAGGATGCGAGTGACGAGTCATTCAGGCAAACAGGGCTTAGCAAAGAAAGAAGAGCGAAGAGGCTTCAAGGGAAGATTGACTGTGACATCGCCGACGAATCACCAACGCGTCGTGCGGGTATCTTACACGTATCTCTTTCGGTGTCGCCGCTACAACCCTCACGACCTAACCAGGAATCGCGGCATCGACATACGCTCACCAAAGTTTGTCGGCACCAATCTCTCGAGTGACCAACGCTTTCGACAGAAGCCTGTCTGTCCCTGAGTGCCGGACAGAAAACTCCTGTGCTGATCGGCGTTCGCCGTGGTTCATGCGAGATGACCGCCCCGACCACTCGTTTGACAGTGGCCTCGGTCAACTTTCTGTCTGCTTCTTAGCAACCTCCTTGTCGCGTGCGTGATGGCGAACGCGATCATGCGTCACTCCGAATATCCAATGAATCCGACCCTTCCTAGCGACTTTTCATCCGTGCCGTCTCCGATTTCTCCCGTCGACGAGTCCTGTCCGGCAACCGTCCGGATGCTGGTGCGTCCAACGGTCGAGGATGCCAAAACCACTTTGGGCGAGACGCCTGCGGCACCGGCGCAAACCGCCCGCGTTTTGCATGTTGTCAACGGAGAACACTTCTCTGGTGCCGAACGCGTTCAATCGCACCTCGGTCGCTGCTTGCCGCTCGAAGGAATCACTGCTGACTTTGCCTGTGTGAAGCCGGGTCGCTTCGCCGACATGCTCGACGAGCGATCGGATCTTCCGGTCGGCGAGAATTGGGGACGAGGATACCGCGTCAAAATGCGTGGCCGGTGGGACCTGTTTCAATCCAAACGTTTAGCCGAAGTCGTTCGCAACGAAAACTATCAACTCCTGCACGCCCACACGCCTCGCACCGCGATGCTCGCCTCGGCCGCGTCCCGCCTGACCGGGGTGCCGTGGGTGTATCACGTTCACAGCCCGGCATCGCGCGACTGCGATCGCATGCTGAGCAACCGGATCAACGCGTTCATCGAGAAGCATTCCCTTTCCAATTGCTCGCACGTCGTCTGCGTTTCCAACAGCCTTCGTGAAGATCTGATTCGCAACGGCCATTCGCCGGACCGCGTAACCGTGATTCACAACGGGGTTCCCGCGATCCGTCCCGAGCGAAACTCAGTACCACTTGTTGGCGAGACATGGGTCATCGGCATGATCGCCTTGATGCGAAACCGGAAAGGACTCGAAGTGGTCCTCGACGCACTCGCTCGTCTACTCGAACGCGGCCATCACGTCAAATTGCGATGCATCGGACCGTTTGAAACCGACGCGTATCGAAATCAAATCGATCGCCAAATCAGCGACCTCCAAATCGGCCCACATATCGAGTGGGTCGGCTTCACCGACAATGTCCCTGAAGAACTCTCGCGTCTCGACGCCATGGTACTTCCGAGCCTGTTTGGTGAGGGACTGCCGATGGTCGTCCTCGAATCCATGGCGGCGGCCGTTCCGGTCATCGCGACCAAAGTCGAAGGCACCCCGGAAGCAGTCCGTCACGGCGTCGAAGGGCTGTTGGCCGAACCTCGGGATGCCGAATCGCTGGCCAACCAGATCGAAGCCCTGGTCACCGGGCAATACGACTGGGAAACGATGGCCGAAGCCGCTGCCGCACGACACGGCGAGCACTTCAGCGACATCGCGATGGCCCGTGGCACCGCGGAACTGTATCGAAAACTGCTGGCGTAAGTCCCACCACCCCGCGTGGCGGAATCTGACGACGAGCGGTAGGATTGTCCGCTATGTCAGCCTCACGCAATCGCACCGTCCCCACGCCCACACCTGGACAACCTCAAACACCGGACGTCGTTTTCCTCGGCACCGGAACGAGCGTCGGCGTGCCCGCTCTCGGATGCGACTGCGAGGTTTGCACGAGCGACGACCCTCGCAACAACCGCACGCGTTGTGCGATCGTCGTGCGTTTGCCCGAAGGTAATTTGCTGATCGACACGCCTCCGGACCTCCGCACGCAATTGTTACGCGAGAAGATCTCGCTGATTCATTCGGTCCTGTTCACACACGAACATGTCGACCACCTCTACGGGCTCGATGACCTACGCCTGTTCCCATTCCGGCTCGGCCATGCCGTCCCGCTGTATTGCGAGCGTCACGTCGAAGAACGCATTCGCAAGGTCTACGATTATGCGTTCAGCAACCGGGCCCCAACGCACCCCGGCTCAGCACCGCAACTGAGCTTTGAACGAATCACTCACGATCCGTTCGAAGTGCTCGGCGTCAATGTCACCCCGATCCCAATGCAACACGGCCCGTACTTCAACGTACTCGGCTTCCGCATCGGCAACTTCGCCTACTGCACCGACACCAATCATATTCCACCGGAGTCGATCGAGCGTCTGCAGGGAGTCGACACCTTCGTGGTCGATGCCCTGCGATTCAAAACTCACCCGACACACTACAATGTCGAAGAAGCGTTAGAAGTTATCCAACGCGTTCAACCGCGAACCGCGTACCTGACTCACATCTGTCACGATCTCGATCACGGGGTTGTCGAAGCAGAGCTTCCCGAGAATGTCTTTCTCGCCTATGACGGTTTGCGTTTGCCTCTGTCGTCGTAGACTTTTTCCACATCAACGTCACGGGCTGATTCAACTTACCGCGATTCAAAAACGTCTCGGTGCTTCATAAACACTGAACTCGGCCCAAACCGGGAGATGGTCACTGATTTTCAGTGCTGCGGATTGATCGATGCCGAACATGTTTTCGAGATCCAAGACTCCCGATCGACGAACGTATTCGGTCGTGACTCGCGAGTCGATCAAAATGTGGTCATAAGTCTTTGTCTTCAACGTGTTGGTCGGCACATCGCCCACGAGTGACACGACCCCTGGAATCTGACCGAGTTCGGCGAGCTTGCCGACGTCGACGTTCAGATCGCCGAGCATCATGAAGTCTTCTTCCCCGTTGGTCTCGTACTCAAAGTTCCGAACGCTCTGAAAAACATCATCGAGCACATTGAGTTCGTTGTCGCCGGTATCGCCCCGCACCAAGTCAGGATCGGTGTGCACATTGATCAATGTAAAACGAAAAGGCAATCGAGAATCCACCGGCGCAACACGCGTTTGAAAACTAGCCACCATCGGCTCGCGGTGCATCAGATCCGCTCTGTCTTCGATCATGTAGTCCGACTGCGCGATGAAGTCGATGCGATCCTGGTCCCATACAAACCCGTAGCATTCGGTTTGCGAGGTGCGGCCAATCGGTGGACCGTGCACGGCACGATATCGTCCACCCATTCGCGTGATTTGATCCAGCAACGTGTTGATCGGAATGTCCGGGTCGCCACGAATTTCTTGGACCGCGACGACATCAAACTGCATGAACACTGCAGCGAGTTGACGCATGACCTCCGCGTCGCTTGCCTTCGATTTGCCAAACACTTTGATGTTGAACGTTGCCACACGAATCGAGGTCTGTGACTTTCCCGAGCCAACAGCCGACGTCTGGCTAAGTCCGACAGGCGAAATCTTACGTGACGCAATGCTCTCGGCACTGCCACGGGGCGAGGAAAACCCTGCAGGCTGGAGCGGAGAAGACGCACTGACCGAAGAAGCGATCGGATCATCGTAGACCGGAGGTTCGGTTCCGCGCATCGCATCGATCGACGACAGATCGACTTGCCCGGTAAGCGCCGCCATGATCGCGCCGACGACGCCCGTCATGGTCAGCCCCGGTGTGAACCAGCGCAACACTGACGAGCTGCTGCGACTGCTACGACGCGAGCGCTTCTTCCCCCATACGATTGACCACAACCACTTAACCACGTCGGCTTCCTTGCCTCTATGTGGTCGCTGGCGTTCATCATCCCTTGATGAAACCTACCACCGCCACGTCGATCCATCCTAGATCGTCGCGGCGATACCGATGTACCAAATATCTCAGCGGACCACGCGTCACCCTCGACTAGCCAATCGGATCGAGCCCTCGCAAGATCAGTTTGCCAGATTCATCGGATCGTTCGGAGCGTCTTCCCCGCAGCGTCGTATTGCCGAACGACCGTTCGGCATCAAACCGCAATCAGCTCAAAATGTCATGAACGATATGCCCGTGCACATCCGTCAAACGGAAGTGCCGCCCCTGGTACCGGAATGTCAGACGCTCGTGATCGACTCCCATCAAGTGCATCATCGTTGCATGCAGATCGTGCACATGCACCGGATTCTCGGTAATGTTGTAACACACCTCGTCTGTCGCACCGTACGTCATCCCGGGTTTCACGCCGGCACCGGCCATCCACAGTGAGAAGCAACGTGGATGGTGATCGCGACCGTACGTTTCGGCATTCAAGGTACCTTGGCAGTACGACGTACGGCCAAACTCACCACCCCAGACAACCAACGTGTCGTCCAGCATTCCACGTTGTTTCAGATCGTTCACCAACGCCGTGCTCGCTTGGTCCGTATCACGACATTGTCCCGGCAACTGCCGCGGCATCGTGAAGTGTTGATCCCATCCCATATGAAACAACTGAATGAACCGCACATCCCGCTCGGCCAGGCGACGGGCCAGTAAGCAGTTGTAGGCGTACGTGCCACGCTTGAGCACATCCGGACCATAGCTATCGAGCACGTACTGCGGTTCGTCCGAGAAATCGGTCAGCTCCGGAACCGAGGTTTGCATCCGATAGGCCAGTTCGTACTGTTGAATCCGCGTATGGATTTCCGGGTCCCCGAATTCATCCAGCTTGTTCTCGTTCATGCGAGCGAGATCGTCGAGCATCCGCCGCCTCGCGGTCGCGTCAAAACCGTCCGGGTTGCTAAGATACAACACCGGATCACCGACACTCATCAGTTTCACGCCCGAATACGTCGACGGCAAAAAGCCGCTGCCCCACAAGCGATCGTACAGCGGTTGGCAGTTGGGACGCCCCGTCCCACGCGAAACCATCGCGATGAAACAGGGCAGATTCTCGTTCAACGAACCCAGCCCATAGTGCAACCATGATCCGATGCTCGGCCGACCGGCGAGTTGATGCCCAGTCTGGAAGAACGTGATCGCCGGATCATGGTTGATCGCTTCGGTGTGCATCGATCGAATCAAACACATGTCGTCCGCGAGAGTTGAGATGTTAGGAAGCAACTCGCCACACATCTCGATGCCCGACTCGCCGAAGCGATCAAACTTCCATCGTGCACCGGCGAGCGGGAATTTGCTCTGCCCCGCCGTCATGCCGGTCACGCGTTGGTTCATTTCGACAAAATCACTCAGCTCTTTCCCTTCATTCGTGGAAAGGGCCGGTTTGTGATCGAACAATTCTTGCTGCGAAGGAGCCCCACTCTGAAACAGATAAATGACCCGCTTTGCTTTGGGCGGGTGGTGATACTGTTGCAACAAACCATTGGGCGCGGGGATCGCATCGGATTCTCCCGGCGATGCGGACGGATTGGCAAAAGACTCGGTGCCCAACATCGACGCCAACGCAGCCATCCCCACTCCGGTCGCGGATCGACCAAAGAAGTGACGACGCGTTTGCATCAGTCGACTTTCCGACGGTACATGATTCATACTCGATAGTTGATTCCAACTCATTGTGCTGACCTTCCAATAGTTACTGTATGGTGATGAATTCGTCGAGGTTCATGATCAAGTGCGCGACCGCGGTAACGGCGGCGTACTCGGTCACGGGTAACTCCTCGTTTCGTTTGGACTGCCCAACCGACAACAACTTCATCGCGGCCTCAGGACGTTGAGCATAGTGCTCTCGAAAGAACGCGAGGTTCTCCAGCAGAATCTCGCAAACCTCATCGGAGGCTTGTAACGCAATGGCTTTTTCATAGAGAGCAGCCACCAAATCTCGATCGTTTGCGTCAGCGACATCGCTCGACGACAAAACCGATCCAGCGAGGTTCCTTGCCGCTTCGACAAACGTCGGATCGTTCATCAACGCAAGTGCCTGCAGCGGCGTGTTCGTTCGCCTCACTCGCACGTTGCAGACTTCACGCCCCCCCGCATCGAAGATCGTTTGACGAGGCGGATTGACCGCTCGCTTCCAGTACGAATACATGCTCTTGCGGTACAAGTCATCGCCTTTGCCGGGCGTGTACCTCTGCCCCGAATTAGCCGCCAAGGATTCCCACAAACCGGCCGGTTGATACGGCTTCACGCTCGGTCCGCCCGGTTTTGTGACCAACAATCCGCTGGCCTGCAACGCAACGTCGCGGATCACAAAACCATCGACACGATACCGAGGGCCACGGGCGAGCAAACGGTTATCAGGATCGATCTCCGACAACTTCGGCGTGGTACGGGCGGACTGTCGATACGCGGCACTCGTCACAATCAATCGGTGCAACGCCTTCACATCCCATCCCGACTCGACGAACTCAACCGCCAACCAATCGAGCAATTGAGGATGTGATGGTTTCTCGCCTTGCAATCCAAAGTCTTCAGTCGTTTTGACCAACCCGACTCCGAAATGATCCTGCCAGAACCGGTTCACCGTCACGCGAGCGGTCAGCGGGTTTTGATCGGACACTAACCACTTCGCTAGCTCGAGTCGGTCGGCGGGCTGCTTCGCATCGGGCGAAGGCAACAACGCGGTCGGCACGCCACGAGTCAACTCTTCCGACTTATCGGGTGCGTCGTACTGACCTCGCATCAACAAATAGGTTTTCGCCGGGTCTCCATCTCGCTCGCGCATCACCATGACACGAGTCGGTTTCGCACCGGCATCTAGAATCGGCTTGCGAGCTTCACGGAGTTTTTCTTGCGCCTGCAAAATGGGTTCGTCCACCGTCGCGTAGAACTTCTCGATGTTCTTACGCTCGCTCGAAGACCAGTTCTTCTCAGGCTTATCAATGACGGCAACGACCGCAGAGTTGTCGAGCAACGGCGATCGACCGACCGACTCATCGCCGACTCCCGTCTGCACGACAAACTTACCGATCGAATGATCCGCATACACACTGTCAAAACTCATCACCATGCGGATCGACTGCCCGACAGACTCATCCAAAGGCGTTTCAAGATAGAGAGTCAAATCCGCGGTGTCTGAGTTGATACCGTGCACCGCCCATCCCGTTGCCGGTTTTCCATCAACCGCGTGACTCGCGGGGAAACGATCCTGTTCATAGTTGGCAACCGCACCGCTCACGGTGATCTCTTCGTCTCCTTGGAAACAATGAACTTCGGTTAACACAAAGTTTCCGTTCACACTCGGCGACAACCGATTGGGCCCTTTGAACATCGCGTCTGAAAAAGCCCGAATACGAATCGCCCGAATACCTCCCTCGTTCGCGTTCTCACTAGCGTTGTCGTCAACGTCAGTCAACTCGTCCAACGCTCGCGGCGAAACCACCACTTCGTAGACAGCACCATGAGCGTCACCACCTTGGTAGTGAATCGTGTCATCGACGACCGTTAATTCGCCGTCGCCACGAAGCACGACGCTTTCGACATTTGTATCACTCCAACTGAGTTCGTCATCACCGGAGGCCTGTTGCTGCAGGTCCGCGAGCCAGGACATCATTCGTTTCTTCATTCCGGACTTCACCGATGCCAATTTTGCCTCGGCGTCTCGGAAACGATCCATATCTTCCTGCGACACTGGCGTCAGTGGCGAGACCGCTGTCATCGTCGGCATCGCATCGACTCCTCGTCCGATGCCACGTTCACCAATGTTGTTGAAATAGCCGTACAGTTGAAAAAACTCTTTCTGACTGAGCGGGTCGTACTTATGATCGTGACATCGAGCACATCCGAACGTGAGCCCAAGAAATACCGTTGAGGTCGTTTCGACTCGGTCAATCACGTTCTCCACCAGAAACTCTTCCGCCAAAGCACCACCTTCGTTGTTCTGGCGATGATTGCGGCTGAACGTGGTCGCAAGACGCTGCGAATCGGTTGCGCCGGGCAGCATGTCACCCGCGATCTGCTCGACCGTGAATTGATCGAACGGCATGTTCTCGTGAAACGCCCGCGTGACCCAATCACGCCACGGCCAATTCGTTCGCCCGCTGTCATTCTGATATCCGTCCGTGTCAGCATATCGCCCCGCATCGAGCCAACGCAGCGATTGACGCTCGGCATACGCCATCGATGAAAGCAGGGTGTCCACCGCTTCGAGATAAGTTTGCTCCGATGGATTAGCCGAAACCTTTTCTTGCAACTCCTCCGACGGTAATAACCCGGTCAACGTCAACGATGCACGTCGCAACAACGTCGGATAGTCGGCCTGAGGTGATGGCGACAATCCCCCGTCAGTGAACCCTTCGTCAATCAATCGTTGCGCGATAAAGACATCGATCGGGTTTTGTGTCCACCGCGCGACTGTCGCCTCATCCCACCCCGGTTGACCTTGTTGTTTTCGTACAGAGTCGACGGGAACCTCCGGACGCTGCGGTCGCTCAAATGCCCAATGTCCTTCATACGGTGCACCTTGTTGAATCCACGCGTCGAGTATCGCTTTCTCCTCTTCGTTCAGGGAACGGTTGCTGTCCGGAGGAGGCATTTGGTCGGAAGGATCGTCGCTATGAATGCGAACATGCAACTCGCTCGATTCGAGATCACCGGGCACGACTGCGGAGTAACCACCTAAATCCGCAAATAAATTTTCTTTTGTATCAGCACGAAAACCGGACTCCTGGTTCTCCGCATCGGGACCGTGGCAGTGAAAACATTTGTCCGAAAGTATCGGACTTACCTGGTCACTGAAGTCAATAGATTGAACTTGTTTGTCACCCGTTGTCTCACCCAAAACAACAGATGGGCAAACCAACAATAACGGCATCGCGAACACGTAACGCAAATGCGACCCAGAGAACCGTAAGGCTCGAATGATCACGAGTCTTTCCTTGAAGAGGAACGAAGGAGGGTAGGATGCGGGGCCAACAAAGTCGATGGACTTCCGCCGTTAAGATCGCGAAGCATTGCATCCTCACGACGGGGTTAACGGGCCCTTCGAACACGTTGGACTTGCAGTGTACTCGATCACCACTGCTTGTGAAGAAACGAAAGCGAGTGTTGCATCACGGATCGACTTGAACGTTGCACCGTCTTCTTATTACGTTGAGTATGGCGATTTCAAATTCGGTTTACGAGACATCAACGAACACCGCCGTTGATAGGCTTCAGAACGACTCTGATATATAGATTCAAAACGAGAGGCAAAACCAAACGTTCGTTTGTGACGGGATGACTTCATGACATTCCATTAGACGATCGCAAAACGGTTCGCGTCCTTCTCGACATCGAATTAAGATCGCTCGGTCCGACTGACCTCGGATCCCCTCCCACCTACTCCCATCCCACCTCAGGTATTGCATCCATGACGCGCAGACGTCTTTGGACACGAGGATCGTCGCGAGTCGTCGATCACGTGATCTTTGTTGCTTCGATCCTCACGATCGTTTTCACGCTGGCGAACATGGCTTCTGCTGACGCACCGTCAGAGGATGCGATCCGGAAATACGGTGAACCCCGCCCACGTGCCCCCGACGGATGGGTCCGGTTTGATTGGCCGCAAAAACGCAAAGTCCTTTTCGAACACTACGGCCCTTCGCAAAGAGAAAAACAATTCATCGCTGACGCGGTTCCGGCCGAAGCAATCGTTGCCCCGAGAGCAAGCAGGAAACTGCTCGTTTTCTACCAGTGCCAATACCCGCACACGTCCATCGCAACCGCCAACGTTGCCTATCAAAAGCTCGCTGACGCCACCGGAGCATTCCGCGTTACCTTCAGCGATGATCCGGCTGACATTTCACCGGAAGTGCTCAGCGAGTTCGATGCCTTGCTCCTGAACAACACGACGGACTTCGACAAAACGGTTGGAGAAAAGGGACAACAAGCGATCCTCGACTTCGTTCGTGGCGGCAAAGGTCTGATCGGCATCCACGCCGCCGCCGACAGTTGCAAAACATGGCCCGAAGGAGCACGCATGATCAACGGCGTGTTTCAGTGCCATCCTTGGAAACCACAAGGGACCTGGGCGTTCAAACTGACGTCCCCGGACCACCCGATCAATCAAGCGATCGGCGGCAAGGGCTTTTGGTTTCGCGATGAGATTTACGCATACCGGCCCGGCACGCATGACGAAACACAATCACGCGAACTCGTATCGCTAGATTTGACAAAACCGGAGAACCACAACGCACCGGAACTGCACCAGGAACAGCTACACATGACCAATGCCATCGCGTTGCGTCCGGTGGCATGGATTCATCGCTTCGGGGAAGGGAGGGTCTTTTATTCCAACCTCGGACACAACAACACCACGTATTGGTCACCTCTCGCCCTGCAGCACTACCTCGCCGGGATCCAGTACGCCCTCGGCGACTTAGAGGCGGACGACACGGCAACGAGCCAACTCGACATCGTTGACACGGCGGCGGCCCCTGTCCAACCCGCTGAATGACACTGCCAACCCCAAAACATTTTTCATTACTCAACACCCGATCTTGCTCATGACCGCCCACTTCACATCATCGCGTCGTCGCTTTCTCGGACAAACCGCCGCTCTCGCTTCGGCCACGGTTCTTTCCTCGTCGACGTCGGCATGCTACGCCGCATCCGCCTCTGCCAACGACCGTCCCGCACTCGGTCTGATCGGCGCGGGACGCATGGGGCATAACCACATGCGGTTCGCCAAAGGGATGTGCGACCTCGTCGCGGTGTGTGACGTCGACTCCAACCACCGCGACAAGGCGATCAACAAAATCTTCGACGGTGACGCTCGTAATGCGAAGGGATTCGTCGACTATCGAAACATCCTCGAGATGGACGAGGTCGACGTGGTTTACATCGCCACCCCCGACCACTGGCACGCAAAAATCCTGATCGAAGCCATGCGGGCGGGCAAAGACGTGTACTGCGAAAAACCGCTCACGCTCACCATCGACGAAGGTAAAAAGATTCGAAAGGTCGAAAAAGAAACCGGTCGCATCGTCCAGGTGGGAACGATGCAAAGGAGCTATCTCGATCTGTTCGTCAAAGCGGTGGCGATCGCAGGCGATGGTCGATTGGGCCGAATCACGCGTGCCACCGCGACGATCGGAGGCGGCGGCGGTTCGGGTCCGATCCCCGTGCATGCGGTTCCACAGTGGTTGGACTGGAATCAATGGCTCGGACCTGCCCCGGAAGCTCCGTTTCGTTGGATCCCCGATCCATCTTTGCCCGCCGACGATTGGCGCATCGGAAAAACCAATTGTCACCAAACGTTCCGCGCGTGGTTGGACTACTCCGGCGGCAGCATGACCGACTGGGGCGCACACCACGTCGACATTTCGATGTGGGCATTACGGGCAGCGGGCCAGTCGGACACCGTGGTTTCGGTCGGCGGCGAAGCCAAATTCCCAGTCCCTTTCGAAGACGGCTACCCGACATTGAAGGATCAATACCACACCGCGTCGTCGTTCTCGATGACAGCCCAAATGAGTGATGGGACCGAATTGGTCATCAATAGCCACGGCCGAAACGGCGTCCTGCTCGAAGGAACCAAGGGCCGTATCTTCGTCAGCCGGGGCGACCTCACCGGCAAACCGGTCGAAGATCTCGTGCAAAATCCACTACCGGAAGATGCAGTCGCGAAAACCTATAAAGGATTACCGACCCCTTATTCTCAGCACAAGAATCACTGGGCGAACTTCTTCCACTGCACCCGCGAACGTATTGAACCGATCTCGGACGTGACCAGCCACCTGCGAGCGATCGATCTTTGTCACCTCGCTAACATTTCCGCGAGATTCAACCGGCCACTACGCTGGGACGCGGACCAGGAAGTTATCGTTGGTGACGATCAAGCGAACGCGTTGCTCGCGCGCGAATATCGCCAAGGATTTGAAATCGAAGGCTAACTCGCACACCGCCTCGCCCCCCGACTCACTCTCCCGTTGGAATTACCCGCCGGATGTCCCCGATGAATCAACCTCGCCCCGATCTGAATCGACTCCGTACGCAATGGGCCCGCCGAACATTTCTGTCGAAGTCGTTCGCGGGTATCGGCAGTTTCGCCTTGGCAAACCTGCTCGGTAACCAACCCGCTGCGACCGGTGGAGAAACTCCGCCCGGTGACCATCCATGGCCGCCGCTCCCCGGAGTCCCCCACTTCGCCCCGAAAGCGAAACGCATCGTGCACCTATGCATGGCGGGAGGTCCTTCCCACGTCGAGTCGCTCGACCCGAAACCGGAGCTCGACCGACTCGATGGAAAACCGTTTCCGGAATCTTTCACCGCCGGACAGCAACTCGCGCAGTTGCAAGGTGCGAAATTGATCGCGAGAAAATCGTTCACGAAGTTCCGAAAGTGGGGCGAGTCGGGCATCGAGATGTCAGACATGTTCCCGCTGACCGGAGCTCATGCCGACGACCTCTGTGTCATCCGCAGCATGACCACCGAACAAATCAATCATGACACCGCCCATGCCTTCATGAATACCGGATCGATCATCAAAGGTCGTCCGTGCATGGGATCGTGGATGCTCTACGGTCTCGGTGCCGAAACCGAAAACCTTCCCGGATATGTCGTGATGACTTCATCGGGTCCGGGTGCCCAACCGGTATCGGCGAGACAGTGGAGTGCCGGGGTCCTGCCCAGCAAATTCCAGGGCGTTGCGTTTCAGTCCTCCGGTGCTCCGGTGCACTACATTGGCAACCCGGATGGCGTCTGCCAATCAACACAGCGTCAAGTCATCGACGAAATCCAACGACTCAACGGCATGCTAGCGAGCGATGTCATCGATCCCGAAATCGAAACACGGATCGCGCAATACGAGATGGCGTTCAAGATGCAATCGGCGGTCCCGGAACTCGCCGACATGAGCACCGAAAGCAAAGAGACTCTCGAAAACTATGGCGTCAAACGCCCTGGCGATGGATCGTACGCCTCGAACTGCTTGCTCGCCCGTCGGTTGCTCGAACGTGGCGTGCGTTTTGTGCAGTTGTACCATCGCGGGTGGGACCACCACAGCAATCTCGTGGACGGCTTTACCAAGTCCGCGATGGACACCGACCGCCCCACCGCTGCACTTTTGAAAGACCTTAAAGAACGTGGACTTCTCGAAGACACGCTCGTGCTTTGGGGAGGTGAATTCGGACGAACGCCGATGGCTCAGGGCACCGGTCGGGACCACCACATCAATGCGTTCAGCGTGTGGATGGCAGGCGGTGGGGTCAAAGGCGGGATGACGTACGGCAGTTCCGATGAACTCGGTTACGCCGCCGTCGAAAACGAAGTCCCCGTGCGTTCTCTGCACGCCACGATGTTGCACCTGTTTGGTGTCGACCACGAAAAACTCACCGCTCGCTTCCAAGGTCTCGATCTCAAACTAACCGGCGTCGAACCCGCGCGAGTCCTCACAGACATCCTTTCCTAGCATGCCGTTGCTGTCAGACGCCTTCCATTTATCGCCGTCACCCTCTTGGCTCGATCGTTCCATGAATTCCCTTCGACTCAATTCGCTTGCCCGCCGGGCCGTTTTCGCAGCATGCGTCCTGTTGGCACTTTGTGCGATCCGAGGCCCGATCGTCGACGGAGCCGAAAACCAATCGGACGAACAACTTGTCTCGACCATCACGCCGCAGCGACTGCCCGAACGTGTGATGTTCAACGCACACATTCGGCCGATCATGTCCAACACGTGCTTCACCTGTCACGGTCCCGACGAAGAAGAAAACGAAAGTGCGTTTCGTCTCGACTCATTCGCGTCCGCTACGGGACCATTGGAATCGGATGACGAGGCGAGAGGCATCGTCCCCGGTGACCTCGAATCTTCCGAGGTCTACAAACGGATCATGGGGACCAGCGACGGAGAGCAGATGCCACCGGAAGGCTTCCGCCACCACCTCAGCGACTACGACAAAGCTCTGTTCGCAAAGTGGATCGAACAGGGCGCCGAATATGAAGAGCACTGGGCGTACGCGCCGCTGACTCGCCCCGCCCTCCCTGAAGTCCAACGGCACGCGGACGAAGTCGCCAATGACATTGATGCGTTCATTCTGTCACGTCTCGAAACCGAATCGATCGAACCGTCACCCTTGGCGGACAAAGCCACGTTACTGCGGCGGTTGAGCCTCGACCTGATCGGCGTACCACCGACGCCTGATGAGTTGAAAGAATTTTTGGCCGACGACTCGCCTGACGCGTACGAACGCCAAGTCGACCGTTTGCTCGCCTCGCCCCACTTCGGCGAACGCATGGCAAGTTCGTGGCTCGACATTGTTCGTTTCGCGGACACGGTCGGATTCCACGGCGATCAGAACATGCGGATTTTTTCTTACCGCGACTACGTCATCAACGCGTTCAACGAAAACAAACCGTTCGATGAATTCACGCTGCAACAAATCGCAGGTGATCTCAAACCGAATCCGACAACCGAAGACCTGATCGCGACCGGGTTGCTTCGCCTGAACATGATCACCCGCGAAGGCGGCGCCCAACCGGGCGAATACCTCGCCAAGTACAAAGCGGACCGTGTTCGCATGATCGGCACCGCTTGGTTGGGTTCGACGCTCGCATGCTGCGAATGCCATAACCACAAATACGACCCGTTCTCGGCGAAAGATTTCTATTCGCTCGGTGCATTCTTCGACGACATCCGGCAATGGGGCGTTTATTCCGACTACGGTTATTCGCCTAACAAAGACCTCAAAGGGTTCAACAATAATTATCCGTTTCCACCGGAAATGAGATGGAAGTCACCCTCTCTGGTGGAAGAAATGGAATCCTTGATCGCCGAACGTGATCGCCTATTGCAATCGGCGATTGGCGAATCGACGGCTCAGTCCGACGAGTACCAACAATGGGAAACGTCCCTTCAAGAAACGCTCGCCAATCATCCCGACGGATGGATCCCGGCGGAGGTTTTGCATAGCGAAGCAAGCGCCGGCACGCAGTGCCAAACCCTCGATGACGGCAGCATCCTCCTGACGGGCAAACCGGCCAAAAACGAGACCATTGAGATCACGACCCGTCCGGTATCACCAACCAAAATCCGATCGGTCCGGGTCGAAGTCCTTCCGTCGGAAGAACATGACGGCAACGTCGGACGAGGCGATAGCGGACGTTTCTCGCTCAGTTTTGCGGCGCACCTATCGAGCCAGACCGAGGGCCCTCAGACGCGTCCGAATCACCCTCGTTTTGTCCGTATTGAATTATCCGGCAAGAAGATCCTGTCACTCGCCGAAGTCCAAGTCTTCTCTCCCGAAAAAGACAAAGAGGGACACCCCATCAACGTTGCCCTGGCGGGAACAGCCTCGCAGTCGACCAACTACACCTCCGGCGAGGCGGCGTTGGCCATCGATGGCAACACCAACGGCATGTATCACCAATCCAAATCCGTGACCCACACGAGTCTGAACGGACACAACCCATGGTGGCAGGTCGACCTTGGTTCGGCACAACCGGTCGAGTCCGTCGTGATCTGGAACCGCACCGACAGCAACCTACAAAACCGCCTGGATGGTTTTCAGTTGATCTTGCTCGACGAGAACGGCAACGAGCTACAAAGACTCTCGCCTGAAACACCCAAACCGTCGGTCCGTCTCGAGATTCCCGAAGAGGTCGAAGTCAATCCGAAGAAAAAATTGTCGATCGCGTGGGGAGAAGCTGACCGCGAAGATCCGCTCCGATTCAGCAACGGCCGTCCACCCCGCACGCTCGGTGACGTCTGGCGCAGCGGTCCGTCACGTTGGCAACTGCCGACCAACGAAAACAAACTCCCTCACACCGCGGTCTATCACTTCGAACACGCAGTCGAACTGGATGATCAACAACAACTCGTCATTCAGCTCAAGAGTACCGATGTCGGGCGGATCCGAATCTCTTACACACCGATCGGAGATGCGATCGCGGGCTGGCCGGCGGCGGGAGCAAGCCTCGTCGAGGCGTTAGAGAGATTACCGGACCAGAGACAACAAGAGGACATCGCGACGCTCCTTGGAACGTTCCACCTGTCAACCGAACCGGTGAAGTCGCAGCACCGCGACGCCCAACGCTTCCGCAACGCCATCCTCGATCTGCATTCGGCAATGGCGATGACACTCGTCACGCAAACGATCCCCGAGGAGAAGTATCCGGTCAGCCGCGTGCTCCCTCGTGGTAACTGGCAGGATGAAACCGGCGAGCTGGCTCCTCCGGCGTTTCCTCACTTTTTGCCGGCACCCAACGACGGCAGCGAACGACGGCTCAACCGCACCGATCTCGCTCGCTGGCTGACTTCGCCCGAGAACCCATTGGTCCCGCGGCACTTCGTGAACCGGACCTGGAAACAATTCTTTGGCACCGGCCTTTCGAGCAAACTCGATGATCTCGGCAGCCAGGGAGAATGGCCGAGCCACCCGCTATTGCTCGATCGCCTCGCGAGCGAGTTCGTGATGAGCGGTTGGGACGTCAAGCACATTGTGCGATTGATGGTGACCAGCCGCACGTATCGCCAAGCCGTCACGGATCGAAAAGAACTCGTCGAAGTCGACCCGTACAATCGATTGCTCGCTCAGGGTTCGCCACGACGACTGGAAGCCGAAGCGATTCGCGACAACACGTTGGCGATCGCCGGTCTGCTGAACCAGAATTACATCGGCGGCACGAGTGTGTTTCCGTACCAACCGAACGGCCACTACTCCAACCTTCAATTCCCTAACCGTGGCTACTCCGCGTCGCCTGACGCACGCCAATACCGCAGAGGCGTCTACATGCATTGGCAACGGACATTCTTGCATCCGATGTTGGTCAATTTCGACGCACCGTCTCGCGATGAATGTGCCGCCGACCGTTCGCCATCCAACAGCCCACAACAGGCGTTGACACTGTTGAACGATCCGACGTTTGCAGAAGCCTCGCACGCGATGGCCAGAACCATTCTCGCGGAAGCCCTTGAAAACTCGGACGACTCGTTCGAAGACATTCTCGATGTCGCATTCATCCGAGCACTCGCCCGAAATGCCAACACCGCCGAATCCGAAGCGTTGCGAGGTTTATTCGATAGACAACTGACCTACTTCCGCGACAATCCGGAAGAAGCCAACAAGTTCATCCGCATCGGAAACTCCCCCAGCACCTCAGACGATCCAGCACGTCTCGCAGCATGGGCCCAAGTCTGCCGTGTCATCTTGAACCTGCACGAAACGATTACGCGTTACTAACGAACGTCTTTCAATGAGCGGCCTCAATAGCGGGACACTTTCAATCGATTGTTCTGGAATTTGCAGGCCATCACGACTCGTTAGCCGTATGTGCCAGCTAGTCCCGGCAACGACACCTTGCATTAGCCGGAAACGCTAGCCACTGTTTTCGACGAGCTCAACCTTGACTGAACCTAGCACGTCTGCCGGTTGAAATCGAGTTCTTGTAAATTCGCCGCGCCGAATTGGTGAACTGAAATACGCACCACGGAGTTCCCAAAATGACTACAACAACCTCAGCTGAGATCAAAACTCTGGGATACCCAAAACTTCATCGAGAGATGAACGAGCTCCCAACCCCACCACAGCCAAACATTATCACTGGCCCCTTTTTTCCCGCAAAAATGGCTGAAACGTACGGCACGATGCGCTGCAATCGATTTCGCGGGTGATGCCAGAACAATTCATGTCGACTTCAATGGCTTTGCTGCACGTGCCTTCCGCTGTGAAACTTCCTGCTGCAACAAGAACGCTTGCTTGTTTCCAGGATCAAGCGTCAACACGACGCGAATCTCTCGCACCGCCTCACTCAGTCGTTCCTCATTGACACACCAAGCCGCAAACTTCAGTCGCCAGGAGACATTTTCGGGCTGCTGATTAATCGCCCGACGCATATGCGCAATCCCTTCATCGTGCCGCCCCAGTTCTACCAATGCTTCCCCTCGGAGCGCATCCCACTGCCCAGGCCTGGGCAATCGAGATAGCTCATCCGAACTGTCTAACAACGCCAGCGTTCGCTCCAACAATTTCTCTCGAAACTCCGATTCAACTTCCGTTGCAGCGGCAAAAATCACGACAGGATCATCGGGCAAAAGACGTGTGATCCAATCACTCGCGGACAATCGCCCTCGCACCGCATCGCTGATCTCTGGCAAATGATCCAACGACATCGCCAGTGAGTCCCGCCAGTGAGGCAACGCTGCATCAACACCAATCTGGTCCCATGCGAGCTTACCCGCGAGGTAAGCCAAATCGGCGTGACTCGGATTGAGAGATCTTGCTCTCAATACCATTTCCATCTTCGTTGATGCAGCCAAACGAGCTTCATACTGTGCTATCCACGTATACGCCTTCCAATCGAGCGGGCACTGTTGCATC
>JBICHZ010000434.1:0-10206 GCA_043101355.1 Rhodopirellula sp. JB044
CTGCAGAACAAACGCGCGAGCGGGAACGCCGGAGTGGTCGCTGAGTCAGTTCAATGAAGAATCCAAAAGCCAAACATTCCGCGTATGAACACAGCAATTTGTGGCTTTTGCAACGACCGCCCCAATCCAGGAGGGCACTGAGCCGTCTCGTTCAAGGTAGGTCTTCTGACTCACCACTCTTCCGTCTCGCTCGCTGCCTTCTCATTCGTGATTGACGAACAATGGCACTTTCAAAGAAAGGAGCGACGGATGCGAACGGTTAAGAACGCAAGTGGCACACAGCGGCCGGACCGTCTCGGAATTGACATCGACAAAGCGACGTCGCACCGAAGTTCCCTGTTCACGAACGAGGCTGAAAACCTGTTCGTCACCCTGAACGCACGAGATGTTACAAGGGACGTTTGAACTGTCAATGATGTAAACGCGTTTACGTGCCCAACGACGTCACGGCGTTACTTCGGTGGGCTGTCGCGCGGCGATTCCCGCGGGGAAGTTCCGACTGACCGCTTCGATCAACAGATTGAACGTTTGCGGTTGGTTGCTGCGGAGGACGAGTTCGTAGTCGATCGATTCCCCCGGTTTGATCGACCGAATCTCTTCGAAGTAGATCGTGTTTCCGCTGCGATTGAATCGACTCAGTTCGGGGCTTTGCGTCTGTGAAAGTCGTTCGATAGAAACACCCGGTGGCAGGTCAAACGCGATCTGCACGGCGTTGTCGATCAGGTTGGTGTCGTTGGTCAATCGAAGGCTGTAGCCGATCGCATCACCAACCCGTGGTGAAATGTCCCGTTGCAGCACGTCGAGTCGGATCGACCCGGTGTTGGCGGCGTTGCGGTCCGATGGACTCGGCGGCGTCGTTGGAGGCGGGGTGTTGGATGGCGGTGGAGTCCCCGGTCCGCCTGGGATCGCCGGCGGCGTGAGGGCCGGTGGAAGAACTGGTGGTGCGGTGAGCGGACGGTCCGGCGTATTGTTGGGGAGGATTTGCACGCGAGTGGAAGCACTGCCGCGGGCCCCTTCGGAGGATTCAGCGGTGAAGATGAATTGACTGCCGGGACTGGTTTGTTGTGCGGAGAATTCTCCTTCGAGCACAGCGGTTTCGCCGGCGGGCAACTCTTCAATCGTCCACGCGATCAGGTAAGCCGTGTCGAGGCTTCGAGGAAAGTCCACCGTCGCTTGTTCGGGCACGACCTGAGGATCATACGACATGGTGACACGCACACTTTTGAGGGGAATGCTGCCGGTGTTCTCGACTCTGCCTCGGATGAAGACGCGGTCGCCCACAACGATTCGGTCTCGAGCTGCGGAAACCGTTACCGCCATTGCCGGTGTCGGCGGTGTGCGGTTGATGACCGTTACGCAGGAAGATTGCGACTGTTGTTGTCCGCCTGCTGCCGATGCGGTGAAGTTCACGCAGCGTAGGCCGGAATCGAGCGTCGTGAACGATACCGTGCTACGCCAAACTTCACCCGGTTGCAGTGGACCATCCGTTTTGTCGTTTGCGACCTCACGGCTGTTCTTCTCCGTGTGAGTCATGTATTCGTCGCCCCGTGCGATTAGCCCGACATCACGTAATGGACGGTCACCGGTGTTTTCGACTTCGATGGAGTAGACCACGTTGTCGCCCGCTTCGTAGCGTTGTTTCTCCGGGCTGACCCGAAGTACGAGCGATGGGCGATAGATGTCAACGCGAACGTTGTCGTCGACTGCTAAGCCGCCGTCGCCGCGGGCTTCGAACGCGATCGAGATCGGCGAGGTGGCACTGAGTTTGAGGCCGATGTCGAGTTGTTGTTGCGGCGGGATGGTGCCGATTTCCCAAACGACGCTGTTCGGGAACACCTTCGCAAAGGCATCGGACGAGATGACTCGGACGCCTTCGGGAATTGCCGCGCGGACTTCCACACCGGTTGCGTCTTGATCGCCGGGGTTTGCGATGTTTGCGAAGACGTCAAACGGGACGTCGTAGGAAGCGACTTCAGGACCGCCCGCGCGGAGTGTCAACTGCGGCGCCGACCAAGTGACGTAGGATTGCCCACGACCGAGGGTCAGATCGGGCATGTTGTCGCTCAGTCCTCCCGGACGGATGACTTGGATGTCGATCACCGCGTTGCCCGCGGTTCCTGGGATCGGAATCAAGGTCGCAGGCGCGTTACCGGAATCGTCCACGTTGACTTCCACGATCGACGAGCCGTCCGTTCCGGCGAACGTTGCCAGTTCCGGATTCATCAATTCATATCGCACCTTCCATCCGCGTGCGGGCAAACTGCCTTCGGCACGAGTGACTCGCGTGACGAGTTCGGCTGCGACGCCGGCGTTCAACCGTTGAGGTCCCGGGAATTGCCAACGGGCGTCGACCCAGTAGATCGTCGCGTTGGCTTTGCGTTGATCCCAGCACTCACTTTCGGGAGCCAACACGGTTACGTGGCTGGTTCCCTCACTCGGGCTGCTCAGCGTTAACCATGTTTGTCCCTTTTCGAGTTTGACGTCGTCGTTCGGGTTAGTGTTTCCACGAGTGATCAACGCGGCTTTGGTGCTGGTAACACCCAACGCGTACGCGCCGTCTTGCTTTTTCGCCGCAGGCACCTTGGCGAGTCGATGCAGAACACCCGGGGCGTCGTCACCGACGGCAATGATGTTTCCGACGCTGTCGTTGCTGAGCATCCACTCGAGCGGTTCGCCGACTTGCAGGTAGCCGTCGGTGCCACAAATCCCAGACAGCAACATGACCTCACCGCCGACGGGGGCGACGATTTTTTGGGGTGTCAGCAGGATGCAGCCGCGTTTTCCGCGCGGAGGGAGTTTGCACGCTTTCGTTGCGTTGATCTCGGTTCCGTAGAGGACCGCGGGAGGACCCACGAGGCAATCGCCGCCGCAACCGGGGCCTGGAACGCAGGGTTCGTTGCTCGCGACACCGCTGCCCGTCACCGCGTTGGGGTTCACGCAGGCCGGGGGATCGGCGGGGTCTTGGAACGCGGGATCAGGAAACGAAAAACCGGGGCAACGCAGGCACGAACCCAATCCGCCAAGACAACCGAGGCAGCGGCACGGGCCGTTGAGGGCACATTCACCGTTGGTGCACGGCAACGCGAGCCGGGTGGTCGTCGGCAAAGGTGAGAACAGGCAACTGCCGGTCGGGTCAATCGCGGGGAGTCGCAATTGGCTGCATCCGCTCGTCAGGGAAACCGACGCCAAAATCAAAATGGCGAACACACCATGCAGCGTTTGAGCGACCAGCGGCAACAACGCAGCGACACCGGTACGACGTGATGATTCACATCGTCGGTTCTGTCGATCGTCGTTGATCACTGTCAAACTCATCGGTCCATCGGTCGAGCGGGGAAAAGAATTCGTCCGTAGGAAAGCTAGCACGCAATCCCCGAAGAGGCGGTGGATGCAAGTGGGAAAACAGAATTCTTTCGCAATGGAAGATATCTGCGTTCGGGTTCTGACGCCTGTCCGGGTTGCAGCGGTTCCGGGGGATGATTGGCGGAGTTTTGTCGTGTTTCGATGGAGAACCCGAGGGCCAGCGAGCGGTGTCGAGGCGACGAAAAGGGACCGCTGACCGGTTGTGAGCGAACAAGCGAACGGGTCGAATAGGCGGCCGACAACCCTGATCGGAAGCTCGTCGATTGCAGGCAACGTTGCTCAAACAGATGGTTGCTCAAACCGATGCAATCGTCCCGTCGGGTTTTGCGAATTTCATTCACTTCATCGTTGGCCGACGACATGACGCATTCACCAGTCCGATTTGGCGTTCTCGGGACGGGCAGAATTACACGACGGATCATCGCCGATCTGCAATCGACTCCCGGTGCGACGGTGTCCGCGATCGCGTCGCGTAGCGAAGAGCGGGCTCGGTGGCACGCCGACAGTCACGGGATTCCGGTCGGCGTCGAGGGATATCGGGCATTATTGTCACGCGATGACGTTGACGCCGTCTACATCGCTCTGCCGCCGTCGATGCACCACGAATGGACGTTGGCGGCGTGTGAGTCGGGGAAACATGTTTTATGTGAAAAGCCGGTCGCGTTGTCGGCTGATCAGGTGCGAGAAATGATCGCCGCGGTGAATCGGGCGGGTGTGCGTTTCCTGGACGCAACGGCGTGGTTGCATCACGAGCGAACCGACCAATTCCGGCAATGGCTAACCACGGTGGGACCGGCTGAGGAATCTGTTGAAGCGGCAGCGAAAAAGGATGACTTGTTCGGCGACGATGAGGATGACGCAGCGGCAATCCCGTTTCGCCTAGGGCCGCTACGGCATCTCAGCGCGTCGGTGTCGTTTCCCAATCCGTTTCTCGACGGTGACCATCGGCTGCACGCCGATCTCGGTGGCGGTGCTTTGTTGGATCTGGGGTGGTATTCGGCCGGGTTGGCTCGCTTTGCCAGCGGTCGGTTGCCCGACGAAGTTTTCGCTCACGCGGTGATGCGTGGCGAGATCATTGCCCGAGTTTCGGCGACGATGGTTTATGCGGACGAGTTAACCGCCACGCTCTCCTGCGGGTTTGACACTTCGACGCGGAAGTGGTTCGAAATCGCGGGGCAAGACGCGTCGATCGTTTGCGATGACTTCACGCGTCCATGGGCTGACAAGCCGGCGCGAAGTTGGGTTCACGAGGCGTCGGGCGAGGTGCATTCGTTTGTGCCACCGAGCGAGGTCGGTGTGGGAGACGTGAAAGCCGGTGTCTCCGCGAACGAGCCGAGCAGCGGTCGGTGCCAACAGGAACGTGTCATGATCGGTACGCTCGTCGATTGGATTCGGCGAGGTAGTGACTGCGGAGAAGAGAAACCGTGGGAGGCGTTTCATCGTCAGGCTCTCGACACACAAATCATGCTCGATGCGTTGCAAGCGTCAATCGATCGAGGAGCACCGGTTCGGCTGAACTTCTCAACAGACTGAGTCTCGGGCAGATGGGTGTGGATCTTGTCAGTGATTTTGTCGTGAGGTTCCTGCTGCGTAAAAATCCCGCTGCGTGAGGCTCTTTAACAAGATCCACTGCGGGAAATAGAATTGGCACAGGCGTTAGGGGAGTGACAGAACAGGGCCAGTGAGAGAACAGGGCCAGCCGCAATTGAATTGTCCGGCGGCGCGTCGTTGTGACGCGGACGGGCGGTCGGGGAGTTGTTGATGGTTGTCTCGGTGGGGTATTCTCCATCGTTTCGTATTGGCACGTAACACGAATGGGAAACTGATGGCAGTCGAAATCAATGCGGTGTACCAAGGCGAGCTTCACTGCGACGCCACGCACGGCCCGAGCGGACAAAGTTTGTCGACGGATGCCCCAACCGATAACGGTGGGCGCGGCGAAGCGTTCTCGCCCACGGACTTGGTCGCGACCGCGTTGGGGACCTGTGTGTTGACGATCCTGGGATTGGTGTCGGCGCGTCACGATCTCGATTTGAAAGGCACAACGGTCCACGTCACCAAGGAAATGATCCAATCTCCGGTGCGTCGGATTGGGCGTCTGACCACGGTCGTGACCTATCCGGCGTCAGTCGAATTGGACGACGAGATGCGATCACGGCTCGAATCGGCGGCCCGCCACTGCCCGGTTCATCAGAGCCTTCATCCCGATATCGATGCGCCGATCGAGTTCCGGAACGCGGATCAGACCGCCTAAAGTAACGAAAATAGGGAGTTGATCGCGGGAATCTGACCGAAAGCCCCTCTCGTAGGCTGGTTTGTCTAGGTTTTGCCGATCATACTTTGCCATCCGACCTGCGGACTCGTCCTATTGTTATTGAACTGATCGTGCTCTCGTGCACCGTCGTTCGCTTTTCGTTCGAAATGGCCCAACTGCCCACGCTTGCCCCATGAAATCATCCGACCTCGTGATCACCGGCGTTGGAATGGTTTCGTCGATCGGAGTAGGACGTCAATCGTTTACCGAGTCTTTGTTGGGCGGCGTCAGTGGCGTGAAGCGGCTCGACGGAGAGACGTCCGAGGAAAACGAGCACGTTACACGCCGGTACCGGACCGTCGACGGCGAAGCCGTCTTGGACGAGGAAACTGCCGTCGTCGCGAGTCTGGTTGACTTCGACGGAAAAGACTTCGTGAAGCCGCGCAAGGCCTTGAAGGTCATGTGCCGCGAAATTCAAACTGCCTACGCGGCGTCGCAGTTGGCGGTCCAAGACGCAGGGCTGCAGCCATACCTCCCGGCAATCCCGGCGGACGAGTCGCTGGGGCAACCGTCGCGTGTAGGCGGAAAAGGTGTCAGGCCTTGTTACACCGACGGTGGGCGAATTCAGAGCGACCGAATCGGCACGGTCTTTGGCAGCGAGATGTTGTACGGAACGCCCGAGGAATTGTCGGACGCGTTTCATGATTGCTTAGGCGAAGACGACAATTTCTATCCGAGCCAGTTCGGAAATGCGGCGATGAAACGGATCACGCCGTTGTGGTTGCTGAAGTACCTGCCAAACATGCCCGCATGTCATTTCAGCATCGTTCTCAATGCCCATGGGCCGAATAATTCGATCACGGTCGGGGACACGTCCGGCCAAGCGGCGTTGATCGAGGCCTGCGGCTATCTCAAACGCGGGATCGCCGATTTCATGGTGGTCAGCGCGAGCGGTTCGCGGCTTAACGCGACGCGGGCTCTGTTCACCGAAGATCAGCCGCTCGCCAAAGTCGTCGAGCCGGTGTCGCTCAGCAGTCGACCGCACGCGATGGACGCGGACGGTTTGGTTCGAGGAGAAGGTGCCGGCGGTGTCATCATCGAACGTGCGGAGATGGCGAAGGCTCGAGGTGTCAAACCGATCGGCAAAGTGACCGGTTACGCGTCGCGGTTCCTGCCATCCCATGCGTTCGCCAACAACAACCAGAACGCGGACTTGCGCCCGGATGCCGGACGAGGCAACCCGGTGGCGATCGTTTCAGCAATGCGTGGGGCGATGAAAGAGGCCGGTGTTACCGCGGATCAATTGGGGGCAATCGTAGGACATGCCTGTGGTGATCCCGTGCTCGATGCCTGTGAACGTCAGGCGATCAACGAGGTCGCTCCCGAGACGCCGGTGATTTTGCCGTCATCGTTGTTGGGACATACCGGTGCAGCGAGTGGAATGATGGGATTGCTCGCGGCCTGCGTGACCCTGCAATCAGGAAAGATTTCTCCCGTGCCTCACGCGGAAGGTTGTGTCGACGCGAGCGGCAAGATGCAACCATTGAACGTCAGCAGCTCGGTTCGACCACTCGAAAAACGAGTGGTGTTGGCGATCGCTCATACATCACCGGGCAACGCAACCGCCGTCGTCATCGAAGACTAATCGTTTGACGTAGGTTCGTTCGCGAGCAGGCCATAGTGGAATTTGCCAAAGATCCTCCGTTAGCAGGATCGTTAACCAGATCCACTACCCTAAAACGCGGCTTCCACGCGCCTCTAGCCTTGCAGGTTCAGTCCGCCGGAAACGGGCGGCGTGGTTGCGGATCCTGGCGAGGTTCGTGCGAGGACGTCAGCGGCTCGAGTTTGGGACGCGGTTGCACCGTTTTCTTGCATGCACACCATCCGCCATGTTTCGGCTTCGGTCTCGAGGACCAACCGGATCTCATCGATCATGGTCGCATCGCCGTTTTCTTCCGCCGCGATCAGATGTTGGCAGAGGAACACATACATGTCGGCAACCGTCCGGCACACTTCGACCTTGTCATCGGTGACGCCCGAGAGCAGTTCGCTCAACAGTTCGAACAGCTTGAGCGAATGTTCGTTCGTGCCACGTTTGCCTGGTGATTCCCGCCATAGGCCGGCGAGATGCCGAGCCACCTCGACGCTGCGTTCAATCAGCATCAAACGCAATTTGGCTGGGGAAGCGGTCGCGATCATCGATTCCAGATACGTGTCGCTGCTGCGACGGCCAAAACCGGCAGGCGAGGGACCGCTGAGCGAATCGATCGGCGTTGGCGGTGCGATACGTCGTTCGTTGCCTTGGAAACTGTTCATGTTCGGATTGGCCGATGGATACATTCGTGCGGGAATCGTTTTTGAGGATTAAGACAATGCTTCGGATACTCCGTTTTGAAAGTATCGTCCAGGACAAGGCACTATCTTTGAACCACGTTGGCTCGTCGTTAAACCCGATGAAAGTTTGACGTTGAACTATGCACCTCAATGCAAGCCGAGGGGCGGTAAAGTTTCAGCAACCCGCACAAATATTCACTCCCCGCTGCTCGCGGCCTGAAAAGTCCGCGCAAACGTTACCGTTTCCCTTTCCCAGACGAACTGAGCTGTTGTGGCTGCTCGGTGAAAGGTTGTTCTGTCGATCAGGCCGCGGGCCAGGTTCAAACCACCGACGTCATCATTCCCGCGGCGGGAACGAGGGGGGCGAGCGGTGTCACAACGGGCGTGAGCGGTTGTGCCGGAGCGGCCGCGGTCGTTTGGCTTGCGCGTCGGCAACCAAAATAGCCGCGTTGTTGAATCAAATCGGCGACGACTGGTGGGACATGTTCTTTCCAACCCATGTCGCCTTGCTCAATCTGCCGCAGCACTTCACGCGAGAACGTTGAAAGGTGTTCGGGGTCGTAGGCCTCGAGTTGTTCGATGCATCCCTTGTCGACGAGATATCGATAAAGGGTACGCAGTTCGCTCGCAATCTCGAGGTTGTCGACTTTAGTCAGTTCGCCGGTTTCGCGGTTGAGCAATGGGTAGATATAGAGTTTTAGATCGTTCTTGAACAATCGACCGAATGACTCCAAAATTCCGCCGTCGAGTGTCGTGTAATACTTGTCATCGAATAATTCGATCAAGCTAGCCGCACCCATCGTGATGCCGATCTTCTTCTTGCTGTGCCGAGCGAGATACGCGGCCAATCGGTAGTACTCGAAGTAGTCCGAAATCAACACCGTCATGCCTGCTGCGGCGAGCACATCGACTCGTTCGAGGAAGTCACGCAGATCGATGTCTCCGTTGGCTTTCAGGTTCCGCATCGTGATTTCAGCCAGTGTGACGACGTCGTTCGACTCGACATCGTCTTCGCCTTTGAACTTCGCCTTCGCCGCTTCGAGCATGTCGATGTTGACGTTCGTCAGCGGTCGGAAGCTGCCTCGTTCGACGAGAATCGGTTTCTTGTAAAGGACTTCGGACGGTTGCAAGACTTCGCCGTCGGCCGAGAACATGGCCGCATTGCTGAGCCCGAGTTGCACGAGGCGAAGGCTCATCACACGGTTGTCAACGTGGCGAAACGCGATGCCCGAGAATTCGATCATGTCGATCTCGATGCGGCGTGTGCTGAGGTTGTCGAGCAGCGATTCGATTAATTGGTCGGGTTCGTGATTCAAGAAGAACGCACCGTAGAGCAGGTTCACGCCGACAATGCCGAGTGCTTCCTGTTGAAGTGCGTTTTCGGTGTCGAGCATCCGGACATGCAAGATGATTTGGCTGTCCTGATCCCGCGGGTGAGCCTGGAACCGGATCCCCATCCAACCGTGGCACTCGTTGGTGCCGTGGAAATTTCGAGCTGAGACGGTGTCGGCAAATGCGAAGAATGCAGTGGTGTCACCGCGACTCTCTTTGAGCCGTTCGAGGTTCAGGGCGTGTTCGCGGTCGAGCATGTCTTGCAGGCGTTGGCGGCAAACATAGCGTTCGCATTGGCCGTAAATCGCGTCACTGACCGACATGTCGTAAGCGGACATGCTCTTCGCGATCGTTCCCGCGGCTCCTCCGACACGGAAGAACCATCGAACGACCTCTTGGCCGGCACCGATCTCGGCGAAGGATCCGTATCGACGAGAGTCGAGGTTGACTGCGAGAGCTTTCCGTTCGGTGGTCGGACGTTCCATTGGCATTTTTCTTTCCCCGTGTGTATCGGCGAAATCGCCGCGAAATTACTACCCAACGCACAGGTATGGGTCGCGCCCCAGGAAGGGGTGGGAAGAATCGCTACGGATCGGCGAGAAAACTGCTTCGCCAACCCTCACAACCGGCACGGTCCTTGTTTCCGATTTACGAGAGCGGAGCTTTTCCGATCGCAAATCAGCCGATCGATGTTCGAGAATTTTCGAAACTTGGCGAGCGGGAGTTCCGTGGCTGCACGCGTCCGAGATCAGGCCACCGAATGAGGGCAGCATCGGCTACGGCATGTTCTAGAACGCTCTCGTATTCCGACGCAGGATGGAATAGCGTCAGGTGAAAATGGAGCTGAGGCAGCCTACGCCGCACGGCCGCTGCGTTTGAGTTGTTTTCGCATGCGTCGCCGTTCGGCTTTGTTCATGCTCGAC
>JBICHZ010000435.1:0-3769 GCA_043101355.1 Rhodopirellula sp. JB044
GAGCGATCTCGTCCACCCGGATCGTCACGATGTCTTGGATCCGAAACTGACGCAGGGGCGGTGCCTGTTGATACGTCCAACTAACCCCTTTCAGATTCACCGCCGGGTTGTATCCAACGCTATTGCCCGGCATCGGACCGCCGGCACGCGGGGCCTGTGCACCGGCGTATTCCGGCGGAACGACTTCCCCGCCGCCGGGAGAGTTGGGTGACTCGCCCACCGCGCGACCGACACCGGACGTCGGCTGCGCGGTCGCATACGGTGCCGGGATCATCTCCGGTGCAGCGGCATGCAACAACGATGAATTCTGAGCCACAACGAATCCGCCATCCGCGAGGCAGAACACAGTCGATACCAGAATTGCTAAACGTGCGACGTGTTTCATCGTCCTGCCGTTTGGTTGGAGGATGCCGCCCGCTCGGAACGAACATGGGGAGCCTGTGTCATGATTTCGACCAGAGACGAATTGACCACTTTCGCCAGCAACCTTCGTTTCGGGCTGATTGTTTCGATCTCGATTAGCTCGCCGATCGCTCCGTCACCGAGTGCTTTCGCTCCCGTTGTGACGCGAATGCCTCCGCCACCGACTTGGACTTCGAGCAGGTCGCCCCGGCGAATCACTCTCGGTGCGGCAAACGCTCCGAACGACAACGGCACGTTGTTGCGAACCAACCCGACCACTTCCATCCCGACGATGTCATCGGGATACCGCACCACGTCCTCCGGCAACGAAATGCCATCGGCCGAATACGGCTCATACTGCAAATCGCCTCGGGTAACTCGTTGACCGCGACGCATTGACTGCCGGGCGGTTACCACGCCGGGATGAGGGGTCAGTTTCAAACGGACGGTTCCCTGGACATCTTCGCGATCCGCACGTCCGTAAAGACGAGCTTCTGCGACGATCGTTTCGGTCATCTCGTTCGACCAAACGGGCACCCCATCAGGAAACGTCAAATGTCGGATGCCTTGGATATCGCCGAGCATGTCCGCCTGTTTGGTATCGAACTCGATTCCGATCTCAAAACCTTCGAGCAAGGCACGATACTGGTTGCGTATCATCGCGAGCACATATTGCCGCAGACGTTCCTCGACCAGGGGATCGATTGGCGGATCGGGCGCGTGGCGAGTTTCAGCAGAGTCGTGCAATGCGGTGGCGACCGATTCTCCTGGGGAGGCGAACCCGGTTCGCACAATGGTGGGTGTCCCTGAATTTCCGGACGGATATACGTTAGCCGGCGAGTTGGCGTCGGCGGTACTCGAGACATACGATCGACGCACCACGATTGTTTCGGGACCGTAGATTTTGATGCGTCCCGGCGTTGCGGTGGCGCGTGAAATCAAGTCCGCCAATCGATCGCGAGAGATCTTTGCGTCGCTGCCGTCGACCGGCATCAAACCGATCGACGCGTCAGCGAGTCGCTGCCACGCCACCAGGTCGCTTTCGAGCGGACGAATGACGTCGGACAGTCGAATGATCGAACGCGAGACTTCGATTTCCTCTCGTGTCACGAATTGCCAACGCGTGTCGGCGTCAATCATACCGATGCGGGTTGAGGAGGGTGTGTCCGGAGTGATCTTCGGAACCACCGACACCGAACCACGGTGCGATGAATACAGCGGCGTGGTGACTTCCTCGTCGAGCGGCGTTTGCGCACGCAGGTCGTGTGCCGACAGCAGCGACAACAGTGCCCCCAATGCCGCCACCGCGCAGACCGCAACCGACTCATGCGGCATGAGTCGGCGAATGCGAGCGGTTGGGCATCGGAAAACGTTCAACGGAATTATCGACGAAGGTTGGAGATGTTCTGCATGATTTGATCGCCCGCTTGGACCGCTTGACTGTTCAACTCAAACGCCCGTTGGGTCGTGATCAGGTCGATCAGTTCGGTGACCGGTTCGACATTGGACGCCTCGAGGTTGCCTTGTCGTAGCACGCCGAGTCCGTCGGTGCCGGGATTGTTGAGTTGTTCCGGTCCGGACGCGTCGGTGATCGTGTACATGTTTTCGCCGACCTTCAACAAACCATCCGGGTTGATGAAACTAGCGAGTTGCAATTGCCCCTGGGTGGCGAGTTCGGTCTGTCCAGGCTGACGAACCTGCACTTCACCGTTGCTGTTGATCACCACCGCGGTGGCATCGGTCGGAATCGTGATCGGCGGGTCGAGCAGACGTCCGGTTTGAGCCGATCCGATGACCAGTTGCCCGTTGGCGTTGATGTCAAAGTTCCCGGCTCGGGTGTACATATTGTCTTGGCTCGACGGATCAACGACTTTGAAGAATCCGGTGCCCTGGATCGCCACGTCGAGGTCGCGACCGGTTTGTTGCAGCGTGCCTTGGCGGTGGTCGGTTTGCGTACTCGTTACGCGCACACCGAGTCCGACCTGCGTGCCGACCGCCGTTGGGGTTTGCGTGGCGTCTTGGATGCCGGGATAGACTTCGGTGCGGTAGAGCAGGTCTTCGAAGTTCGCTCGGTCCTTCTTAAAGCCGGTCGTGTTAATGTTGGCGAGGTTGTTAGCGATGACATCGAGTTTCGTTTGCATCGCCTCCATGCCGGTGGCGGCGGTGTAAAGCGTTTGGACACTCATGAGACCGTTTCCTCGTTAGGTTGTTTCGTCGAATTTGGTTGACGTTATGCGTGCGAGAACATGCCGGGCAGGCGTTTGTCGGGTGCGGGTGCAGCGATCGAGTTACCGACGACGCGGGTTAACTCTTGAGCACACGACCGATCAGGCTTCCCATCACGCTGTCTTGGTTTTTGATCATTTGCACGTTGGCTTCGAACGCGCGGGTCGTTTCGATCATCTCCATCATCGTGCCGGTGGGACTCACCGCAGATTGTTCCAATGATCCGGCTATTACGTTTCTTTCACCGGGCGGAGCAAGATCAAACTCAGCGAGTGGGCGGAACAAATTGCCGCCGACATTAGCCAAATCGCCGAGATTTTTTGGTTTTGCGAGCATCAACTCGCGCGACACACCGGCTTGGTTGATCCGCCCATCGGGAGCCACCTCGAACGATTTACGAGGGTCAATTTGGATCGGGTTCCCATCGCTACCGAGGACCAAGTCGCCTCCGGAATTCACCAACTTTCCGGTACTGTCGAACAGAAAGTCGCCCGCCCGCGAGAGTAACTGTTGATCGCCGCGTTGCAGCACAAAGAAACTGTCTTTGTCGTGGATCGCGAAGTCAGTTTCACGGCCCGTGGAACGAATCGGACCTTGTTTGAATTGAGTTTGTTCGGGCTGGATCGTCACCCCGCCGCCGACGTCATCGGCACCACCGAGTCCGGGGCTGACCATGCCCTGTTCGATCATCTCGGAGAACCGAGCCTGCAGGATCGTCTCGTTGGGTTTGAAGCCAGGTGTTTCCACGTTGGCGAGGTTGTTGCTGACCTGTTGCAGCCGGTGGTTCTGAGCCTGAGCCCCCGCCGCCGAAAGATAAACCCCGTAAGGCATGATGCCACCGGTCCCAACTTTGCGTGAAGAAAAACAAAAACACGCTCAAGTCGATACGAAAAAATGCCGGGGCAATGAAAGAGAGCTTTTTGGGAAGCCCACCAACCCCGACAGAGCCAGCGACGGGATCGCCTTTGCGGGGCCTTCGAGTGGTTCGATTGACCATTGTACTACTGGCTCCTTTGTTACTGGCTCTCGTAGTATTGCCTCTTGTATTACGGCGATTCGGTTTGCTATTGGGGATGGATTGGCTAATTGATTGAGTCCGTTTTTCTCTTTGAGGTTCTCTGCCCATGTCTGCTGCGTCTCA
>JBICHZ010000436.1:0-8303 GCA_043101355.1 Rhodopirellula sp. JB044
GGAACACCTCGAACGCGGCGTGCAGTCCGGAGACGCCTTCGGCATCTTCGGCCCCGTTGAGAACTTTCAGTTCGAGCGGGGTCCCGTTGAGGAACGAGTCCAGGATCGCGGCCACGACCGTATCGTCGGTTTTGTCGAGCATCTGGAACGACACCTCGGCCGCTTTGACCGCTCCGCGAAACAATTCCCATTCGGAGCCGTGCGGGGTCACGTCCGCTTCGGACTTGCTGAGGTTCAGAGTGATCTGATCGCGGGCGACTTTGATCGCGTTAAACGTGCCTTCGGTCGACAGGTATACCTTGCCTTTCAGGCCTAAACGGGTCTTGCCCATGACTGAATCCTTTCGTCAGGAGTAGGCGTCCGCGAACATTTGCGGCAGCCGGGGTCGTATGAGTTTCTCGGCGGGCCGCATGAACGGCCGCGGCCGGTAGTGGTAGCGCGTCAATTTTGGCAGTTGCAGCTTTCGGACTCCGATTGACTCGATCGCGGGAAACACGCGTCCACTCGCATGGGCGGCGTGCTTCTCATTCGCCGCACGCTTTCGCCGGAATTCATTGAAAAAACATGCAAATCCCGAGCGAGTGCTTGTTCACCAAGGGGCACCGAAAACGCGATTTTGTCGCCCTTGATCTGCAACTTTTCTCGCATCCTGAATGCGTTTTTGCGTGAAACTCATCTGGCGATGTGTGTCACTTTTGACTATTCACGTCACACATCGATTTATTTTGCCGAAACTTCCTGTTTTGGCTCAAGTCGATGAACGTCTCAACCGAGACGCAGTCGCGATGGATCGCGGCTGAGCCAATCCCAACTTTGCGATCGCAGGGTGGGTTCGAAACATTGCCCCAAACGGACTTGGGTCCCAGCCGATGAATATCGACTATTTGCTTCAGCAGTTCCGCACCCGTGCGTCTCGTACCAACGCGCGTACGAAGTCAAACGCGGGTCAACGTCGTCGCAAAACACACCGGCTGCTCAACACGCGAGTGGCGCGGTTGGAATCGCTCGAACAACGGCAAATGTTGGCAGGGGATCTCGTTCTCGAAGGCGATGCGGGCGCGAACAAGATCGTCGTCAGCACGTCGGGTGGGAATCTGAATTGGACGCTCGACGGAGTCGCGCAGACCTCGCGTGCGATCTCATCGTTTGACAACTTGAAGATTGACGGCCTTGGCGGGAACGACACGGTCCACATTCACGGCACCCTGAATCTCGGTACGACGAATCATCTCGAGGTCATTGGTGAGTCGATTTTTATCGGCAGCGATGGAAGCAGCGGTTCGGGCACGTCGACCGATGTCAGCACCACCACGTCCATCACCGCGGGCGACGTTACCCTGACGAGTGTCGGAGACGAGGTCGCGGCGAGCATTGGTGACAACCTGCCGATCTCCGTCGCACTCGATGATCGTTTGATCATGGTCGGCGACAACGTCAACATTGATGCCGACGGGGCCTTCACCGCCTCGGGCGAACGGACGAGTTCGCTGATCGGAACCAAACGCCCGATCGGCTACGGCGAAAAGAACGTCGAGATCCTGTTCGGTTCCGCCACGATCGACGCCTCGACGGTCAGCGTCACGGCGAAGGCGGCAGACGAGAACCTCGACGATCAACTTCCCGAGTGGGCCCAAAATAACATCATTGGCCCCCTTCAAGAGTTCATCAACGACGGCATCCTGCCGACAATTCCATATTCGGTGATGATTCGTGAAAGCGGCGCGTCGATCGATCTGGCCGGAACGCAGATCACCGCGAGCGGCGACGTCACGATCTCCTCAACGACTTCGGTCGATGCGTCCACCGACGCCGTGGCGGTTCGCGACAGCGAAGACACCTCGGGCAAGTCGGCTCTCGGAAAAATCCTCAAAGCGGCCAACAACCTGAGCGCCGGGTACAGCCAAGCGACGTCGCGGGCGTTGGTGAACGTTTCGGGTACGGCTGCCATCACGGCAAACACCGGCAGCGTTTCGATTCTCTCGGACGCGACCACCATCGCCGAAGTTTCCGCATCAACGGAAATCAACAAGGGCGCCGATGAGTTGGATGATGACGACGAAGAAGCGTTGGGGGACGACGAGAAAAAGAAGGCGTCGCCTGCCAACACCGACGCGCTCGGCGCGTCAATCGCGGTCTCCAACACGCACACGACCAGCACCGCGACGATTGCTCAAAGCGTGACCATCAACGCCGCCGGGAACGTCAACATTCACGCCACCGGCGACGTTACCAATGCGGCGACCAGCGGTTTGGAAATCTACGTCGACGGACGTGGTGGGATCGGTGTTGCCGTGGGACTCGATGAAGCCGACGTCACGGCGACGGTCGACGGCACCATCGTTGCGGGCGAAGCAACCTCTTTGGTCGGTTTCGAAAAATCGGACATCGACCAAACCGTTGGCTCGACGACGGAGCTGATCCGAATCCCCGACCACGGTTTCGAAACGGGCGAGCAACTGGTCTACCTCGCGCAGGACGCGGACGACCTGGACGCTTCGCCAACGATCGGCAATGCGATCGACGGGTTGACTCATGGCCAATCGGTTCGCGTGGTGGTGATCGATGACGATCACATCCAGTTGACGCGTGAAAACTCGATCGACCTGGACGCACGATTGATCGACGCGGGCACCGAACACACGTTGCAACAGAGCGATGCGATCATCATCGACCCTACTGCGACGGGCGTCGTTGACGTCACCGACAACACGATCGCGGTCGGCAACACGGTGTTCACCGTGGGGCAACGGATCAAGTATCTCGTCGGCGGATCGGATCCGGAAGCGCAACCGATCGACTCGCTGCGTCCGATCGGTGGACTCGCGGACGGCGAAACCTACGTCGTTGCCGAGTACGACGCGACGGCAAAAACGATCAAACTCTCGGAACCGGTCGCCGAAGGTGATTCTCTCGTCGTGATCGATTTGACCGCCGGCGCGGTCGGAGATTCGCACGCGTTCGGATTCACGCACACTCCGATTACTTTCGAACCAGCAACAACGGTCGACAATCGATCCAACCAGATCACGTTTGATGCCGATCACGGGTTGGTTACCGGCGACCAAGTCACCTATCGTACCGACCCGACCACGCTCACCACCGAAGTTTACGGGCGAACGGCGTATCTCGCCGCAACCGCGATGACCTCAGACACGGTTTCGAGCGTCTCGGCGACAACGATCATCGACGCCGCGAACGACGAAATCACGCTGCTCAACCACGGCTTCGAAACCGGACAAACGGTTCAGTACTCCGCCGCGGGCACCTCCGCATTTGGGCTGTCTGAGGGAACCGATTACTACGTCGTGAAATTAAGCGACGACGTGCTTCAGCTTTCGACGACGCAAACCAACCCGTCGTCGAACATCGTCAACCTGAGCGATCCGGGCACGATCACGTTGGGAGCCGCAATCACCAGCGATTACGTCATGGTGAGTTTTGACGGCTCTCGCACATCCCCTTTGATCACCGGCAACCAATTCAACATTCCCGATCACGGACTCGTCGACGGAACCACGGTGGTTTACCGGACCGGTGGCGGTGACCCGGTGGCGCCGCTGGCCCCGAACGAAACGTACCTGGTGGACGTGGTTGACGCGAACACGATCCAATTGCAAACGACCGACGGAACACCGATCACGATCACGGGTGGCGCGACCCTCGGGATCGATTTCCACGCCTTTGAGGTTCTCTACGGCGACGCAGACGCGGACACCGACACGATCTTTTTGACTGACCACGGTTTGCTTACTGGAGACCAGGTGACCTATCACGCGGACGGTTCGAACGCGTTCGGTCTCGTCGATAACACCACGTACGAAGTCGACGTGGTTAGCGCCGACGAGATCCGACTCCGCGTCGTCCCGACGGGCAATGATCCGGTCGGATCAGGCAGCCTCATGAACCTGACGACGGCCACGGCGGGACAAACTCATCGGTTGACCGCGAACGATTCTGACATCGAATTGTCGTTCACGCCGCACATCACCGCACCGAGTGAAACAATCGGCCTGGTTCGATTTGATCCCACCGCGGGTCCAACGGTCGACGCGGCGACGAACACGATCACGTTCCCCGGACACGGGTTTTCCAACGGTGACGTGATCACATATCTCAACGAAGGCGGCGTCGACATCGACGGCATGACCGCCGGAACACAGTACACCGTCTCGGACGTTGACGGCGACACGTTCAAACTGACCGACGGTGGGGTCGAAGTCGACCTGACCACGCCGACAAACGTCAGCGGCAACAACCACATGTTCGAACGGCTCAGCGAAATCACCGTTGGTGAATCCGCGATCCGGGGCCTCGGCAGCGGGCAAACCTATTACGTCACTCGAATCAACGATCGCACGATCCGGTTGAGCGAAACGCGGGCGGGCGCGTTTGCTGCGGCACCGATCGAATTGTCTGCGACCGGTTCCACTGCCACCGAACATTCCTTCCAAACCATGATGGGTTCGGGAATCAAAATCGCCGCTGAATTGACGGCATCGAATCAAGTGGAAACGGGATCGGGCATCGGTGACGAACCCAAAGCCCGCGACTTGATTACGCGAGGCCAACGCCAATACCCGATCCGTACCGACGACGACGATTCGGAGAGCGACGACTTCGGGCTCGACGGTTTCTCCGGGGAAGCGGGCGAGGCGGCGAACCAAGTCGACAACATCAACAACAGCTTCTCGATCGCCGGCGCGGTCGCGTACAACCGATTCACCCACACGGTTCTGGCAACGACCGGCGCGACGTCGGTACTCGAGTCCGATGGCGACATCGCGGTAACAGCCTCCGCGGAACAATCTGTCAGCGTCAAATCCCAGGGCACGGTGATCTCCGACGGAGGCGATGAAGCCAGCGATGACGAAGACCCCAACACCGAACCGAAGAAACGCCGCGTTCGCGACAAAGACAAAACCTTTGCCGCCGGACTCGCTCTCTCGATCGGCGATTTCACCAACACGGTCGACGCCACGGTCAGCGGCGGCAGCCAACTCGATGCGAAACAAGCGATCGACGTCACGAGTGAGTTGAGCTATCCGATCCTTGCCGACCCGTTCTGGATTGACCCGATCGCGGCCTTGCCGTTTGGTGAGTTGACGCGTTCGACGATCGAAGACGGTTTCGACGCGGAAACGTTCTTCTCGACTGATTTCCGTGAGGAGTTTCACTCGTCGATGGGGCCAGACTTGGGACTGGGCGAAACCGTCAACGTCTGGGCATCCACCCAAATCGCCGGCAACGGCACCGACCCGGAAAACAACCCCGCCGATGTCGAGGGTGCGGCCAAGTACACCTTTGCGGCATCGATCGCCAAAGTCGATTACGACAATCACTCCGGCGCAACGATTGGTGACGGCGCACTGGTCAATCAAAAAGCCAGCCATCACACCGCCGACCAAAGCGTCAACGTGGACGCGTCGACGAACATCGAATTGGTTAACCTCGCGGGGATCATGACGGTCTACGCGTACGCGGAAAACATCAAAGAGGTCGCCAAAGGTGATCGCGAACTCAAAGACACGATCTCGCCGGTCGGCAACCGTTCAGGTGTCGCGGGTTTGGGCGGATCGGCGTTACTGCAAACGATCGACAATGAAACCCTGGCCACGATCGGCAACGGCGCACTCGTGCGTGCCGGTGACGACGGTGACGTCACGGTCAAAGCCACCGAGTTAATGGTCAGCTATGACCTCGTCCAAGCGGGCGGTGAATCCGGGAAGATCGGTGTCAGCGGCAGCGTCAGCGTGCTCGACCAAGACAACACCACGATCGCGCAGATCCAAGACGACGCGGTCGTGTCCGGCCGCAACATCCGCGTTCTTGCCGACGATGAAACCTCGCATGTTTCCGTGGTCGGTGCGGCACAGACCTCGGGAATCGCATCGGTCGGGATCTCCGTTGGTGTCCAAGACATCAACCGCGAGACCGCTGCGATTGTCGGCGAAAAAGGGGACAACCTCACTCCTCCGGCGACGGGCAGCGATCTCGATATCGACGCGTCGGGTGACGTGATCGTCGATGCCGAGATGTCCGGTTCGTTGTGGACGATCGGCATCGCGGGCACCAAAGTCAGTAAGACGAAAAGCCGCGACGCCAATTCCAAATCGCCCAAGAGCAACGGATCCAAAGGCAAAAACTCGTTCACCAGCGGCATCGGGCTGGCCGGCGACGTCGCGTGGAACTCGGTCACCGATTCCACTCGGGCATACATCAACACTTCGGGCGACGTGAACGCGGGAGGTGAACTGACCGTTTCCTCGCAAAACGAAACCAGTATCTCGGCGGTCTCCGGCGCAATCGGTACGGTCAGCGCCGGTGGGCTCGCGGTGGGGCTCGCCGGATCTTTCGCACGCAACGACCTCGATTTGGAAACGCAATCCTGGATCGCCGGCGCGGACGTGCATGCCGATGACGATGTCAGCGTTACCGCCGACGCGCAGTCCGACATCCTAGCGATCACGGCGGGCGTGTCGGGCAGCAAGAGCAATCGCAGGAGCGGTGCGAGCATCGGAATCACGATCGCGGGTTCCTTCTCGTGGAACTCGATCGATTCCGAGACACTCGCGATTGTCGACGACGCCGAACTCACCTCGGGCGGCGACATTCTCGTCCAAGCGGTCGACACCTCGAAGATACTCGCCGTATCCGCCGCGGTCAGTGCCACGCTCGCGAAAACGTCCAAGGGCACGGCGGTTGGCGTTTCCGCATCCGGTGCGGGGATGATGAACCAACTCGACCGCCAACTCGTTTCCGAGATTCGCGGCGCATCGACCGTCACCGCGGGGCTCGACGACGGCGACCTCGGCACGACCGAGACCGGGCACGTGCATGTCCTCACGACCGATCAATCGCTGATTCGTGCCTACGCCGTCGGGGCGGCATTGTCGCTCGCGGCCGGCGGTGCCGGGACCGGCGTCAGTGTCGCGGTCGGGGTTTCGATCGCCGAGAATGAAATCGACGGTCAAACGATCGCCCGCATCTCGGCCGGCAGTATCGTGACGAGTGACGACGAAGTCCGTGTAGTCGCGCAGTCGCTCGGACGTCCCGGTGACGACATCGCCGGTGGCCTGACCGCCTCGGACCTCGACGACGCCGCAGCGGCAGACTCGGACGATGAGGACACCGTGCCGAACGAGTACGACGCCGATCGCGCGGGCGATGCCAGTTTGAAAGCGACACTCTACCAACAAATCATGGGTGTCCCCGCACCGAGCGGGCACGTGCTAACGCTCTCGCAGCTCGGTTCCGAAACGCTCGAACCGGTCGATGCCCCCGACGACGAAGAACTCACCGACGAACAGAAAGCCGCCCGCGACGAACAACAATCGACCGAGGAAGACGCCGAGTATCAATCCGACCTCAACAGCGACGGCAGCGACAAAGAGGCCGACGCCAATCTCGTCGGAACATCGTGGATGTTCGTCGACGAGACCGCCGGCAAGACCTACATCATCTACAAAGAAGGCGAGTCGCTGAAGTTCAGCGAGACATCGATCTCCGCGGTCGCGGTCGCCGCATCGCTCGCCGCGGCAGGTGGCAAGAACGGCTTGGCCGCGTCCGGGGGTGGAGCCTCGACGAGCAATACCATTTTGACGGAAGTCCTCGCCTCGGTGGTCGGCAGCACCGTGATCGTCGACGTGGCTGACGGAGACGCCACTTCGTCGGGTGATCTCGACGTGATCGCCACCAGCCAAGCCGGAATCGTTTCGACCGTGGTCGCCGCGGCAGCCTCAGCATCGTTCTCCAGTTCGAGCGGTGGTTCGCTCGCGATCGGTGCCGCAGTCGCCGAAAATACGATCGGCGACGACAGTTCCGAGAACCACAAAGGGTCCACACGCGCTATCATTGATGCGTCCAAAACGATCATCGAACACGACGTCAACGTCAGCGCAATCACCGGGCAACGGATCAGCACCACGGTCATCGCCGGCAGCATCGCGATCAGCGGCTCGTCGTCGACCGCCGTTGGGCTCGGCGGTGCCGGTGCATCGGCCGACAACACCATTAACGCCGACGCCGAAGCCGCCATCCGCAACGTCCCCGCACCGACGGATGAAACCGACCACCAGTTCACCGCGAGAGACGTTTCGGTCGTTTCGGAAAACACCTCTGAGATCAACGCTCTCGCCGGAGCCGCCTCGCTTGGGATCGCCGTCGCGGGCAGTAACGCGGTCACCGTCAGCATCAGCGTCGGACTCGCTAAAAACACGATCACCTCACAAACGCTCGCCACGATCGACAACGCCCACTTCGAACGCGTCGTCGACACGGGAATCGTCGACCCTGAAGCCACCCCC